>NZ_LDUJ01000007.1:0-330780 GCF_001043675.1 Lysinibacillus sp. LK3
CTGGTACGATTGCTGATGCTACAAGTGCTGCTGTAGCTGTAGTTGCGAAAAATTTACGACCTTTGTTTTGTTTTGTCATAGTATATTCCTCCAGAATATTAATAAATTATATTATTCTGTGAGAACAATATTATCGCGCTATTTAATTATAAAATTATAAAAATATGTATAAATCGTTCCCACAAATAATAATTCAACAAATTATATGTAAAGCATTCTTCTAAATTTTTCATGATTAAATATCCCAATCAAACTGTAATTTGCTTTACAAGACAATAATATAACTTCATTACCAATAAATAAACGCTAAAAATAAGGTAATTTTAATACTGCATTGGTTATATAGGGAATCTTTTCATAAAAAATTTCTATAATTTAGAAATACTATAACCTTTAACGGCAAAAGTAGCTGTTTCAATTAAATTTACAAATAATTCCTTTTTAATCTAATCCGATTTCATTATTTTTTCGATATAATGATATACTGAATCATAAATTTTTATCCTTCTGAAATTACATCTACGATTCTATTATCCATTTATGCCTCGTTAGAAATATTCAATTGAGTATCTGAATGCTTTGATTGCAAATTCTTCATTTACCCCATTATCCTATCTCCCCTATAGAAATAGATTGCCTTAGCTGAATCTAATAATAAAAAGAAACGGATTGGGGAAATGCTTATTTCCCAATCCGTTTTATAATTTTGATCATAAAAGCACAACAAGCAGTACTTACTTTGAAAGATCAAGACTTAATGAGATCTACTAACAACAGACCAAACCTGTTCAAACAAATGTAGATGGTCCCCCTGATTCCACCGTTCAGCAAAATAAGGATTATGGAAGTAAGTAAAAGCTACAATAACTGCCATCCCCTTATTTTCCCAACCACTAATTTCTTCAACTTTTTTAGCAAGATGCTGGAGATGATCTTTAATTAAATCTTTATTTGTTTCTATATAATTTGTATACAACAGAAACATTTTTTGATGATTTTGATACAGATTTCTTTTTGTGACATGAAGAAGCCATAGCCAATCATGTAAAGCGATTTCCGCATCAACGCCTTTTTTAGGACTCCATTCAAACAAATCTTTAGAAGTATTATCCAACCACTTAAGGGCAAGCTTTTGGAGCAAATCATCCTTATTCTTATAGTGTTTATAAAGCGCAGCATGTGTTACGCCTAGCATCTTTGCAATATCTGATAATGTTGTTTTATTTATACCTTTGCTTAAAATAATTGCTTCAGCCGTAGAAAAAATCTTCTCTTCTGAAAGAATAGCCATTAAATATACTCCTTTCGCTTCTTCATAGTTACATTTTGTTGACAATGTAACTATAACATGTGTAATATGCAATAACAAAGTTACAAAATTAAAAAAATGTAACTTTCAATAACAGGTTGTGGAGGATGAATTTTATGGTGAAAGAAATGTATGAACGTGTTGCTTTGGTATTAGGCGGATCTGGAGGGATAGGACGTAATGTTGTAGCAAAATTAGCACAAGAAGGTTATGCAGTTGGCGTTCACTTTTCTTCAAGTGAATCAAAGGCTAACGAATTAGTTGAAGAAATATTAGCTGATAAAGGACATGCTATAAGTGTGGGAGGTGATGTAGCAAATGAAATAGAAATGAGTATGGCTTTTGATCAAGTAGAAAACGCTTTTGGTGGTATAGATGTCGTGATAAATACAGCAGGAATCATGTTACTTAGTCCAATTGCAGATTTGAATTTAAATGATTTAGATAAAATGCATCGCACAAACATCAGAGGTACATTTGTTATCTCACAATTAGCTGCACAACGAGTAAGGAGAGGTGGCTCCATAATTAATTTCTCTACCTCTGTTACTCGTAGCCAATTTCCAAACTATGGTGCTTATGTAGCAAGTAAAGCAGCTGTTGAATCTATTTCAATGATTCTAGCTCGTGAATTAAGAGGAAAAGATATAACTGTTAATACAATAGCTCCTGGACCAACGGCAACACCTTTGTTCTTCAATGGAAAAGATGAAAAACAGATTCATAATTTAGCAAATGCTGTACCATTAGAAAGACTAGGAGAACCTAGGGATATTTCAGAAGTTGTTTCTTTTTTAGCAGGACCAGCACGTTGGGTAAATGGACAAGTAATCTTCGTAAATGGTGGTTTAGCTTAATAACGAACTGTTACCAAGGTAAATACCCCTTTAGATTAATCTAAAGGGGTAAGATAAAAAATCATCTATCTCTTTTTGTTATTCTGGTAATGCCTACATGACCTTAGGCTCCACAAGCATAATATGGCATTCCTTTTCAGCAAAGGGCATGTGTTCCGCTCCTCCAGGAACAATAAACATCTCACCTTTGGATATTTTCACCTGACCATCCCGAAAAGCAATAAACATCTCCCCTTCGAGCACAATAAATACCTTATCAGCCCCTTGATGTTCATGCCATATAAAATCCCCAGCAATCTTCACCACTTTGAATTGAAAATCGTGTATTTCACCAATAATTTTCGGTGACCAAAGCTCCTTTAATTCGGATAATTTCTCATTTATATTGATAACTTGATCTTGCATATTCATCTCTCCTTATTTACTTTTGGAAAAGGTTTTTTCCTATTATTCGCCCTTTTGTAAGGCTTCTGTTATATTTTGCAAAGCGTACTCGATAGCTAATGGACCTCCTGTAATAGCGGAAGTATCCATTAAATGAATATTACCTTTTTTTACGGCATTCATATTATTCCAGACATTGCTTTGATTTAACTCACTCATTAATGCTTCCTTTTTTGTAATATCACCGATAAGGAAAATATGGTCTGCTTGAATAGTTGAGATGCCTTCAAATGCAGCGAATTGATTATTATTCCCCTTAAATGTATGATCTGGTGTTAGACCCAAACCCTTTTCTTTATCGAAAGCAAGTGTATAAACAGGGTTATCTTCACCAAGAACATTAAACGTTTTTCCGTCCCAAGACAAAATAAGCGCTACAGACTCTCCTTGAATTGACTTTAATGCTTCACGTCCTGTTGAGATATCTTTCATCATTTTATCAATTACTTTTTCCGCCTCATCGTCTTTTCCGATAATCTCGGCTACTGTACGAAGTCCATATTGCCAGTCTTCGTAGATGTCCTGTGATTGCAACGTAATGACTGGGGCGATTTTTTCTAGGGATTCATACAATTTTTCATGATGTTCTGTTGCTAAAATATAATCAGGACCAATCGATAGCGTTTTTTCAATACTAGGAGACAATTTATCGCCTAATTCCTCTGTTGAATCTAGCTTACCGTTTAAATAAGACAAAGTGGATAAATATTCTTTATCAGTAGAAGCTGCAGGTGGCTCACCTAATGCAACTAAAATTTCAGGGTAAAAATACCATAATGAAACAATTTTTTCTGGTTCTTTCTCGATGACAAATTCCTTACCTAGGGCGTCTTTAATGGTTCTAGGCCAAGCAGTTTCTTCTACATTAACTGCTGATGAAGATATGTCTCCTGTAGTTAACCCCTTATTTTCAGCAGGCGATTTATGACAACCTCCCAATATACCTGCTAGTAGTAGCATTAAAAATAGCAGTCCTTTAATCTTTTGCATTGAAATTCCTCCAACATAAAATCTCTGATATACACTTAGTATAGTAAAGTCATGTTTGGCGGAGAATGGAAGCTTGGTGAACTTAGCATGGATTATTGATGAACTTATCTCGATATTCAGTAGGAGAGATACCATATTGCTTCTTGAATACTCTACTAAAATAAAAGGGATCAGTAATTCCCACCGTTTCTGCAATTTGTTGTACAGGCACATCACTTGTAAATAGCATTTTTTGAGCCATGTTTATACGATAGTTTAATAAATATTCTGCTGGACCCATCCCTGCATGCTTTCTAAATATATAGGATAGTCGATTTCGATTAACGTTATATTGTTCGGCAAGAGAGGTAATGGAAAGGCTTTGATAATAGTTTTCATGAATATAAGTAGTTATTCGTTCGAATAGAGTGTGAGACGCACAGCTATTTTGTCGATTAGCTACACATAATAATGCTTCATTCAGTACATCACGAAATAGCATTTCTGTCTGAAACATTGATATACCTCCACGCTGATTATATACATGCCATAGACGCATAATTAACTCGATTAGACGAGGAGATTGTCCTATCGGTAATTCAAAATGCTGATGTGAAAAACTTGTCTCTGCTAAATTCTCCGTACATATCCTGTACAAAACCAGAATATATTCCCAATTTGCATCATCAAAATTTTTTTGATTTAGTTTCATCTTCGCTCCCCCGTGTACAACTTTTCCTGGAGAAAAGATGTAAGGGGTGCCATTAAATTGAAATTCTATTTTTCCAGAAAGGGGAAAAACAAATCCTGGAAAAGAATCTGTATAATCCGCGGAAGGTACACCTGTATTTCTAGAATATCGATAGATTCCTTTTACTTGGAAAGGAGTGTTTGCTAAATGCTCTGCAAGCTGATTTACGTCGATTTTCATACTTATATACCTCATTTCAATAATAATTTGTTTGGAAAACCAATATTTGTCATACAGCAAACTGCACGTACCACATTAAGTTATTGCTTTTTCAAGGTGTAGTCCTCGGTAGTTGGGTTGAATTATAGTTTTCATCTTATTCATTACCAAAAATATAAAAAGGTAGGGATGACGGCTCTCGCCTATCCCTACCTTATCGATAACGATTATCATTGTCAATTAAGTTGAAGCCTCCCTCTTATACCCAAAGATCCATCAACCTCACTCATTTCATTTCTCTATCTTTTATCCTCTACCTAAAAGCAATTTCTTGCAAATCATCTCCTATTTCTTGTGAAAAGGATTTTATTTGGAAGGCTTCTGAAAGCCTTTGATTCTCAGATAAAGCTACTACTTGTAACAATTTTTCTTCATAAGTTTGTACAAAATGATCAAGCGTCGGACTGGTTACTTTCAGGACTTTCGCAATATGGAGACTTGAAACTATACCTTTGCTCAACATTATAGATTGAAGTATCAATTTTGTAATCAACACTTCGATGAACGTCGAAATGTTTATATTTTACAATGAGTCTGACAGTGAAAACATTTATGGGAGGAACTAAAAATGAAAATAATGAAACAAATGCCAAATACCAAAATAATAAATCCTAAAATTTTATATTATGGATTTCCGGTAATTTTACTAAGTACGTTAAATGAGGATGGAACAGTAAATATTAGCCCTTTATCTTCTTCTTGGGTATTAGGAGATTGCATTATCTTAGGGATTGGTCTTGGAGGAAAGGCAATTGAAAACTTAGAACATCATCCTGAATGTGTCATAAATATCCCAGACCCCTCTCTCTGGGAAAACGTGGAACAGTTAGCTCCTTACACAGGAAAAAATCCAGTTCCAGATTTTAAGAAACAGATCGGTTTTACATTTAGAAAAGAGAAATGTGATATTAGTTGCTTAACACCTATTGGGTCTACAACGGTTATTCCTACTCGAATTATGGAGTGTCCTATTCAAATCGAAGCAAAGGTAAAACATATACGTATTCCAGATTATTCTCCTAATTTTGCTATCGTTGAGACCCAAACGACACAAGTACATGCCCACGAAGAAATAATTATTGACGAAAATCATATTGATCCAAATAAATGGAGTCCACTAATTTATAATTTTCGTCATTATTTTGGTTTGGGTAGCAACCTTGGAAATAACTTCCGCTCTGAGATCTAAACATTGGGATTAAAACATATGGTTCACAAAAAAAGACCAGGTTCTCATTTGAGCGCATGGTTATTTGTTAATAATTAGGTCTATAATAATATGCTTGCTGCTCATACGCACTAAATACTTCACTATTAAGCAATACAATAATTAAATCTGTTTTTTTCCATTTAGAAATGAAAAATCTTTCTTAGAACATTCACTTTATCTCTTTCATAAATTCTCTAAAGTCTTCAACGATTTCTTTTGCTTTTGTACGATATAAGAAATGATCCCCTTCAAATGTCATCACTTTCCCATGGACAGAATTAGCTATTTGTTTTTTATGCTCTGGTATCCATTTGTCCGTTACTGGATGCTTCTCTTGTATAAACAAAATAACTGGAAGATTTTTAGGAAATATTAAACTTTCAGCCGCTTTAAAGTTAGCATACATCATTTCAGCTTCATTTAACTGGCTGAGATTATACATATTTTTGAGCTTAAGAATTTTCAGTTGTTCTTTTGTTTTCTCATCATAGGGTAGTTCGACATATGGGTCATCACTAAGCTTCATCTGCAATCTAGCTAAACCTGATTTTTTTAGTAGTTTTAAAGTAGTTATTACTGAAGGTTCAATCTTTCTTTCACTTATTGTTGGAACACTACTATCCAGCCCGACAAATGCACTTACTTCGTTTGGATATTTGTTCACATAATCCAATCCGTAAAGGCCTGAAATGGAGTGGCCCATTAGAATATAACGCTCAATTTGAAGACGCTGTAATGCTTCATGGATTTCACTAACAATATTCTCAGTGCTTCTTTCTTTTTCGGTAAGAGCACTTAATCCATAACCAAAAGGCTCAATGACCACAACCTTGTAAAATGGAGATAATTCATCTACTAGTAGTTGAAAATCAAGTGCTGGTGCTGCTGTTCCATAACCAGGTAAGAGTACGACGGTTTCTTCTCCTTCTCCCTGGATAAAGACATTCATTTTTTTCCCATCTACGGTGACAGACTGACCATAAGTTTCTAGTTTTCCTTGCTCCATTTTGCTACAAACAATATCAACAAGGAAAACAACCGCTAATAAAAGTAATATGGCTATAATTAAACCTACTACTATTTTACTTATAAAGGTTATCGTTTTTTTCATTATTTTGGCACGAGGGTATAGAACAGCAAGCGATAACTGTGTTTTCCTTTCTTCTCGTGCCACACCTCCCTTTCATACTTTCTTCTCCCTATCAATCTATCTCGGCTACTTTCATAAACCGCTAAGGATAGCTTATACAATGAAGGTGTACTGCCTATGACAACAATATGAACAGCGTATGAACAAAAAAATAGTACGTCATTAAATAAATACAGAAAGGACCTAATGATTCTTTTGCTATGACATTGCTTAATTGACATGAAAAAAAGGATCTTCAAATCGAAGATCCTTTTGCTACTTTGTCAGATTTTCTGTATTTAGCTTTTACATTTTTTAATAATCCATCTTTATCAAGCAAAGTTGGTAAACTGATACCGATAACGATTATGACAATACCTGCTATTTGCAAAGTTGTAACCGTTTCGCTTAAGAGGATAACTGATACCATCACCGCGATTGGCAATTCAACAGCACTCAATATGGATGACATACCTAATCCCACTTTAGGCACTGCAATTGTGAATAAGAAAACTGGTATAATCATGCCAAATAACCCCAATGCTAAACCATAAATCCACAGTCCTTCGTTAAACAAAGTGCCATTCCAAATAATTTCTGGAGACTGAAAAGCCGCAGTCGTCATGAAAGCGAAGAAAGAAACCAATACTAAGCGATTAGAGGTTGTCATACTTGCGGTTGTCTTTCCGTTTACATATAAAAATAAGGAGTAACAAAGAGCAGCTGCTAAACCCCATAACCACCCTTGAAAAGGTATTTGAGACAAATCAACATCAATTATGCCTGCAGCTGGTATGGTTCCAGCTATTAATATAATTAAAGAGATGAATTCAATTCTACTTGGAAATTGCCGTTTTGTGATACAAGAAATCAGCATACCAATCCATGTAAATTGGAACAGTAATACTACTGCCAAGGAAGCAGGCAAAAAGTTTAAAGAATGACCATATAAAATATTTGTTAACCCTGTTAACATGCCTGCAAACAGAAGGATTTTAACGCCTTTAAAGCTAAAATTTGATCTATTTGTAACTAAGGAAATACATACTGCTATACAAAAGCCGATAAAAAACTGACTTGTAACTGCCTCAGATACAGAAAAGCCACTACGCATTGCCAGTTTTATAATAGTTGAAACGATACCAAAACTACTAGCTGCAATCACTACTAATAGGGGATAAAGATACATCTTGATTATTCACTTCCCTCTCAAAACTTGTCTATTGATGAAATTTTGTTTATGATTTTGAGATGTCGAAAAAAATCATAATCTCCAATATATATCACAGATTGTTATTTTACAATCTTTTTTTCGTTAATAATGAATCCTCTCGTAGAGGAAAACCTAATTTCTAAAAATGATAAAAAAGCCAAAACCCACATGTATCAAGGGTTTGGCTTTTATCTTTGTATTTCATTAATAAAGAATGTTAAATTGAATGTTTTTTCTCAATTTCCTTCAGCATAAATCTTATACTGTAATAATCCAATCAAAAAAACACCCCCTCTATAAAGAACATAGAAGTGAGATGTTTTTAATGTTCACTAATAGTATTAAACGGCCGCAAACGTTTAACGTGACTCTTTTGGCGGTTGGCATACATCACATTTTCGTTGGTTTTTATTTTTAAATTTCGTAAATGTTTTTTCAAAGTTAGTACCACATGCACATTTAAATAGTAGCTTTTGAGAAAAACCATGGTATTCAGTCGTTAACAACTTACTTTCTGAATTGTTCTCAACAAATTTCTGAATTTCACCAATCGTCCAACGTTTATTCATTTCCTTACACCTCCATATTTAATCGTTCCGCGGAGGCTTTTCTTGGCATCCGTTATAAAAAAGAGCTTAAGTATCTTAAGTGCCTCATTATAACATGAGCTGGCTCACAATAAAACAGAAGTTTTACAAGCGTTGGAGGGCTGTACTCTTGCCTGTTACGGTTCGAGCGAGCCTCTAAACATTTGGTTTTCTAAGGAAATTTCATCTTTAATCATTATTTTTAAGATTCAAAGCTTTTGAATCTGCTCTTTAATATCCACCGTGCATAATCCTCCGTGATAACAAATCACCGATTCAATGTCTAGGTCTACATATTTTTTTAAAGATTGTTGAGCAACCTCTATATCTAAAGTGGTTGGAACATGAATCCCTCCCAATATACCATTTACACTATACATCGAATCGCCGGCAACAAGCGTTTTACTTTGCTTCAAATATAAACTAATATGGCCAGGCGTATGTCCTGGCGTATGGATAACTCGTATTCCCCCACAATATGGTAGTTCTTGACCGTCTTTCAAGGTCTCATCCACTTTCCCCTTGGGTGGATTCTCTATGTGCCCGTCTTTCAAAAGCAGTAAATCCCCCTGAATATAAGGCTTATCTAGTTCGTGCGCATAAATTTTTATATGACTACCGCAATTTTGCAATATTTCAGGAAGACTGCCTATATGATCGATATCCTGATGTGTCAAAATCACAACTTTTAATTGGTTGAACGACACGCCTACCTCTTCCATTGCCTTACGTAAATCTTCCATTTGACCTGAACATCCGGTATCAATTAAAACAGCCATCTCCTGATCCCATAAAAGCGTTGGATGAATGAAGGCTCCGTTAAATTTAAGCTCCAGAATCTCTACTCCCCTAGAAATTTTCATCATTTCTTCCCCTTTATGATTAGATTTTATTATTCTTTTACATCCTGAAGAACGGTCCTTTTCCGCCAAAGCAACTCTCTCAATGTTTCAAAATTGACTAGAATCGTTCCAACAATAATCGTCAGAGTACCAATTCCTGTTAACCACGAAATATATTCATGATAGAAGGTAACGCCTAATATAACGGCAATTACTGGTGAGATATACAGCCATGTGGACGGAAAAACAGGATTTGTTCGTGACACAAGCCAATAATAAATGCTGTGACCAATCATTGAACCAAAAATAATTAAATAAAAAAGAGAACCAATTGAAGCTGGACTTAAAAGATAATGAAGCTGAATGTTCTCAGTAAAAAGTGACAAAATGATTAATAAAATCCCTCCATGCATCATTTGTGCTGCATTTAAAGCAATTGGAGATGTTGTTCCAAATTTTTGGATGACATGCTTCGTATAAATTGTTCCAGATGCATAGAAAACTTCACCTAAAATAATAGCGAAACAACCAACCATCCAGAAGGGACTAATCTCAATTGCAAAACTAGGTAAGATTAAGAACGTAACACCAATGACTCCGACAACACAACCAATAAATGATTTTCGGTCTCCTTTTTGCTTCAATATAAATGTCTGAATAACAATAATCATCATTGGACCTGTAGCAGATAAGACAGCTGCGATTCCAGATGTCACATACTGTTCTGCCCAATATAATGTGGCAAACGTTCCAAAGGTTAAGGCCACTCCTGTAAAAAACATTTCTTTTCGAAATAATAACCGGATTGTCGTTTTTTCGCGCCAAGCCATAAAACTAAATAGTAGTAAACCGGCAATGAAAAAACGAAGACCAGCTGATAAAAACGGAGGAACCCCTGCATCAACACCAACTTTAATTGCTAAAAATGTTGTCCCAAAAATCAAACACATAAAGAAATAATTAATCATTACCATATCAAACTCCTCCTCTTTTTCTATCATAAAAGAAGTAGGATAGAACAGATTAAAAAGGATAGAACAGATCAATTTGGTTCGTGGTACAATCGGTTTGAATAGGAGGAATCGATGTGGGCAAAGCAAATCAAAATGAAGATTATCTTTTTAAGAAAGTCTATGATGATGTACTGCACCGAATAGAGCGTAAAGAATGGAAAGAACATGAAAAGCTTCCCTCCGTCCGGCAATTAGCATCTGAAATGAATGTCCATCGGCTAACGGTATTAAAAGCTTATCAACTATTAAAACAGCATGACAAAGTTTATGTAAAAGATAAATCAGGCTATTTTGTCCAATCAATTGTAACAAAATATATTGAATGTTTAGATCAAGACAATCCCATTGTTTCAGCATACGTAAAAAAAAATCATTTATCCGAAATCCATCAGCCATCTGTTTCCTATCATTTATCTCAGGCATTGATTGATCCTAATCTTTTGCCTAATCACTATTTTTCAAATTACGTGAAGGAAGTGTTTGACCTATATCCGAAAGTACTGGCAACCTACTCAACGGTGCAGGGTGATTTAGAACTACGTGAGACACTGACCCAATATTTTATCAACCACTATAAAACACATTTGAGTCCAGATGAACTGTTAATAACATCTGGCTCACAGCAAGCCATTCACTTAATTGCTCAAGCTTTTATTAAGCCAAGAGACGTCGTTTTATTTGAACGTCCAAGCTATAGTGCTGCGATTGATATCTTTAAAGCACAAGGAGCTCAGATTGTTACGGTGGATATCCACCCTGAGGGCTACGATTTAGAACAGGTCGAATACTATATTAAAAAATACAAGCCACGCCTATTTTATCTCAACCCTACCTTCCATAATCCAACTGGTTATACGGTTTCTGTTGAGCAGCGCAAAAGATTAGTGGAATTAGCTGAGCACTATCGGTTTCTAATAATAGAAGACGATGCCTATCACGACATTTATTTTGACCAAGCCCCACCACCTCCAATTTACACATTTGATAGTGTTGGGACAGTCATTTATATCCGAAGCTTTTGCAAATACATCTCTCCTGGTTTGAGAATTGCAACTGTTATTTGTCCATCATCATTAATGAAATCACTATTAACAGAAAAATCGCTAGCTGATAATGGCTCACCACTTCTCAATCAAAAAATTTTTCTCCATTACTTCTCCTCACTAAGATTGCAACAACATTTGGAGAAAATCCGAATTGCCCTACAGATTCGAAAGGAAATTATGGAGGAAGAGCTAGCTGTAACAGGCTGGCGATGGAACAGTCCAAAAGGCGGTCTAAATTTATGGGTACAGCTCCCAGACGATCTTCCAACTGAATTATTATTATCTAGAAGCATCGAACAATCGATCTCCTTTGTGCCAGGTCAAGTTTGTGATCCATTAAAACAACTATCCTCCTGGATACGTTTAAGCTATTCCTATGCAAATGAAAAACAGCTAAGAGAAGGAGTAAAAAAGTTGGTTACAGTGGCGCAATCACTTTCTAAGTGATCGGACTAGCGATTTAATTTCATCTATAAACGGTGGTATTCACAGCTTTATCAACCATTTCAATTATTTTTTCATCGGTGGCACGAATCGTAATAAGCGGTAGACATAGCAACAACAGGCAGACATATACACCTAACATATTCAGCTGTCTATTTGAATAATATGAAAAAAAGTTATACACCTAGCTCTTATCTGTTCAAAAGAATTACAGCACCTCACAGCAAAAAATTGTTCTCGGTGTAGAACACAATTTTACCAAGGAATGATAAGAGTGCTTTCAGATTTGAGAAAGCCATATTAACTCTATATTCCAGTAAAAATAACAGCCAAATTATTATTGAAGAGAGATTTAGAAAAATTTCTATTCTCATAACCTCCCTGTAGAATGATAGAATGTTTTTATACAGTGATAGAAGGAGGAGAAAGATATTGTCTAATCAAAATGAGTCTTCATTAGATAAGGAAAAGCAGCCTAATCCGAAAGTTAAAGTAGAAAGAAAAGAGGGGGAACCAACTGCTGCTTTCAAGGGGGCTTCCTGGGGCGCATTGTTAGTAGGTGTTACGGCATATTTTATAGGCTTGTTTAATGCAACGATGCAACTAAACGAAAAAGGATATTACCTAGCTGTTTTAATATTTGGACTCTATTCAGCAATATCCTTACAAAAAGCAGTAAGAGATAAAGAAGAGGGAATACCAGTTACTAGTATTTATTATGGTATTAGCTGGGTTGCACTTATTGTATCTATTTCATTAATGGGCATTGGGTTATATAATGCTGGAAGTATTGTTTTAAGCGAAAAAGGGTTCTATGGTATGTCATTTGTTCTAAGTTTATTTGCATCCATCACGGTTCAAAAGAATATTAGAGACACACAGAGAGCTAGAGAAAGAGATTAAGTTACTGAAAGAGTCGAGAAGTTCATTCTCGATTCCTTTTGTCATTTTTTCTTAAGCTCCATACTCCTCCAGACTATAAAAAAAGAGCATGGCTGTCATCAGCCATACTCCTCTCAATTTTATTTTTCTCCGCTTATTTCGACTAAAATTTTAGATTGTGTTTTGTCATTTGTTAACGTTTTGAATCCTTTTTCAACAATCTCATCTAGGTCAATTTGACTTGTGATGATCCCTTGTGGATTTAGTTGACCAGCGCTCATTGCATCAATTGTTCTTTGGAAAATTGACGGTGTATAAACAATGGATGATAATACATTAACACCTGTGTTTGTAAGTTGCATTGGATTCCATTCGATTGGTCTTGCAAAAATCGAAACAATCATCATGTTACCACGAGGTTTTGTTACATCAATTGCTTGTTTAAAGGTAGGAGCAACTCCTGCCACCTCAAAGGATACATCAACCCCATCTGCAACAATCGCACGAACTGCTTGTACAGGATTTTCTTTACCTGAATTAATAGCATGGGTTGCACCTAATTCTTTTGCCTTTTCTAATCGATCATCGGATAAATCTAATACGATAACTTTACTAGCACCTGATGCTTTTGCAGCGATTACTGTTAATAATCCAATTGGTCCAGCTCCAAATACAGCAACAGAATCACCTAATGTAACCCCAGCATCTTTAACAGCTTGTACAGCAACAGCCATTGGTTCTACCAGTGCACCATCTTGTAATGTTAAGTTATCTGCTAAACGATGTATATTCGTTACAGGGACATTAACATATTCCGCAAATCCACCGTTTCCATGTAAACCGATGAAGTTAAATCCATCATAACGATCGACTTCTTCATGTTTATTTCTATATGTTAATGTAGGGTTGATGACAACTCGGTCCCCAGCCTTAAAGTCAGTAACCTTAGAGCCAACTTCTTCGATGATACCAGCAAATTCATGTCCCATTGTAAGTGGGGCAACTTCACCTGTTAATTCAGCTTTTTCATTAACTGGTACGAAAACCGGACCTTCTTCGTATTCATGCAAATCACTTCCACAAATACCAGCCCACGCTACTTTTACTTTCACTTCTTCTTCTCTTAAAGCGCGTAATTCAACCTCTTCAACTCTAATATCTTTCACACCATGCCAAACTGCAGCTTTCATTTATGTTACCCCCATAAAATTATTTAAATTGGTACCATAAAATAACATCCTTAATAGCTACTCGTGCATGATCAAAATCCGACACTTCTATACACTTGATAAAAGTATTGATGGACATATGATAGGATTCAACTAGATTCATCTTCCATTTGGTTTGTGCAGCTACATTTGTAACAAATATTGTTTCTTTAAAGAATCGTAGCATAGCAATATTTCCTGTAACATCAAAAAACAATTGTAACAAGTGGGCAAACGAAACAACATATTCATAAATATTTTCAGCAGACTTTCTTTGTTTCATAGCTTCAAATCGAAATAATAGTTCATTTTGCAAATCGGCAGTCCATTTAGATTCACACTTGGTTAGTGCAATATCCAATAGATGATAAAGCGCTTCCAAATAATCCTTTAATTCCTGATCCGTTATAATCTTCACTCTTACACCTTTATGTTGTACTTTTTCAACTACACCATCTTTTTGTAAAAGATATAGAGCCTCACGGACAGGTGCATGACTTACTTGTAACTCCTTTGCAATTTCTGCCTCTATTAAGCGCTGACCTTGTTCATAGTAACCAGAAAATATGCGAAATAATAATCGTTCAGCTATTTGCTCAGAAATTGTTTTTTTTGAAATTGAATTTTCATCAAACCCCATTAAACCACTCCAATAAATTTATATCCTTTTATTTTAACATAGTTCAGTGTATAGGGTGATTAGCTAAAAGCGTTATATATTATGGATTATAGATTATCGATAATCTATAAAAGTATTTTAATCTATAAACTCATTTCTTTCAAATATCTTGTTTTGGGTAGGTAACTAAATAATATGAAGTACCTTTTAAGAGAAAATTTATAAATGCAAAAAAGATGGTGTTAAGTTGATCAGACCGGTATATGGAGATAATTTGCGATATGAGTTACTCAATAATAACCTATAAAAAATGCACACAAACTGCTAGTTATTGTCTAACAATTTGTATGCCATTCATCTTAAAGTGATTTGTTATGAGTTGACGATGTATATCCCTGTTTCTTCCACCAACGACTGTTGCGCTATATGAACCACTAATCTTCTCTGTTGCAATTTATATGGGCTTACCAGCACTTTGCGTACCGAATGCAACCTTTTAATTATACTATTTCAAAAAGACTTAGGAATAACTCCTAAGCCGTAATCATGTTTCTTCTCATATGAAAAAGAGTCTGTACCCCTAGTCTCTATTCTCTATATAACTTACAATTTGATTGGCAACAGTTGATGTTAACAACGTAGATATATTACTTAAAACAATAATTGTTGCGTCACTTTCTATCAACCTTAAATAGGAGGAAGTAAAACCATTAATCCCGCCATGATGAAAAATGAGCGTATTATTCTTTTTTGTCTTAGTAATGTTCCATCCATATCCATGGCCAAAACGACCTGATGAAAGCATCTGAGTTGTTATATTTTTCGATAGTAAACAATTATTTTTTATTGCATCATCAAGTAATTGTAAATCTTCTACTGTAGAAAATAACCCACCAGCAGAATAGGTGTTAGACATATTGATGAAACTAGCATGATAAATATTATTTTTTTCTAACTCATAACCGTTTGCTTTATACTTTTGAATAGCCACGTTATAATCAAGACCAGTATTTAACATAGATAGAGGCTGAAGAATCTTTTGTTTAAGAAACTCTTCATAACTTAAACCACTTGTCTTTTCTATAATCTTACCTAATACAATGTATCCTGAATTAGAATAATTAAACTCTTTCCCTGGTATAGATTTGAATGAACAAGAAATAATCCAATTTATTAAATCATCTGGTGATTGTAGTTGATAAGATTTTAATAAAAAATCAGGTTGATCAGTAATATTACCAATGCCAGATGTATGAGTTAATAGATGTTCGATCATAATTTGGTTACCTTTTGGAAAATTAGGAATAAAATTATCCACAGTATTATGTAACTGTAACTTTTGCTCTTCAACTAGCATTAAAATTGCAATGGTAGTAAAGATTTTAGTTACAGATCCAATACGGAACTTTGTAATAGCTGTATTTGGTATATCCCATTCATAATTAGCTTTTCCAAATGATTCTTTATATATTGTTTCTCCTTGATCAACCACTAAGATATTTCCACTAAACCCCTCTTCTTTTGAGTTTAAAAATGAATGAATATATGATTTTAGCAAATATCAAGCACTCCTTATTTTGTACTATAAGTTACTTGAAATGTTATCCAATGGCATTTACCAACTTCCTCCTTTCGAACTTTACGAGATCTTAAAGCTCATTTCTAAGATTTCTGCGAATTTCCTTTTGCTTTAACTTTATTAATTCTATGATACTTTTACAGATTCTTTTAAGTGACTCATTTGATTTGTAAGTGAGTACGAAAATACTGCCACCTTCTATCATGCTAAAGACTAAATACGCCATTTCTGTAGCTTCCTCAGGGGGCCAATTTGATTGGATAAACTTTTCTCTTAATATCATGATAAGTTCTTCATAGGCATTCTTGCATGCTAAACGAAGTTGCTCACTCATATGCCAAGTTTCCAAAGAAATAAGTGCTAGTGGAATTCCATCATGTGCAATTTTTGGATTGAAACTTAAACATTGCCCAAAAAAACACTCTAAAGCTTTTATTACATCATCATGCTGTGAAAATAAATTTCTCAACTCTTGAGCAGCAAAATCTTTTGTTCGATTAATTGCCTCTGTCGCTAATTGCTCCTTGCCTTCAGGAAAATAATAATAAAGCGAACCTTTTGGACAACCCGACTCTTTAATAATTTGATTTAATCCAGTAGCATGGTACCCTTGTTTTTGAAACAATGTTGACGCGGTCGATAAAATTTTCATTTTACTTTCTTGATTTCTAGACATTTTCCCCTCCGAAATTATAATGACTGGTCTATATAATAAATTGTTAAGACTATAAAGTCAATAGAACTGATTATTGCTTCACCTTTACTCGTTTAATAGTTAATTCAACTTTCATTTTTAATGGCAAGCTCTAATTCCTCTCCTTTTATGATTACTTGATCTACATCAAATAATTTATTTTAATTACCCATTAATTCAGACTGCTTTTCACCAGGATCAAAATTTTTTAAAATCATCACCATCTTTTTTTCTCTTCATATTCTATAGAATCAGAATATTGAGGGGGAAACGTATGGGGATTGAATTCACAGCTCTCCATTGGATTTACGTGGTTTTTATTGTGCTCATCATCGGATTTATGGTTAAACGTCGCGATACCACCCTCATTTGTGTAGTAGGCATCTTTATGCTAGCGATTGTTGCAACTGGTGATTTTACTTCTTCCATAAGTGGTGTGTTTAACAGCTTTATTTATGCCATAACTGAGCTGCTATCAACGATTCTTATTATTTCGATTATCGTGGCGATGAGTCGGGTCATGATGTCTTCAGGTATTAATGAGGTTATGGTGGCCCCTTTCACAAAGATCATTAAAACACCCGCACTCGCTTATTGGACGATTGGACTTTTAATGATGTTTATTTCTTGGTTTTTCTGGCCATCACCTGCAGTAGCGCTATTAGGAGCCGTGCTCTTGCCTGTTGCGATTCGGGCGGGCCTCCCAGCACTGGGGGTTGCCATGGCCATGAACTTATTTGGGCATGGTATTGCATTATCGAGTGATTTTGTCATTCAAGGGGCTCCAAAATTAACGGCTGATGCTGCTGGTATCCCTGTTGGAGATGTTGTTTCAGCCAGTATTCCGCTTGTTATCACAATGGGCGTTGTAACGACAATTGTTGCTTATATTTTTTTAAGACGTGATATGAAACGAGGAACGCTACTTTTAAATACTGGCAACAATGAGGAGGAGGAGGGTGAACAAGAAACTGCGGAAAACTTACTGTCAATTGGGCAAAAACGATTCTTCGCCGTACTTATTCCTATTGCCTTTATCTTAGACGTTATCGCTATGTCAGTATTCAATTTAACGGGCGGCGATGCAACGGCTTTGATCGGTGGAACCTCTGTTTTTATTTTATTATTGCTTAGTATGGTTGCTCATAAATCAGCGGGATTAGAAAAGACAACAAGTTATTTGATTCAAGGATTTCAATTCGGCTTTAAAGTCTTCGGACCCGTAATTCCAATTGCTGCTTTCTTCTATCTTGGAGATGCTGGCTTTACACAAATTCTTGGAGATCACCTCCCCGCTACTTCACACGGTATTGTCAATGATCTGGGTGTCGGTCTTGCAGCAATAGTTCCGTTAACAAAGGAAATTGCTGTTGTTACATTGGCAGTTGTTGGTGCCATTACTGGGTTAGATGGTTCGGGCTTCTCCGGAATTTCTTTAGCAGGTTCGGTTGGTAGTCTATTCGGGAATGCTATTGGTGATGGAACAGCAACTTTAACAGCTTTAGGGCAAATCACAGCGATTTGGGTTGGTGGTGGTACACTAATTCCTTGGGCATTAATCCCAGCAGCTGCTATTTGTAATGTCAGCCCATTTGAGCTGGCAAGACGAAATTTAATTCCTGTAGTCATTGGACTGATTGTGACAACGATAGTTGCTGTGTTTTTAATTTAATAAAAATAGTAAGAGATGGTCACTAGGTTATCAGTAGCCATCTCTTTCACTCTCCGTATAATACTTTTGTAAAATGTCATAAAACATTTCTTTTAGTTGAGATTTTTTCATGCCTAAAATATAAGCCTCTATCAATAATTGCTCCACTTTCATAGCTATTTGGTGACATGAAATAGTCGTTGCTTTATTAGGATCTACGATAATAAATGCTCTAGACTGAGGCTTAATGGTGATGATCCCCTTTTTTTGAAGCTCTTTGTAGCTTTTATGAACTGTATGCAGATTGAGGTTTGTTTGTGCTGCTAGCTGGCGAATTGAAGGCAAATGTTCCCCCTTTTTTAAGCTTCCAGTCGCTATGGATAAAAGTAACTGCTGTGTGAGTTGTTGATAATATGGAATTTTGCTTCTTCGATTTACTTTTACATTCATTTGTCGAGGATTTCCTCCATATTAAAATTTCTTTTTGGCAATAAAATGATGCATGATAGCCATCATGAATAGTACAAGTAACAGTGTGACAATTATATTAAAGCTATACCATTTTTCTATGTCACCTGTCATGATTATCGTTGTAGCATACAAACTATTACTAGCTGGATTTATGACATCTAAGAATGGATGTAAACCAGCACAAAAACGACAAATAAATAAGACACCAATACTAATTAAAGCAATAAATGGTGTACTATTAAAAAATGTACTCATCATGGCAACAAATGTAATGATGAACAACAGCCAAATACAATAAAATGCTAAAGCTATCAATGCGCGCATTATCGGTACAGAGGTAAATAAATAAGATGTATAGCCAAGGGACATTGCATAGCCAAGCGAAATACATAGGACGGCTAAAATATAATGAGTAAGGAGTTTACTGTTTAAGTAGGATGTGATTGATACTGGCCTTGTTAAAATGAAGGCCATCATTCCATTCGCTTTTTCTCCTTGAATAATACCCATCGTTGCAATAGCAAGGATGATTATACCTAATTGATCAAATTGCGAATTAAGGGTTGAAGCAAGCACTTCTTCTCCCCCTGGCTTTGCCATTGTTGGATCAATTATAATCCCTTCTATACCACCCATTGATTGTAAAATAGCAGGCAAGAAATACATCATAATCGGCTGAGTTAAACCTAGGAGGATATAGACGATTGGTAGCCAAACGACTTTATATTCCTTTGTCATTTGATTCATTTCTTTTTTACTTAGTGCTATAAACGTATTCACTTCAAATTACACCACCAATTCTAAAAATATTTCTTCTAAGCTTTCTTGAAGGCCAAGATCAAACTTTGTAAATAGTACATTTGAATCCAATCCGTACTGTAGCAATCGATGGGCGTCCTCTTCCAAGTGATTGACATATACTTTAAAACCATCCCCACAATTTTCGATTCTCTTTACATAAGGTAAATGTTCAATCGTTGTTAGCCACTTAACATCTTTCTTTTGAACCGCTAAAAAGATAGCTGAATCTTGATAGCGATTAAGTAACTCTAATTTTGTTGCATCTTCTATTTTGTAACCATTTTTAATGACCACAAAGCGCTCACAAACTTCCTCCGCATCGCCTAAAATATGTGTAGAAAGTAGTATGGTCGTTTCTTTTTTTATGTCTTTTAATAGATTCAGCACTTCACGTCTACCAATTGGATCTAGGGCTGAAACTGGTTCATCCATAATGATGAAAGCTGGCTTGTGTAATAAAGCTTGTGCGATTCCAAGACGCTGTTTCATACCTCCTGAAAATGTTCCAACATGAGCATGTGCTTCTTTCCCTAAGCCTACCTTTTCCAGAAGAATTGGGATGTCTTTTTGTAATTGATTTTTCGAAATACCCGAAAGTGTCCCCATAAAGGCTAAAGTTTCAGAGGCTGTCATCCACGAGAAGAAATTAGGGTACTGTGGTAAATAACCAATATGATTTTTCATCTTTGAAATTTTTTGCCCATCAAGTACAATGTCCCCTGCATCTGCATAAAGAATATCAGCAATAATCTGAATTAATGTAGATTTTCCTGCCCCGTTTGGTCCAATAAGCCCTACACATTCATTCGAATCTATAACCATTGAAAAACTACTTACTGCCGTTTTCTGTTTAAATTTTTTCGTAATATTATTAATTTCTAAGCGCACGTTTATTGACATCCTTTCTTCCCATCACGAAATATAGAACAGAACCAATTGTATTAAAGAACAAAATAATAATGGCCCACATTAGTATGTTTTCTCTGCTATCTCTGTGTTTATATAAATCTATTAGTGCAACAGTGATAAGTAAAAAACCTACGAGTACAAATGGTAAAAGAATTGGTAGTATGCTTGCCCAATCAATTTGATTTAAGTCTTCAAAACCATAGTGTAATTTCATTTTTATAACCCCCTTCATTATCATTATCAATAATGATAACAAAAGAATGAAAAAATTTCATTACCTTTTTACTGTACATCTTTAAAAAAACGCTATAGTATATTTTTTGATAATGTTCTCAAATTGATAACATTTGATTGCTTCCCTTGATACTATCTCATTTTCTGGTAGGAGGATCGGTTTATGCGTAATAAAGCAGAGGTATTAATGCACCCTGTGAGAATGAAAATTTTACAAGCTCTGATGCACAATAAAGAAGAGGGTTTAAGCACATTGGAGATGATTTCTGTCATTAAAGATGTACCACAAGCCACTCTATATCGTCATATCCAAATTTTAGTCGATGAAAATATCATAAAAATTGTGAAAGAGCGAAAAGTTCGTTCTGTTACAGAGAAGTTTTATGCATTAAATGAAGGAGCAGCAAAACTTAGTAAGGAGGATTGGACTCAACTCACAACCAAGCAAAAATTAAATTATATTTCCTACTATCAATTGGCTTTACTATCTCAATATCAAAATTATTTGCATTCACTTGATGAAAAAGAAAGCACAACAGATTTAGCAACTTTTTCTTTAATCGACTTAACGTTAACGGACGATCAATTCAAAAACTTTGAAAATGAATTAAACGATTTATTAACTAAATACTATAATATGACCGATTCAAATAAAGGTTTGGAGACTAAAACAATTGCTTTAAATATTATTCCAAAGCCTTAGGTACTATTGACGTAAAGAAATGGAGAAGATTTATGAAAAAAGGAAAGTCACTAGAAAATATACGAAAATTAATTATGATCATTATTGGGGCAGTTATAGCCGCATACGGACTAGAGGCCGTGTTAATTCCGAATGCTGTCATTGATGGCGGTGTAACAGGTCTTAGTATTATGGGTGCGCACCTCTTTGGTATCCCGTTAGGCGTACTGCTCTTTGTATTAAATATTCCGTTCATTTATATCGGCTACAAGCAAGTTGGAAAAACCTTTGCCTTAATGAGTAGCGCTGGTATTGCAGCATTATCGATTTCTACAGTGCTTTTACATGACGTCAAAACCATTTTAGGCCCAAATGATCCCCTCCTAATTGTCTTATCTGGTGGTATGCTCCTTGGTGTGGGTATTGGAATTGTCCTACGAAATGGTGGCGCTTTAGATGGCTCAGAGGTTTTAGCTGTACTATTATCTCGTAAAATTCCATTTTCAGTCGGCGATATTATATTATTTATCAATGCCTTTATTTTCTTAGGGGCAAGCTTTATCTTTGGCTTAGAGAGTGCTCTCTACTCAGCGTTAACTTACTATATTGCCAAAAATGTTATCGATATTATCCAAGTTGGTTTAGAAAAATCAAAAGAAGTTCGTGTTGTTAGTGGAAAATCCGAGGAGATTGGAGACGCTATCCAAGCCCGCTTAGGACGTGGTGTTACCTATACACATGGACGTGGTGGTTTCTCCAATGAACCAACAGAAATCTTAAACTGTGTCATTAACCGTATGGAAGAAAATAAATTAGTTTCGATTATTAAAGACATCGACGAAGGCGCTTTTGTAGTCATTTCTGATGTGTCAGAAGTTCGTGGTGGTAACTTTAAGAAACGAGATATCCATTAATTTCAAAGTAAGTAAGGCGCACTATGCCTTACTTACTTTTTTTAGTTGCTTCTATCATATTTTACGCCTCCTATTAAACATAATCCTCCCAGCATTACTACTAAGGAAGCCCCAACTAAGGCATACTGATAGCTATTTGTGTAACTTGCAAGTGTGCCTGCAATGGATGGACCAATCATTTGTCCGAGCGCATAGCCAGCCGTTAAATAACCTATCATTTGATGACTATTAACTGGTGCAAGTTTCCTCGCTAATGTTGTACAAACAGTTGTAATTCCCATAAAGGTTGCCCCAAAAATGAAGGCACTAGCATAAAGGGTCATCGAATTTGTAGCTAGCGCAGGTAAAACAATACCTATCGCTTGCAGTAGCATAGAGATGAGTAAAATTTTCACATAGCCATAACGCTGTGCTAGCTTAGACCAAACGATACATGAGGGAATTGCTGCAACACCCACAACAAACCATACAAAGGCTGCATCTCCATGAAAGCTTGTCGACTCCTGTGCAATTGATACAATAAATGTGCCTGTGACAATATAGCCAAGCCCCTCTAAGCTATAAGCGATGATTAACCATTTCATCCAAGACTGAGGAGGCGTTTTCTGTGAAATTATCTGGCTTTCCACTAGTTGTTTACTTGGTGTAATAGGCTTAATGAATAGTACAATCAAGACAAACAATACAATACTAAATAAAGCTAATACGATCCAAGTTCCATTCCAATGGAAAACAGCTTGGATTGGTGAAACAATTACCGCACTTAATGCAATCCCTATTCCCACCCCACTATAGAACAGCCCCGATAGATGCATATGACTACTGCTGGCTAACTGGTCTAGTATAAGGCTTGTTATAACAACAAAAATAAAAGCACTCACAACACCCGAGATAAATCGTAATAAATACCAAATGATGATTACATTTGTAAAGCCCATGAAGGCTGTTGTTAAAATGCTGATACCAAGGGTAATTTGCAAAAAGAGAATACGTTTATTCCCTATTGGTAAACGACCTGCCACCCAGGCTCCAACCAAATAACCTAAGTAATTACTTGTTGCTAAGTAACCTGCTGTTGCTCGGCTAAATTCAAAAGTTTCTTGCATATAAGGTAAAATAACCGTATACGAAAAACGGCCGATGCCCATAGCAATAACTAAAGCAAAAATACCCCCGATTAAATAGCGTACGGTTTGCTTGTGCATATCATCACTCCTTCTATTTCACTATATCGAATATCTAGGTATCAAAAATAGATCTAATTCTTTATAATAAGTATCAATAAAATTGATAGCTGGAGGGCATATGAATATTAATGATTTAACGATTTATCGAACAGTCGTCCAAACAGGTAGCTTTTCTAAAGCTGCCACAGCACTTAATTACACACAATCCAATATCTCTATGAAAATACAAAGTCTTGAGGCAATCTACGAAACAACCTTTTTTTATCGTGGACATCGAGGGATACGGCTAACACCAAAAGGAGAACAATTCTACGAGTTAGTCCTAAAAATGCTTCATCTCTATGAAAAAACCTTTGAGATCATACATGAAACGGAGGAACAACGAGGCGTTTTACGAATTGGTTCGATGGAAACAACTGCTGCATTGCATTTACCAACTCTGTTAAGCACATTTCATCAAGCACATGAACAAGTGGATATCACCATATTAACAAGCCCTTCTCAGTACAATATTGAACGGGTAGAAAACTATGAACTAGATGGCGCATTTGTTACCGGACCTGTTTATAAAGAAAATATAATGATGAAAGAGTTTGTCTGTGAAGAGCTTGTTATTCTCACTTCTAGCAAGCATAAACCTATTAAGCATCTACAGGATTTAGAGGGAAGCACTGTGATTACATTCCGACATGGCTGTTCCTATCGAGCCATCTTGGAACATTGGTTACATGAAGAAGGGGTTCGACCACAAAATCGAATGGAGCTTGGTACGCTTGACGGTATTATTGGCTGTGTTGCTGCTGGGTTAGGTATTACCTTACTACCACTTGCCATTGCGGAAAAATATATGGCAACACAAGCATTAACATTGCACAAGATAAAGAACAAGCAAGCACATATTCCTACATGGTTTATTTATCGTAAGGACGAAGTACAATCCCCCATCCTAACTTATTTTTTAGAAGCCATAGAAGCTTATGACTATCCGACAGTTTGAGGGTTCTATCCTTCAGTTTTGAAATTCTATCCGTCAGTTTTGAAATTCTATCCGTCAGTTTTGAAATTCTATCCGTCATTTTAACAATTCTATCCTTCCCCTAATAAAAAAAGCTGTTCAGCAGATTATCTCCACTGAACAGCTTAATATTAGGCAATAACGGTTTCCGCTATGTTAGAAGCATGATCACCAATTCTTTCTAAATTACTCACAATATCCGCAAATACAATACCTGCTGAACCTGAGCAAACTCCTTCATTTAATCGCTTAATATGCAACTTACGTAAACGTCTCTCCATATTATCAATTTCATTTTCTTTTTCTATCACTTGCTGTGCTAAGGAAAGATCACGCTTATCAAGGGATTCAATAGACATTTTCACAGTTTCTAATGTAAAAACAAACATATCTTCTAACTCCTGCATCGCTTGTTGACTTAAACGAACGCGATTACTATCCTTGTATTGCAGAAGCTCAATTATATTTTCTACATGATCACCAATTCGTTCGATATCCCGAATATTTTCAAATAAAGCATGATGCACTTGGGAATCATGGGTTGATAGAGATTGTTTTGATAGCTCCACTAAATATTCCGTTGATTTGCGGTCTAAATTATTAATGGCTTCCTCCAATTGGCCGACCTTGCCGATTAACTTAGCATCATCCGTTTTCAAAATCGTTAACGTTTCTTCTAGACCTTGAATACTATACTCGCCCATGCGCACTACTTCCATTTTTGCTTGACCTAATGCCACTGATGGTGATTTGATAATCAAATTTTTATCCAAAAATTTTGGTTTGTATTCAATAACTGAATCTTCGCCTGGAATTAGTTTCGTTACGACATAAGCCCAAACACCTATGAACGGTAACTGAATGATTGTATTGATGACATTAAACGTTCCATGTGCAAAGGCTATTTGCATTTTCGGCTCTAAATTGAGCACCCCTGCAATCCATTCCACATAGTTCGTAAATAATCCCAATATGAGCATAAAGATAATTGTACCCACTACATTAAATAGTAAATGTGTGGCAGCTGCTCGCTTTGCTGCAATAGAAGCACCTAAAGCGGCTAGAATTGCTGTAATCGTTGTACCAATATTATCTCCAAACAAGACAGGTAATGCCCCGTGTAAAGTTATTAAATCTTCAGCATAAAGCCCTTGTAAAATCCCTACTGTAGCTGAGGAAGATTGAACAATCAGGGTGAATATCGTTCCTACTAATACCCCTAAAATCGGCACATCAGACATTTGTACAGTCAAATCTAAAAATGGTTGCCAATCTCTAAGTGGCTTCATTCCACCACTCATAAGCTCTAAACCAATAAATAAACCTGCAAACCCGAATAATACTTGTCCAATATTTTGAATGAAACTTTTCTTAAAGAAAAATAAGCATATCGCGCCCACTGCCATAATTGGATATGCGTAAGCACCTACATCTATTCCTATAATAAATGCTGTGATGGTTGTCCCAATATTAGCTCCCATAATAACGCCTATTGCTTGACGCAATTTCATAAGTCCTGCGCTCACTAGTCCAACAGTTATAACGGTCGTACCTGAACTTGATTGTATGAGAACTGTAACCACAATACCAACTAGTACACCCATCAATGGGTTTGTTGTAAATTTATCTAAAATATCTCTTAGTCGATCACCTGCAGCCTTCTGCAAGCCATCTCCCATAAATTTAATAGCGAAAAGAAATAAGCCTAACCCTCCAAGAAATTGGAAAATCATCTCCTGTACATTGATAGCCAATCCATTCAACCCTTTCCTTGTTGTCAGACTTTATTATTAATAGTTTTAAGCTAGCTGTACATATCATTTACAATGGATTAAATTAATGTTTACACGCCCTTTACAATTAGTCCAAAAAACGGACATATTCAAATCAAATTCAACAAAAAACAAACAAAAAAAACATGAAAAAATCTTCAATCAGATTTTTACATGTTTTCTTTTGACGACTGAATGCATTTCCATTAGGCTGTAATTAGACACTGAAGGGAGTTTTTTATGGATATTTTTATAGCTAGTAACCGCCAATTACCGATCCGCTACTATGTGCAGGAAGCAATTTGGATTCGACGTGGTGGCAGTATTAAGCTGCCAGATTTAACACTGCCATTTTTCGTTGAGGTAGAGATTAAAAATCAATATAATTTACATATCATTGCAGATTATATTATGGACTTTCAACGACAATACAAGCATACTGAAATCCAATTATTAATCAGAAACACAGCTACCCTAGCAACCCTGCAAGACATGCTGTCACATCATACACAAACACAACATGCCATTACTATTCTTCCATTGTAGTCAGTTATGTAGCTGCTAACGGCAATGTGATAATAAAGTACAGTGTCTCATTTTTGTATTTTGCGTGAATCGTTCCTCCGTGAAGCTCCACTATACTTTTGGCAATCGCTAGTCCAAGCCCTGAGCCCTCGGTTACATTTGTTCTCGATTGATCTTTTTTATAAAATCTCTCAAATAAACTAGCAAGCTCCACCGATGTAAAGGCATCACTTTGATTCGCTACACAAATACGCACATGGTGTGCTTGTCCTTCAAGGGAAACCATAATTTTCCCTTCAGCAGTACTATAATTGATCGCATTGATGAGGAGATTATCAAAAACTCGTACAATCTTTTCCGAATCCAGCGCAGCAACAATTCGATTCTCTGGAAAATGTTTTATAAAAATACGTTGTTTCTCCTCTGCTAACGGTACTAATTCCTCCATTAGTTGTTCGAGCAGCTCATTTACACAAACTTGTTGTCGCATTAAAGTATTTTTATCATTCGTGAGCTTAGTATATTCAAATAAATCGTCTATTAAATTTTTTAATTGTTCGGATTTAGAAAAGGCTATTTTCAAATATTCGTCATATTGCTCTTTTGTCTCATACTTCTCTTCTCTTAATAAACGCAAATAACCCATGATTGAGGTAAGAGGTGTTCTAAGGTCATGTGAAACATTTGTAATAAGCTCGTTTTTTTGTTGCTCAATTTTCCTCTCCATCTCGATACTTGTCATAATTTCTTCTGCCATTTGATTAACATTATCCGTTAGTGAAGCAATTTCATCTTGGCCTTTTTTCTCAATACGAAAGGCTAAATTTCCTTTTGCGATTTCCATAACCCCCTCTGCTAATGCCTCAATTTGATTCATTTTGCGTTTTGTTATCGAGAAAAATGATACGATAAACAACATAACACCAATGAAAAAAGGTATGGGACCTTCATTCGTACTTGTGATGGCTTCTCCTTGTGGAAGTCCACTAACAAAGAAGTAATAATTTTTATCTTGTAAAGTTAGTGGCACTAATGTAGTAAACTCTTCACGAGAAGTTTCGATCATATGATAGGCATTTTCAAAAGGTTGATTCATTGTAAAGCCCATGACATGCCTTATTTCTTCATGCAAATCGATTTGTTGCTCTTTTACCTGCTTTGTTTTATATAAGATCTTACCTGCCTCATCTGTGACGACAATTTTGAATGCATTGTCCTCATTTTCTATTTTTCCATTTTCTTGATCGATCAATTCTCTTAATGCTTCAACACTATTTTCTTGGGTTGCCAATGCTGCTGTATCCTGTGCATGATAATACATCATCTTCATACTACCACTATAATCCACAATCACTGTCTCATTGTTATTCTCAAAAAATGGCACTACTGCACGTGCCACTAAAAAACTGCCAAGTGCACATAATAAAAACGTTGTAAATAGTTGAATACGAATGCTACGTTGAATATTATTTTTTATTTTCGCACCAATTTGCTTCAGAAACCTTGGGAACTTTAAAAGCCTAGAGAACTTTTTCAACTTTATACCCTACTCCCCATACGGTTTTAATATATTGTGGATTCCTTGGATTTGCCTCAATTCGCTCTCTAATTTTTCGAATATGTACCATTACAGTATTTTCCGATTGAAATGCTTCCTCTTTCCAAACTTTTTCATAGATTTGCTCTGCACTCATGACAATGCCAGGGTTACTAACAAGCAATTCCAAAATAGCAAACTCCCTAGGTGTCAGCTTTACTCTTTCATTGTTAACAAAAACTTCATGTGTCGCTGTATTGATACGTAAATCGCCAACTTCCAGCTCCTCTCTATTGCTGCTATGTAAGCCACTCATTTTCAGATAGCGACGGAGCTGTGATTTAATACGTGCAATTAGCTCTAACGGATTAAAGGGCTTAGTCACATAATCATCAGCACCTATCGTTAAACCACTAATCTTATCCATATCTTGAGATTTGGCAGTTAGCATAATAATAGGCATTTCTGCTATTTCTCTTACCTTCATACACATTTCAATGCCATTTACTTTAGGCATCATTAAATCCAATACAATTAAATGTACTTTATGCTTCTTTACTAACTGTAAGCCCTCTTCTCCATCACATGCCTCTAACACATGAAACCCCTCATTTTTCAAATAAATGCCTATCAGATTTCTTATCTCTTTTTCATCATCTACAATTAAAATTGTTTCATTACTCATCTAATCCCACCATTAATCAAATATTTTCCATTCATAATGCTCCTCCATTTTAGCTATTTTATTATTTTCCGTATATAAAAATAATAAATACAGCTAACAGTCACGATGAATAACCCAAAGTACATACCATATTTCGTAGCAATCAAAGAAATATATTCAATTTGACTGCCAAATAATAAACCTAGTGTAAAATAAATCAATGTCCAGACAAAGCCTGTTGTATAGGAAAATAAGGCATATGTTTTAAAAGACATATTATTCATTCCCACCAAGTAAGGGAGGATATGTCGAACAATTGGAATAAAGTAACTCAGGACTAATGCAAAGTGTCCATATTGATCTAACAATTCTTGTGATTTGGTTAAGTACTTTGCCTTTTTCTTTTTCACAAGTTTATCGAGTACACGATGACCAAATAGTTTTCCAAGTATAAATCCTAGAGAAAGCCCTGAAACAACGCCTAAATAAGTAAGTAAGAAAGATTTCCATATGATCAATTTTCCTAGCGACGATAGAAAACCACCACTCATGACAATCATTTCATCTGGTAGTGGCATGCCTATGATCCCTAGCCATAAACTAAAAAACAAAGCAAAATAGCCATATTGTTCAATAAATAATAAAAGATCCTTTAGCTCCATTAGCTGACCCTCGTATTTCCTAGCCTACAGCTCAATACATAGGCTGGTGGCATATTAATCCATACTTTCTCATGTGAAATATTCTGAAAATAGGTTTGAAAAAATGATTTTTTCACAAGTGAATATTGGAAAGTAATGAATTTTCCATTGTACAAACAATCCCTCACATTTTTTAAAATACAACACGATACTTCCGCCTTTAACGATGTAAATGGCAGTCCAGAAATAACATAATCTATTTTTTTGATATTCAAATCCGTCAAATATTGCTTCAAATTTTCTGCTGAACCATGGATCACTACAACATTGGCTACATGAGCAAATTGCCTACGCAGTTTCTCACAAAAAATCGCATTATGTTCAATGAGAACAAGTAATGTAGCTGGCTTTTTTCTTTTCACAAGCTCCTTTGTAAAGGCCCCCATCCCAGGGCCAAGCTCTATAATGCATTGAGCCGTCTCAAAGCAAATAGGTTGCACCATTTTATGCGCTAATTTCTTAGAACTAGGTGATATAGCGCCTATTGTTTTTGGATGCTTTATAAATTCAGTAAGGAAGGTGATGAGCTGCATTTAGTTGTCTCCTCGCTTTGCTTTCTTTATTGATGGTTTTAACTATAAAGAGACTTTCTTAAAGATTTGCAAGGAGAATTCTTAACTTTTTCTTAATAATTGACATTATTTAGTTAGTAGATCAACACGATCTCATACGGTGAAACAAAAAAGTCGCTCATTTTCATTCATGAGTGACTTAATTGCTTGATTTCTATATTCATCTTCATTTTTCTTTTTACACTCTTCATCCCTAAATCTCATAAAATTCAATTTCATTGGTATTGAACTCACACACATTAATTCTATAGATGTAGCCTCCTCCCCATTCTTTATAACGTTTAAGTAACCGTTTCCCCAAGATGATTGATCGCAATATAATCTTCATTTTTAGCTGTATCAATAGTAATGATCATATTTCCCTCTTTTCTTAACAGCTTTATAAAGGCATGGTCCTTTCTTATACGACTTATTGTAATTTTAATCTTTTACTCTATGTCTTATGATTCCAATATTAATCCCTCTTATAATTAATTGCCCTAAAACATAAAAGAATGAAACAAAGATAATGGCTATATCTCTTCCAAAAGGCTTAAACCAACTTCCATCATCATCTATAAAAAAATGGCCTAACATTAAAGACAAAGCAGTCATCCAAAAATTTAGGACAATGAACAAAGGTAGATGAACATTTCTAGATACTATGCCAACTCCAATGATGGAAAAAAGAAATAATGGCAATAAGAAGCTGGCCTCTTGGTTTGAGAGGTGGCTATTATACTCGTAAAAATGAAATAAAAACGGAAATGGAAATAGCGACAACATACTTTGAATGCATCTTTTCATTTCAGCTACACCTCCACAAAAATATAATATGATTATTTAAGTGTAATTTTACACTAATTATAATCTTTTATCTATAAAAAATAAAATGTATAGGATGGTAATTCTTCTGTATTAACTTCCTCCTGAACATCAGTACAATTTCCCTTAAGATTCATAAAAGATAAAAAGGTACTTCGTTCTAATGACTATTTCCTACATAAAATAGGCATACAATTGCTGCCAATCGAATAGAAACCTATATAGGGAACATTTAGTCATGGGAAAAATAAAGTGGGGTGTGTAAGGATGCTTAAAGTAAATGATGCAAAAGAAATGGTACTTGAAATTGTGCAAGATGACCCATTGTTTGTGGCACTGCAACATACACCTTTAGAGGAAAACCTCTATAATGATGGGTATTTAGCAGAGATCGATGAATCGAAACACTATACAATTGCAGAAGTCGCGGGCTGGTTTGATATTACAGACGCCATGCTTCGCTACTATTTAAAACCGTTTGAACAGTATATTTTTGACAATGCTTCGCCCAATACAAATAGCAATATTCGTTTAAACCTACCTGCTATATTGAGATTGCGCATGATTTTATTATTGAAGGATGAGTATCGTGTAAGGGGGATTAAATTATTGCTAGGTATTGATGATAACGGTCAGTTGCTGAAACACCAAATTACCGCAACGACCATGGATTCTGAGGATTTATCACATAAAATCGATTTGCTTGGAAACGTCCTACAGCAAATGATTCAAACAGGTCTTTTTCAGATTTTGCCGAATGAAGAGCAAGGGACATTACAAGTTAACATTAATCAGGACTTTCTTGACAAAAACATTCAACGTCTTTCGACCGATTCTGTCCTTCAAGTGGAAGAAATTCAAAAAGAAACGTTGGAGCTAAAGCAGGAAAATGAGCATCTACAAAATCAAATTACCGAGCTGCAAGAAAATAGCGTGAAGGACATTGTCCAAAAGATTAGAGAGCGTCATATAGAAAATGAAATCGTTTCTACATTACGTACAGAAGCATTACAGCAATATTCCCAAAATCATAAAGTCGGTTTTTTCACCAAATTTTTTAAGTCCGCACAAATTGAAATGGACAAAGAGCAATTCGTTCTAAGCTATATTTCAAAGCATTTAGAAGAACGTTTAGAAATTGCATTGAACAATTATTATGATAAGTAAACTGAAGCAATGGAGAGCATGAGTGAGACTATTGGAAATGGTCACAATCATGTTCTTTTTTATTTTCCCAAATCACATTGACCACAGTAGTCAATTTCTATATAATGGCATAAAATATGACGGAAAGGAGTAAAAAATTGTATCAAGCTTTTATGAATTTAACCGAAGAAAAGCGCCAAGCAATTATTAATGCTGCCTTAAGGGAATTTTCGCTCAATAACTATGCTACCGCTTCAACAAACAAAATTGTGAGCAATGCCAATATATCAAAAGGCATTTTATATCACTATTTTGGTAGTAAAAAAAATTTATATCTTTTCTTATATGACTATACAACTACTAAATTCTCCGAGGCACTTAATCGCCAAATTGATTTAGCAGAGCCTGATATTTTTAAGCGTTATGAACAGATCATGAAAATTAAAGTTGATCTCATGAAGCAATATCATGCGCTGTTTGATTTTTTGAAAAAGGCCTATGCTGAAACAAGCTCTGAGGTACGAGATGAACTAAATCATTACAATGCCGCTTTTCAAAAAAATGCTTATGTAACTGCATTCGAAGGAATTGATACGAGTTTATTCCGAGAAAATTTGGATATCAAAAAGGCAATTGATACTATTCAATGGGTAACAGATGGTATCAGTCATCGTTATGAGGAAAGATTAAAAGCGCATGTAGATAATCAAGAGCTCTTTAATGAATTAATCGAGCAATGCATGGAAGAGGCTAGTGAATATTTTCTATTTTTGAAAACATTATTGTATCAATAAAATGGGGTGAGTGACGTGTCCATGATTGAAGTAAACCATTTAACTAAAAAGTTTGGCGATTTTTATAGTATACAAAATGTTCATCTACAAATTCCAAAGGGTGAAGTGTTCGGTTTTTTAGGACCAAATGGGGCAGGAAAATCCACAACTATACGCCATTTAATGGGTTTTTTACAGCCAACTGAGGGCTCTTGTTTCATTAACGGTTTAAATTGTCGGGAGGCATCTGCAACCATTCAACAAGTTGTTGGCTATTTACCTGGAGAAATTGCGTTTATTGATAAAATGACGGGTAAGCAATTTATTCACTTTATTGCTAAGTTAAGAGGGATGAATGATTACACCCATGCCGAGGAATTAATGCATTTCTTTGAATTAGATGCTTCTGGGCTCATAAAAAAAATGTCGAAAGGTATGAAGCAGAAGGTTGGTTTAGTTTGTGCCTTCATGCATCATCCCGAAATTGTCATTCTAGATGAACCTACTAGTGGTTTAGACCCGCTCATGCAAACCAAATTTATTGAATTCATTTTAGCTGAAAAGGACAAAGGAACGACCATTTTCATGTCCTCTCATATAATTGAAGAAGTAGAGAAAACTTGTGATCGTGTAGCGATTATTAATGCAGGTAAAATCGTGGCGACTGAAACCATTACAGATTTAAAGAAACGTAAATCTAAAAAATACATGCTTGAGTTTCAAGATGAGCAAGAGCTCACTCGCTTCCTTGATGAGGAATATGTACTTGAACGTATCTCTTCTACAAAAGTTATGATTACTATAATGGGAGACCTTCAAGCATTTCTCCATACGCTATCTAACTATAAAATTATAGACTTAGACGTTATTTCCCAGTCACTAGAAGATATTTTTATGCATTATTACGAAAGTGGAGGTGCTTAATCATGAATTTTACCTTATTCAAGCATGAGTTATTTGCCTCTCTTAAACTATTCACCATTATTATCGGTGTACTAATGCTATATATTGTCAGTGTAATTTATATGTATAACCCAGAAATGACGGATACACTAAAAAAATTAACAGAAACAATGCCTGAGATGATGGCAGCCTTTGGTATGACCAGCATTGGCGATACCTTGATAGAATTTCTCTCCACCTATTTATATGGATTTTTATTAATGATTCTTCCTTTGGTATTTTCTATCATGTTAGCCAATAAGCTCATCATGGGCTATATTGATAATGGTTCGATGGCATACTTAATCGCTACACCGAATACACGTTTTAAAATTGTCTTTACACAAGCACTATTTTTGATCATCAGCCTTTTTACACTCCTTGCTGTTACTACGTTGGTCATGATTGTCTTTGCAGAAATATTATTCCCTAATGAGCTGGACATAACGGCCCTACTGCTGTTAAATTTCGGGCTATTTTTATTGCACTTTGCCATTAGTGGATTCTGTTTTCTTATGTCTTGCAGCACGAAAGATTTAAGAACATCCTATGCCTATAGTGCTGGCATTCCCATTGCCTTTTATCTGATTGAGGCACTGAGCAATATGGGTGGTTCACTAGACAAATTACAATACATTACAATCTATTCATTGTTCGATTCCGTTCAATTAATCCAACAAAATAGCTCTTGCTGGTGGATGCTAGGTACACTTTTCCTCATTGGCTTGCTTTGCTATAGTCTAGCAATTCGTTTTTTTGTAAAACGAGATTTACATCTCTAAATTTCTAGCCGCTACAGATCCAGTGCTGTAGCGGTTTTCATTAAATAGTACCTACTACATTTCCTAAAAAACGTATTAATCGAAAATGTAGAGCGACCATTTCTTCTACTGTTAAGTTCTCGTTCCCCTTGTCCAACCACTCCTGAATGACCCCTAAAATGGCAGATGCTATAAAGGCTTGTAAGTATTGTTGAAACTCTGGATCCTGTGCTTCCTTGCGTATAAGCGATAATCTGTCCAAAATATGACTCCCAAAGATCATTTTCACCTTTTGTGTAAAGCTAGGGCTCCCCTGCTCTCCTAATAACATACGAAAAGCTGGTGCATGCTCTTTTATACACGTTATCACCTTGATAAATGGCTGATAGAGTTGCCCCATTTTTAACGTTTGAAAAGCATCCAACGGCTGAACATGTTTGACATAGCACTCTAACTCCATTAATAGCTCTTGCTGCAAATCCTCCATCACATCATATTTATCTGAATAATGTAAATAAAACGTGCCACGATTAATTTCAGCTACTAACGCTAAATTCTTTACAGTCACACGCTCAAAGCCTAATTCCTCTACTTGTTGGATAAAAGCATTTTTAATGGCTTGCTTCGTTTCAAAATTCATTTTTTCATGTACAGACACATATTTCCCTCCATTTACTTAACACTTGCTGGCAAACTGTTGATTGTATTTGCTCACATGCTACCGTAAAATTTTTATCAAATCAACATTGTGTTCAGTGAAGGAGTGAGGACCATATGGGCAACCAGGCAATCTCTATTAAGTCTCTCGAAAAACGATTTCAACATAAGCAAGTTATTGCCCCCCTTTCTTTGGATGTTCCTAAGGGACAGTTAATGGGCTTACTCGGTCCTTCAGGCTGTGGTAAAACAACACTAATCAAAATGATTATGGGCATGCTGAAACCTGATAGTGGTACTATTCAAGTATTAGATTTGAATGTTCCTCATAAACAATTATTAAATGACATTGGCTATATGGCACAATCAGATGCACTTTATACAGATTTAACGGGAGAAGAAAATCTACATTTTTTTGCAAAGCTTTATTCACTATCTAAAGCGGAACGAATAGAAAGAGTAGCCTATGCGGCAAGCCTCGTTCGTTTAACAGATGACTTACGACTAAAAGTAGAAAATTATTCGGGGGGAATGAAACGTCGATTATCTCTTGCTATTGCCCTTATTCAAAATCCTAAACTACTCATTTTGGATGAACCAACGGTGGGGATAGATCCTGTCTTAAAAAAGGAAATTTGGCAAGAACTGATTCGTTTAAAAGATCAAGAACAAAAAACCATTTTAGTGACGACGCATGCGATGGATGAAGCGGAAAGATGTGATCAATTGGCCATGCTGAGAAGTGGGCATATTATTGCACAGGGTACCCCACAAGAGTTAAAAGAACATTATCAAGCAAAAGATTTTGATGAGGTGTTTGTAAAAGCTGGAGGTGACGTTCAATGAGAATAAGTGCTATCATCACAAGAATCATCCAACAAATGAAAAGAGATAGACGGACACTTGCTTTATTATTTTTAGCCCCACTTCTTGTCTTGTCCTTAATGTATTTTATTTTCAATAGTAATGAGGCTTCCGTCACACTTGTGGTCTCTAATGCGCCCGCCCCATTGATCGACAAATTAAAAGAGACTGATTTTACCATTATCGTGGACAATGATTTTTCAAAAAAACAGCTACAAGATAAAGAGTATAATGGTTGGCTAGCAGTAGAGCAAAATGTTAGTAAGTTAACTTTATTAAATGATGATCCTTCTCTGGCAAAGGCTTTAACGATGCAACTTGCTCAAATCTTACAGCCTACACAAGCCTCTATAGGCAGTATGAAAACGGACTATGTTTATGGTGATCAGGATACGGCTATTTTTGATATATTTAGTCCTATGCTCATTGGCTTCTTTGTTTTTTTCTTTGTTTTTTTAATTACGGGCATTGCCTTATTAAAGGAGCGTACTTCTGGAACATTGGAGCGTTTACTAGCGACACCGATTAAACGTTCAGAAATTGTAGCAGGCTATATGGTTGGCTATGGTTTATTTGCGTTCCTGCAAACAATTATTATCGTCCTGTTTGGTATTTATGTGCTCGATATTGTCCATGTAGGCTCCATCTGGCTTGTCCTACTCATCAATATGATGGTTGCTCTTGTCTCGTTATCCTTAGGTGCGTTGCTATCTAGCTTTGCCGCTTCAGAATTTCAAATGATGCAATTTATTCCGCTTGTTATTGTTCCTCAAGTGTTCTTTTCGGGTATTTTCCCGCTGGATAGTATGGCGGAATGGCTTCAAAACATTGGGCGTATCATGCCTCTATACTATGCTGCGGACGCATTGAATGGTGTGATGTATAAAGGTTATTCACTTTCTGATATTATAGTGAATCTCAGCATTCTTGCTTGTTTTGCCATTGTTTTCATTACGTTAAATATTATCAGTTTAAAAAAATATCGTTCGTTGTAATCAAACCTTAAAAGTTCTGCTATTTAAAAAGCAGAGCTTTTTTATGTAACTTAAATAACTAAAAACAGGAAATATAACCAATTTAATTGAAGTGAATGGTCGATTTTCATTATAATTATTTTATGGAGAAGAATTATCCAAAAATAAAGGTGTGTGAAGATGACTACTATTTTGGAAGTACAAAACATCTGTAAACAATACAATGGGAAAAAAATTTTAGAGAATGTATCGTTTTCAATTCCGTCCAATCAAATCATTGCTCTAGTGGGGAAAAATGGTTCTGGAAAAAGCACTTTACTCAAGATTATTGCAGCATTCATTAAACCAGATAGTGGTTCTATTGTGAAGCATAAAACATCTTTAAAAGTTGGCTATGTACCAGAAACAACTCCTTCTCATATTTTATTTACGCCTCAAGAATATCTTTATCACATGGGCTGTATACGAGGTATGGCTAAAAAGCAGCTTTTGCAGAAGATAGAAGAATTACTTGATATGTTTCAACTAAAAGAGGAAAAAGATACAAGGATTGTCCATTTCTCTAAAGGGATGAAGCAAAAGGTGATGATTATGCAGGCGATGCTAGAAGAAACTGATCTACTGATAATGGATGAACCATTGTCAGGACTTGATGCCAAGGCACAAAATGATTTCGAACAAATCTTAGCTAAAGTAAGAAGCACAGGTCTCAGTATCCTCTTAACCTGTCATGAAACCAAATTACTCGAAAACCTTGTAGACTCCGTTTTACTTATTCAAGAGAATACGATCATTCAGATAGAGGGTTTCGATCGCAATCCAACGCATCGATTAATTTTTGAGATTGCTAGCCTGTCATTACTCGATGAAATCATACCTTCTATGGAGATTCAACAAAAACAACTTCTAGTGAATGGACATTATGAAATAGTGACGATTGTTCCAGCAAAGGATTCAGATGAAATTTTACTGAAATTATTACAACACAATGCTTCAATTAAATATTTAGCTACTGTCCACTACAAAAAAGAACAATTCTCTTCTCATTTTTGAAAGGAGGAATCGAAAAAGATGAGCAGTTTAGTACGTTATCAATTGATAAATTATTTAAGAACCTATCAATACGTTCCACCTTTTACAATCTTCATTCTATGTCTTATCGTTAATTATACTTTTGTGCCTAATCCAATATTAGATAGTTATTCATTTACATCTCTTGTGCTCTTTTTTTTAATGGGCTGGTTTACTGTTACATTATTTCATGCTGAAGATGAAGGACAAAAAATGATTACTACCCTTCATACGAGAAAAACAATAGACTACAATTTAGGGATATTCATCATTTGTGGGCTGCTTGCCTTTAGCCTAAGTTGTGTTTCTGTCATCTATCCAATCCTAATAGAGGCATTTTTTGAGAAGCCCAAACTATTACATATTTTACTAGGTTTCTTGTCTCATTTTAGTTTATCGTTACTTGCCATTGCACTCACTGCTTTATTTACTAGGGAACTCGTGAAAAATAGGCGAAATACGTGGTGGGGTGTAATAGGCATCCTTATTATTTCTGTCGTGATCGCTACTTTAAAAGATTCTATTCTAACTGGACTTCTTTGGTTACTTCCTCCTCTTCATTTTTCATTAGAAATGATGAGTGTGGGCGATCAAATTGAAGTTATACCCAACGTTTTTTATTGGCAATACACATGGATTATAATTTATGCATTCCTTATCATTGTTTTGTTTTTTTTCCTAGTCAACCGAAGAAAATGATTTAGACATCTTACTAAGGAGAGATAGTATGTATGAGCAACGGGAACATCAAAGTACTAATTGTTGAAGACGAAAATGATATAGCTAATATTATAAGGGACTACTTAAGTGTTAATCAGTTCGATTCACATATTGTTCGAACAGGTCATGAAGCAATCCATTATTTGCAAGAATCTAAACCTGATTTCATTATCCTTGATCTTACTCTACCCGATTGTGATGGCATTGAAATATGTCGTAAAATCCGTGAAAACAGCAATGTTGCCATTCTTATTTTAAGTGCTCGAGGAAGTGATACAGATAAAGTACTGGGATTAGGTTTTGGAGCAGATGATTATATGACAAAACCGTTCTCTCTAAGTGAACTTGTCGCAAGAATTAACGCTCATTTACGAAGACAGGATAGATGGCTTCAGCATAATGGACGGCATATGGGAGGAGATGTAATTCACATAGATAATATGGTCATAAATAAACAGGAATATATTTTTTTACGTGATAGCAAGCCAATACCGCTGTCAGCAAAAGAGTTTGAACTGCTATTTTTCCTAGCTAAAAATAGAAATCAAGTTTTCTCTAAAGGTCAGTTACTTGATGCCGTTTGGGGTTATGAGACCTATGGAGATGAAAATACAATTACAGTTTATATTAGAAGGCTTCGAGAAAAAATTGAAGTCAGCCCTTCTCATCCTGTTTATCTTCAAACGGTTTGGGGAGTCGGTTATAAATTCAGTACACCCAATCACTCATAGGAGAATCAAATGTACCTAAAAAATTGGATGAATAAGTGGTTATGGACCCTATTAATCTGTGTTGTATTATTGTTTATCGTTGTCCTTTCACTATACTTTGCAACAGAGACTTCTCAAGAAGAATCACAAGATAAATATGTTATTAATCAAATTCGTTTATCAGTAAATCCATTATTATTGTACATAGAAGATCATTTTCCAAATTTCGCATTAGATTCAGCTGTACGTAGCACGCTACAACAAATGAGTGATGACAAGAATATTGATATTACAGTAGTTCAACTAGATGGAACAGTAAGTTACACTTCAATTAAGAATGATGTTTCAACTACTATTCATATTAAACATGATATACATTATGATTTATTTACCTCACAACAAGAGCCTGGAAAGATTAATATAGCCTTTCCGATTATGAATGGAGAAAGCAATGAACAGATAGGTAATGCTATTTTTTCCCTGAACAAAGACATTCTCTTTCCTTTAAAACAGACTAATTCCAACTCGATTCTTTTATTAGTCTTTATTGGCTTCTTGAGCCTTTTGATCATTTGCCTTGCCCTATTCATAGTAAGGAAAGTTCATAAAGATATTTTAAAGCCTTTAGATGATCTAAAGGACAACACAGAGGAAATTGTAAAAGGAAATTACGAACAAATTACCATCCACTCGAAAATGGATGAGATTGGTGAATTGTATGCAGTATTTGATCAAATGCGATTAGAGATTAAACAGTTAGCCATCCAGCACAATGAACAAGAGCAAACTCAAAAGAAGCTCATTTCTAATATATCTCATGAAGTGAGAACTCCCTTAACCACAATCAAAGCATATTTAGACGCTATTTCAGAGGGTATTTGTCGAGATGAAGATTCGCTTATGGCCTATATTCAAATCATGCAGTCTAATACGGATAAGATGTCGAGGCTAGTTGATGATTTATTTATTCATACCTTAAAGGAGCTTGGTCATATCCCGATCCATTTAAAAGAACAATATAGCCAAGACGTTCTTACAAACATTCTGAAACCAATTCAATATTATGTCCAAACAACAAATATTCATTTTATAAGACCTACTAGTATTCCTAATGTCCTTATTCTAGTAGATGCTGATCGACTAGAGCAGGTGATCTCCAACCTTATTACCAATGCGTTAAAACATTCTTCTCATGAAGATACCATCACCATTACTACCTATATCGAAAATCAATCACTCTATATCCAAGTAATAGATACTGGTAATGGAATGCTTCCCGAAGATATGCCTTTTATTTTTGAACGTTACTTTAGAGGTCGGCAGCCTGGAAGTGAATCAGTCATTAAAAATGAAGGAGCAGGACTTGGCCTATCCATTTGTCAGCATATTATGGAAGCGCACCATGGGTCCATTTCATTTCATAGTAAGCCTAATGAAGGCACTACCTTTACACTTATACTCCCCATCTCGTAAAAAGACTCCCGTTTTAGGAAGTCTTTTTTTCTTTCAACGTTCTTTTCTTATATGCTAAAAAGAAAGAAAGGGTAAGTATACTACCAAAAAATGAATCGATAATACGGACAACCCATATTCCATAACTTCTTAAAGGAATGCCGTTAATAAGCTGCCATAGACATACATATCCGAGCGTTAAAACAGCTAGTAAACTCCAAAAGATGCGTTTTTTCCGTGGCGATATAGCTGGTATTTTTATATCTTTGCTTAAAGTTGCTCTGTAATATACATATCCAAAGATTAACACAATGCCAAACAAGGTACTCCCGTGTTGTAGAAATTTATAAATCGGTATTTGATAGCCAAAGAAAGTATATGTTTGAGTAAGAACTCGAAGTTTTGTCACCATAAGCCCATTTTGATGTGTAAATGAATCCCATATGACATGTGTTAACATGCCCAGCAATGCAGAGTAGCCAAAAACAAATACTTTCCAAATGTTATTTCCTGCAATTTGATGGCTTTCTGTAGCTTGTAAAAACTCTGGTAAATGACTCATGATTGGCTGTTGGATAAACCGTTGATAAATCAAATAGATGAAAAGAACGAGTGGCAGATTGAATAAAAAGAACCCTGCAAAGGTATGACCAATCTCCCCTATCGGCCGACCTCTTAAAAAATATTCAAAATCTGGAGCCATACTTCCTAAAACTAATGCAGAAAAATGAATATATTTACTTTTTCGAGAAAAAGGTAAGACTGCCGCTGGATGAGCAAATGTTAAGGGCATATCTCAAACCTCCTTATTTATTTCATCTATTAAATCGCATATTATAACGTTTACTATTAAGAAAGGTTACTCTGTCTGTAAGAATTTATTAATAATTTCATAAGGACTTACTAATAATTACATATTACACTAAAGAAAATGAGTTAAGGAGGCCTTATCATGGAAAAAGAGATACTGATTCGAGCCCAAAATTTATGTAAAACCTATTCAACCGGCAGCGAACAATTCCATGCTATTAAGAATATGAATGTCGACATTTATAAAGGGGATTTCACCGTTATTATGGGGAATTCTGGTTCTGGTAAATCAACGCTTCTTTATCTTTTAAGTGGGCTTGATGCCCTTACAGCAGGTGAAGTTTATTTTCAGGGAGAAAAACTTGATACCTTTTCTGAACGAAAGTTAGCTACTTTGCGTTCACAGAAGGTTGGCTATATCTATCAAAGTAGCAATCTCATTCCAGATATGACACTACTAGAGAATATTGCTCTTCCTGGATACATCGCGAAAAAAAATAAAAAGGAAGTCATACAAAAAGCGGAGCAACTACTAAGTTTAATGGGACTTGAAAAGCAACGAAATCGATTACCCTCTCAAACATCAGGTGGACAGCAACAAAGAGCTGCCATTGCTAGAGCGTTGGTCAACAATCCTGAAGTGTTATTTGCAGATGAACCTACTGGTAGTTTAAATTTTGATCAAGGTGTAGCAGTATTAGATACCTTAACGAATTTAAATAGAAATGGGCAATCCATTGTCATGATTACACATGATATGAAGGCAGCTTGTCGTGCGAATCGCCTAATCATCATTCAGGATGGAAAAATAGATGGGATCTTAAACTTTGAAAAATATGATCATACCAGCATACAAGAACGGGAACACATTATCTTTTCTTATGTTGCCGGGAAGGAGTAAAAAATGTACGCGATTATAACCCTTTGCTCTTCCTATATAAGAAAACGGAAAATACAAAATGGACTGATGGTTGTCCTTATTTTTTTATCAACACTTTTACTGGCGACTTCTGTCACTATACTGACCAATACAAACAATATTTTTGAAAAAGCCCATCATGATTCAAATGGTGCCCATCAAGTTTTAACAATGGGTAACAATATTCATAACCCGATTGCTGTAAACGAATGGTGGCAGGAGCAACCAGGTGTGACTACTTCTAGTCTCATACCCTATAGAAATTTATCTAGATTTACCTACAATGGGAAAGAAATATCCAATATCTATTTATTTATGATGAATACGCCAAATACACCGTTTATGATTGATCAATTACTGTTTTCTGAGGGTGAAAAGCAACTCTCTCCTCCTAAGGGTACGATTTGGATTCCCACATCATTGGCATCTAGCGCTACCATTTCGCTCGGTGATGCAATTGAATTTCATACAGGTGAGAGCACGTTTAATTTAACAGTGTCAGGTATTGTGGTTGATATGCCATATGGAGGCCCTTTTACAACAAATGCTCGTATCTGGATGAACAACACTGATTATCAACAGCATTTAGCAACCATGACAGGTTCTGATCAGTACATGATGGCATTACGCTTTAATGACTATCAGCAAAACACCAATTATTGGGGTGATTTTGAAAAGTATCTGCAGGGACCTTATCTTGAATCTAAAATGGAATATGAAGAAATAGCTTCTTTTTATTTGATCATTAATAAAATCATTGGCTTTATTATGATCGCCTTTGGTATAGCTATGCTTTTGGTTTCCTTGTTTGTTATTGGTTTTAGCATTTCCGATGCCATTTTAACGAATTACAGAACAATAGGCGTTATAAAATCGTTGGGTCTTTCTTCTCGAGAGATAAGTATCACTTACGTATTACAATTCGGGTTGTTATCTGCTGTCGCAATTATACCTGGCATCATCATTAGTAAATTCCTTTCCAGAATAATTATAGAAAGCTCCTTATCTTATATGAAGGCAGGAAATCATTTAACCATACATCAAGATACTCTACTTAACATAGTGATTGCTCTCATCTTATTTGGCATTGTGCTACTCACTGCCTATTTCTACTCACACAAGGCGCGAAATGTAGAGCCTGTTCAAGCCATCAAATATGGGATGTCAGAAAGTGCAAATAGTAAAATGAATCGGCGCAGAAACAGCTCGAATAGATTATTTAGATTAAGCAGTCTACCGATTCAACTTCAAATTGGTCTTAAAAGTATCACAAAAAACATAAAAAGTTCCATTCTTGTTATTGCACTTACTTCCATTACGTCTGCCATACTAGTCTTTAGTGTAGTCATATTAAATAGCTTTATTTCCATCAAAGAAACATCTCCTTCATGGGGATATGATGCCTCACATGTAGTAGTAACTGTATCTAATAAAGAAACTTTTACAAAACAACAATTTGAAGATTTTTTAATGGCTGATGAACGGGTTAAAGATCATGCATGGCTTGATCAATTCACAGGCATACTTCCTAATGACAGCAATCCCCCATTAAATATTAATGTCAATGTGATTGAGGGTAGCTTTGATGCCGCTGGCTATGTGACAATGTCTGGCCGTAATCCAATCAGTAAGAACGAAATCGCGATTGGACTCAATGTCGCTCGCGCTTTAAATAAAAATATAGGCGATATTGTAGAAGTTTATCTTGAGGGGAAACCGCATTTTCTTATTGTGACCGGAATCTATCAATCGATAGCAAATATGTCGAATTCAGCAAGGATTACAGCAGAGGTTATTAAAGTTTATAATACTACCTACACTACTTCCGAGGTAAGTATGATTAATCTTTTAGATGAAACAGTCGCTACGCCATTCGTTGAGGATTTAAATACGCACTTTAAAAGTTCTGTATCAGCTGTCACACAACAGCTATTATTAGATGCCGTCTTTAAAGAAGTCGTGGCCGTTTTAGTCATTCCCCTTTCAATTGTTGGTATTTTATTTGTCATCGTAACCTGCATCATTATTTTTAGTGTATCACGAATTAATGTTAGAAAAGAAAGTAGTACGTATGGCATTTATAAATCGATTGGAATGACCTCTACAAATATTAGATGGTCGATTACAATAGGTATTTTAATTCTATCCATAATAGGTGCATTAGCAGGAATCTTTATCGGGATAAAATTAATTCCTCTTGCACTTCAGTCAATTATTTTAGATTATGGCTTACTCGAACTACCGCTTGTTATAAACTGGCCGACAAGTATCGGTATAAGCTTTGTAAGTGTAATAGCTGCCATTTTTGGCGGCTGGATTTCGACCAAAATAATTGCTAAAACGTCGCCTCGCATATTAATTGTTGAATAAATAAATTTGGCCCCTACTAGTTTAGGGGCCTCTCTTTAATCACTCAAAAAAATTCTCTTCAGATAGCACGACAATATTGTTTCTTCGAAGCAATGCCGTAGTTACTCCTTCGCCAGCTAATTTTGTTCCATTAAACGCACCGTTATAAATCTTTGTACTGCCACAGGATGGGCTATATTCCTTTAAAATGACATGAGTTGCCCCTACCTCAAGTGCTTTTTGTAAGGCTGCATAGGCTCCCTTCAGATATAAATCTGTGACATCTCGTCCAGAACTTTCAACCACTGTTGCGTTGCCATCAAGTACATCTTGTCCATTGCCACCTACAATTTCAGCCGGTTCGCGGGGCGTTGAAAAGCCTCCCATCAGCTCTGGGCAAACGGTGACAGCTTTATTTTCTAACACAAGCTTTTGTATTTTTTCATCTAGACTGTTTGTGCCATTATAACGAACATTTAAACCTGCTAAGCAAGCACTTATTAAAATCATCTTTTTCACACTCCCTCTACTATCTTTATTCCACTATAACACGCGTGCTACAATAATTTTATGAAGACCAAGGGAGGAGATAAAATGCCTGATCCTATTTTGATTTTACCTTATACAGATGAATGGGCTAAGGAATTTCATAGCATAGGCTGTCAATTACGGGAGGCCTTAGGAAACATAGCGCTGAGAATTGATCATATTGGCTCAACTGCTGTAACAGGGCTAGCAGCAAAGCCTGTAATTGATATACAAATATCCGTCGCATCGTTTACACCATTGGCAGCATTTAAAGCTCCATTAGAATCTCTAGGTTTTAGTTATCGAGCAGAAAATCCAGACAAGTCTAAACGCTATTTTCGAGAGGCTCCTGGAGATAGACGAGTACATATTCATGTTCGACAGGCTGGTAGTTGGGCAGAGCAGCTAGCCTTATTATTTCGAGATTTTTTGCGCCGTCATCCAGATTACTGTCGTCGCTATGAGCAGGTAAAATATGAATTGGCTAAGAAATACCAATATAATCGTCAACTTTATACAAAATCTAAAGAATCGATCATATGGGAAATTTTAAAACAAGCAAATCATTGGAGTCAGCAGACTGGCTGGTCTCCTGCCAATTCAGATAACTAAAGAAAAAGGAGGAACAAACTTGGCTGAATTTACAATTTGTTTTCTGAAGAAAGGTGATTATATCCTTTTATTGAATAGAGATAAGCCTCAGTGGATGGGCGCATGGAATGGTGTTGGTGGCAAAATTGAACAGGATGAAACACCATTAGCTGGTGCCTTACGAGAAATTAAAGAAGAAACAGGCATTACGGTTGAGGATATTACCTATAAGGGTAAGATTACCTGGACAGATGGCGTTGTAAACTATGGCTGTATGTATGCGTTTATAGCGGAACTACCTGAATCTTTCCCATATGTAACACCGATAAAGGTTGCTGAGGGCATTCTTGATTGGAAGGAGCTTACTTGGATTTTACACCCTGAAAATGTAGGTATTGCGGACTTAAAATATTATTTACCTAAGATGCTCAATGAAACAGCAAACTATGATTATATTTTTACATATCAAGATAAGAAATTAGTGAATATCTCTTCAGCACCAATTGAACAAACATCGACTGTCTAATAATAAATAAGCCTCGTCCATGCAATAGGTGCATAACGAGGCTTGTTTTTAGAATCTTGGTTGTGCAAAGCGCATTCTGCACATGGACCAATTTAAGCTTGTAGTTTGGATTTTATCATGTATTTCCCATAAGCTATCCACGATTCGCAATTCAACATTGCGCTCCAATAATGCTTTAGCTATATCATTGATCTCTGAGACATGGATGGGCATTTGTGTTAATTCACTCGTATAATAGCCCGCAATATCATCCTGTAAAGTGAATCCATTACTATCAAACTCATATAGGTAAAGACTTGTAGTTTTCAATACTTCTAACCACTTGTTTTCTATGACTACTACATGTGAAGCTTGATGCAGATATTGCTGTCTATCCTGCTCTGTTGTTTGATCTCCTGCATGAAAGCAGACACGCGGACAATCTCTTGGCGTTAAATAGTTTGGCAGGCATCTTTCGTTGATTGCCCATACTAGCCCTTTTTTAGCATCTAAATCTGGTCGCTCAGGCAGTCGAGGATGAAAAATCATAATAGTAGGGTCTTCACTGACATGAAATAAACGCATCGGTACTTCTCCTTTATTTCTTTAATTTAAAAACAATAAAATCTGCACAATGCAAATCTTCCGCAAATTGAGGGTACTTCCTTAGCATGTCTTGTGATGGCTTGGGCTCTACAATAGTCTCAATAGTAAATCCAGCTTGCCTAATTGCTTGCACATAGCTTGTTAATGTTCGGTGGTATAGAACTATTGGTGGGTCAGCATCTAGCTGGTGATACTCCCCTTCATAAAAATAACGTTGGACTTTCCAATACTGTTGATCTAGATGCTCATGTCTCATCCATCCACTATTTGGTGTCACAAAGCATGGATGTAAAATCGAAAAAATAAAAGTGCGATTAGGTTTTAATAATCGAAACATCTCACATAGAGCAGCCTGATAATCCTCTAAATCTTGGAGAACCATATTTGAAACAATACCATCAAATTGTTCATCTGCTAAAAAGGATAAATTTTCACAATTCCCGTGTAAAAATTGAATAGCTTCCTGCTGTGGTGTTCTTTCCATAGCAATGTCTAGCATTTTTTGTGAAAAATCAACAGCTGTTACTCTTGCACCCTTCTTTACCAGTAATCTGCTTAAATAGCCTTCTCCACATCCTGCATCTAATAGATGGTTTCCATCTACCTCACCTAGCAAAGAAAAGATGGTGGGATTTAACAGTACGACACGATGAATATCCCCCTGCTCATCGTAGTTTGCTGTATACCTTTCCGCATATCGATTCCAGCGTTGAATAGCTTGTTCTGTGTTCATTTACAGTCCCCATTTCAAAGTAAAATCGTAACGTTACGTCCTGTGTGCACTTGTCTATTTTTCCATATAAAGAAAAAAATATATAGACTTTTATTTTATTTTTTAATATCATGTAGATAGAGGCACGGCTTCTTTAAGTAAATGATAAAGCCAGAAATCCAAATAGGATTTCTGGCTTTTATGCGTTATATAGAAATTGTATGTTCAGCAACAGCTTCTTTTTTTACAGTTAGCCATCTACCAATTACCATAACGAGCAATGCAAGAAACACTATGACACCAGCAAATATAAGTGCTGCTTTATAGCTACTATAAACTTCAACCAGTTTTCCTGCGATAATCGGTCCGATAATTTGTCCAAAAGCATAAAAGGTTGTTAATAAAGAAACAACGAATCCGCTCTTTGTCGGGAATAGCTGTCGTGCATAGGAAGTAGTTAGCGTGACAATTCCTACAAAGGTTAGACCGAATAAAAAAGATGCTAGTAAAACGCTCCATACCGTTTGTGCAAAAACAGGTAACAGGATACCAACCACTTGCAGTATGTATGCCACAAACAAAATTTTTATAGCTGAAAACTTCTCTAATAAGACCGTCCAAACAGGAGCTGATGGAATAGCCGCGAGCCCCACAATGACCCAGCTATAGGAAGAGTAAGCTTGAAGAGAAGGAATATTATGAATAATATCGACTAAAAAAGTACCTGTAATAATATAGCCTAACCCCTCTAAACCATAGGATAAAATCAGCCATGGCATAAAACCCTTTGTCATTTTTGTATCAAGAGATTTCGTAACTTTTGTGCTGTCCTGCACCACTAAACTTCTCCATAAATAAGAGGTAATAAATAAAAAAATCGCTGATAAAATTCCTAAGCCTAACCATGCACCCTGCCAAGCAAATCTTGCTTCTATAGCAGGTACACATAAACCTGAAATAGCAATCCCTAAGCCTATACCACTAAATACATAGCCAGACCATCGTGATAATGAATGCTTCGCCAAGTAATCCATAATAATACTCGATGTTAACACAAAAATAAGGCCCCCTGTAATGCCCGCAATTAAACGCAGAACTAGCCAAACACTATACACTTCTATTAAGCCCATTAATATAACAGATAGGACATTGGTAACAACACTTGCCATTAAAACATTTTTACGCTGACGATAAATGAACCCTGCCCATAATGCGCCAATGAAATAACCAATATAATTGCTTGAAGCTAAAAAACCAGCCACTTCCAATGAAAACCCTACATCATGACGCATAAAGGGTAGAATCGGTGTGAAGGCAAATCGACTAATCCCCATAGCAACAACTAATAATAAAATTCCTCCAAAGACAATTCCTACATGTTGTCGATTCATGATGAACCCCCCCTCTCATATATTCTACTGTAATTAAAAGGATACAGAGCGCAAATTAATAAATCTAATATATAATGTATATAAAAGCATAAAAAAAATTTATGAAAGGTGTAACGACATGAATTTACATGCTCTACGTTTATTTACAAAGGTGGCTGAACTCAATAGTGTTTCCAAAGCGGCACAGACACTTATGATTAGTCAGCCTGCTGTAACCATTCAAATTCGAAATTTAGAGAAAGAACTAGGCTTGACACTGCTAGAAGCCAAAGGTAGGGGCATTTCGCTAACACAAAATGGTACTTTTTTATACAAACAGGCACAGCGCTTATTTGATCTAGAAACTGATATTGAAAATAAAGTTGAACAGCTTAAAAATACGGGCAATGAAGAACTGCAAATTGCCTCCACGCATGTTCCCTCCCATTTTTTACTACCTAAATGGTTAGCTCAATTTAAACAAGTTTATCCAGCAACACATATTCATTTAAAGACCGCCAATTCCCAGCAAGTGATTGAGGATTTACTCCATTATAAAGCTGATTTAGCTTTTATCGTCAAAGAAGATGGACATCATGCTGATATTAATTATCAATTTCTAATGAATTTGGATTATTGGTTTATTGTGCCGTACAATCATCATCTGGCAGGTCAAACAGTATCGCTTGCAGAACTTATGCAGCAGCCCTTCGTCACAAGGGAGGATGGTAGTTCCACAAAAGAATACTTAAATGCCCTATGTAAAGTGCATAAAATTCCTCCACCGAAAGTAGGTTTACAACTAGACGGGATTAATGAATCCATACATGCCATTGCAGCAGGTTTTGGTACAATGCTAGCACCATCCATAGCAGCTTCTAGCTTTATTCTACAGCAGCAAGTTGCCCGCGTTTTTATTAAGGACATTGATATCCAACGACCGATTTACCTTTGTACAAGAAAAAATGAATTGCATCACTCCACATCCTTTAATAATTTTCTTCACATCATCCATGAATCGATCATATAGAAAGAAGGCACTCTCAAATAGGTGCCTTCTTTTGTTATCTATCAACACTTGTCAAAGCTGTAAAAATGTAGTTAAAAAGGTGCATGCATTTCTTTAGTCATTATATTAATATTCGTTTTTTTGTAGACTTAATAGTTTTTATATCCTATAATAATCCGTGTTATTATCAATAAACGAACATTAAGGTGGTTTTTATGTCTGAATATACGCATATTTTCAAAGGAACAGCTTTTACTAGTAAATCTGCTACTGACGTTCACATTTTAAAGGATTATTTATTTTTCATTAATGCTGACGGTATGATTGTTAAAACTATCGCTCCCGAACAACCTGATTACCAACAACTATTAATTACATATCAAGATCAAAATAACTTCCATGCATTAGCTGAAGGCCAATATTTCCTACCGGGATTTGTCGATTTGCATGTACATGCACCTCAATGGGCACAATCTGGGACAGCTTTAGACATTCCTCTTTACGATTGGTTAAACACATATACTTTCCCTATCGAATCAAAATTCTCCGATTTAGTATTTGCTCAAGAAGTTTATGAGGATTTAGTAAGCACACTACTTGCCAATGGTACAACTACATCATTATATTTTGCGACGGTCCATAAGGAGGCCAGTGTACTTTTAGCGAAAATCTGTGCTGAAAAGGGACAGCGAGGATTAGTCGGAAAAGTGGTCATGGACGATCCTGAACAGAATCCTGATTTTTATCGAGATGAAAACACAAAAACCGCATTAGAGGATACGGAGGAATTTATTTTAGCTGTAAAAAATTTAGCCAAAACGACTAAACAGGGTGTTTACCCCGTTGTCACTCCTCGCTTTATTCCAAGCTGTACAGACGGTGCCTTAAAGGGCTTAGGTGAATTATCTGCGAAATATGATACACATATCCAATCACACTGTAGTGAAAGTGACTGGGAGCACAGCTACGTCAAAGAACGTTTCAACAAAAATGATGCCGTCGCCTTACATAATTTTGGTTTGTTAGGTGAAAAATCTGTCATGGCTCATTGTAATTTCTTAAGCGATGAGGATGCCAGATTATTTGCTGAAACTGGCACTGCCATAGGTCATTGTCCAATCTCTAATGCCTATTTTGCTAACAGCGTGATTCCAATCGCCCGCTTTCATGCAATGGGCGTTGATATTGGACTAGGTTCAGATGTTTCAGGCGGATTTTCTCCAAGTCTTTTTGATAATGCAAGACAAGCTGTTATGTCATCGAGAATGCTAGAGGATGGTGTAGATACAACCATTTCCGCCGAAAAGCGTGGTGTCCCAAATTCACGCATTACAATAAATGAGGCCTTCTATCTAGCGACAGCTGGTGGTGGAGAAAGCTTAAGTCTTCCAATTGGCCGTTTACAGGAAAACTATACATGGGATGTACAAATTATCGATACAAAAATTCCTACTGCTAGGCTTCCAATTTTTGATTCAAATGAAGATTTACACGATATATTCCAAAAAATCATGTATCTTGTACGCCCAGAAAATATCCGCGAGGTATGGGTGCAAGGAAATAAAGTTCATACGAGAGGCTAATCATTCTCTTATTCTCTAATAAAAATCTATCATTTTGAGGTGTACAACTTCGTGGAAACACAACATAGAAAACTAACTAATCAAACAAAACAAACACAATTAACCGTGTTACCAGATGAAAAAATTTCGTTCGGTCAGTCTGCTCTACTCGGTTTACAGCATGTTATGGCTATGGATGTTTATGTGGTGCCCTTTTTAATTGCCATGCTAATCGGTCTACAAACTGGTCAGGCAAGCGCCTTGATTCAATCAACCTTTATTGCAGCTGGGGTCGCGACGATTGTGCAAACACATTTTTGTATGAAATTACCGATGGCACAAGGTCCATCCTATGTTCCACTTGGTGCTATTGTTGGGATCTATGCAGCAAGTGGTAGTGGTGATTTAGGTTGGAGTACTGTGCTAGGTGCTAGTTTAATTGGAGCCATTTTGGTTATTATTTTAGGCTATACAGGTATCTTCAATAAAATTGTCCAAACATTTATTCCACCAATTGTTGGTGGAACGATTATCTTTGTGGTTGGATTGTCCTTAATGCCTGTTGGTTTAAGTGATAATATTTTTAATGGTGCAGGCGCATCCATAAATCAAAACATTTATTTAGCACTTATCTCAGCATTCGTATTAATTATTTGTGTCATGTTAGGCACAGTCTTCCATCAAAAAGGACGTCTATTCCGAATTGCTTCTGTCATCATCGCCTTAATTGCTGGTAGTATTGCAGCAAATATCATGGGTGTTTTAGATTTATCTCCTGTATCGCAAGCCAAATGGTTTAGCATGCCACAAATTCCATTTGCAGATTTTAGTTTTAGCTTTAATTTTTCTGCTATTATCACAATGGTCATAATATATATTGTCTTAATGGCTGAAACAACAGGAACATGGTTTGCCATTAGCAATGTCATCGACCAACCTTTAACAAATAAACAAATTAACCGTGGTGTTATTGGTGAAGGAATTGGCTGCTTTATTGCTTCTTTACTTGGCTCCACTCCTGTGACAGGTTATTCAACAAATGCAGGTGTTATCTCTATTACTGGGATTGCGAGCCGTCGTGTCTTTATAGCAGCAGGTATTTGGTTTATCGTCTTCGGCTTCTCTGGTAAATTAGCAGCACTCATCTCAGCAATTCCTTCAGCTGTTATTGGTGGTGTATTTGTGATCGTCTGCGGCATAATAGCCATTAGTGGTTTACAGGTCATGAAAAATGAACATATTGGTGAAAAGGAAATGTATGTCATCGCGATTCCTGTTATTTTAACGTTAGCATTGACATTATTGCCTGATGATTTCCTGTATTCCTTACCTACAACCGTGCAGTATTTATTTGGTTCGCCTATTGCAACCGCTGCGCTCGTAGCGATTTTCCTTAATAAAATTTTACCAAGCTCAAAATAGTAGCTATCTACAACGCACAGCATCTCTAGTCCATTCGGATTGCAGGTGCTGTGTCTATTTATTTTCTAAAAATTCTGTTTCCTTCCCTATAAATCTGTTATACTAGAGTAAAAAAGTAGGGATTAAAATGGACTATGATGTCATAATAGTTGGTGCTGGCTCCATGGGGATGGCGGCTGGTTACTTTTTAGCAAAGGAAGGAAAAAATGTACTTATGCTAGATGCCTTTACTCCACCCCATGAAGAAGGTAGTCATCATGGGGATACAAGAATCATTCGCTTTGCCTATGGTGAAGGAGCTAGCTATGTACCTTTTGTAAAAAGAGCTGGCGAGCTTTGGCAAGAGCTAGAGTCTTTAGCAAATGAAAGCTTATTTTTACAAACTGGTGTAGTTAATATTGGAGAGCCAACATGTGCCTTCATTCAAAATGTGAAGGCTAGTGCTGCGCTCTATAATTTAGCGCTTGAACACTATTCACCTGCTGAAGCAATGAACAAATGGCCAGGGTTATTCTTGCCAAAAAATTTAGTTGCTTGCTTTGAACCTACAGCTGGTGTCCTTCGTGTCGAAGCATGTATTCAAGCCTATAAAAAATTAGCCTTGGAGGCGGGTGCAAGCCTTCGAACAAATGAAAAAGTATTGGCTATCCAAGCTGGTGATATTGTACAGGTACAAACAGTACATAATAGCTATAAAGCAAAGCAATTAATAGTAACGGCTGGTGCATGGGCAACAGAATTATTACAAACAGTAGACGTGAGCATACCCGTCACACCAACGCGGAAAACCTTTGCATGGTTTGAGGCAGATGAGCAGCTGTATCGTGATAAAGTTTTTCCAGCCTATTGCTTTGAATTTGCCGATTCAACCTACTACGGCTTTCCAAGTATTGATGGAGCGGGGTTAAAACTTGGACGACACGATGGTGGTGATGTGGTTAATCCAAACGACCCTCTACGTCCGTTTGATGCGTCTGATGCTGTTGACTTACAAAACTTCATTGATCAGTTTATGCCTCAGCATGGAACGCTTAAATACGGAAAAACATGTAAGTATTCGATGACACCAGATGAAGATTTCATCATCGACTTTTTACCTGAACATCAGAATATTGTGATTGCTGCAGGTTTTTCTGGTCATGGCTTTAAATTTAGTAGTGCCGTTGGGGAAGCTCTTGCAGATTTAATTATAGAAGGCAAAAGTAAACAAGATTTATCTACCTTTAAACTTAGTCGATTTTAGCAAAAAAGGATCGGTACAACGGTTAGTCGTTGCACCAATCCTTTATTTTGTTAACATCGTTTGAAACTCTTGCCAATCATATAAACGTGGAAGATTTACATGCTGGTTATAAGATTGATTCTTTAAGATTACCTTAGTTGTCACATCATGAAGTGTCTCAAGTACTGCTGGTTTATCATCTACATAAATATCTAAAGCAAGCTCTTTTATAATGGCTACCTTTTCTGCATCTTGCATGCCACAAAAAAAATGACCGTCTGTTATTGGAAAGCCCTGTGCCTCCATCCAAGCTTTTGTTTGCGCACAATATTGTTTTGGACGAGATGTAATATAGTAAATGTCATGTCCCTGCTCTGCTAAAGCTTGGAGGGCTTTTAAAGCACCATCAAAAGATGGACAGTCCGTAAAATAGATCTCTTCCAATGCGCTATTCCACAGGGCAGTTCCTTCCTCATCTGTTAATCCAAATGGTTCATGAATTTCTACTCGTTGTATCGCTTGAAAGGTTTCAAAGGAAACCTTTTTGCCAAGCTTTTTATTATAAAGTAAAAAGGCATGTGCTCGTAAATCAATTAATGTGTCATCTATATCAAAGCCAAACTTCATTTAGTTGTTCGTCCTTTCACGAAGCCTTGTTTATAAAGTTAGAAGCAAATGTCAGTTCTTTTTCAATTTGTTTTGCTAATACTTCCTCAATGGCTTGCTTACGCATTTGTTGAAAATATTGTACGTTAAATTGTGCTAGTGTGTCTTTATTTAGCAATGATGCAAGACAATCTGCATCTTTTAGTGCACTATTCAGCCCAAAAGCGCCTGTTGGTGTCATTGTATGAACAGCGTCCCCTAGCAAGACAAGGCCCTTTGTCCCCCAACTATTACAATGGCTACTAAAGACATCAAGCAAAACAAAATCCTGCCAGGAAGTTATCTGTGCCTGCACTGTCTTCGTTAATTCTGGAAATGCCTCCACAAGCTGCTGGATAAAGGGTGTAAATGCTAGTTTTCGAAGCTGAGGGAAACTACCTTGCTCAATATTCCAGCCTATTTGAAGATAACCACCAACTTGTGTAAACAATGACAGCTGCTTATTATCGATGAGTGCCATTTTTATGGATGGTTCCCAATCAGCTGGCGCAGGAATTTTAGCCCACAGTAAATCAAAGCCATGCTTCTGTTTTTGAACATCAATATGTGCTTGCTTACGAATAGTAGAATAACGACCATCCGCACCGATAATTAACTGACTATCGATTTGTATAGGGTCCCCGTTTTTTATCGCCATAACGCCTCTATAATGACCAGTAGCATCCGCGATCAGCTTTGTTACCTTTGTATGTAGCAAGCATGTAAAGTTAGGGAACAGCTGTGCTTTTTGTAAAATTCCTTTTAATAAATTTGCCTGTGGTACATGAATGCCTAAATGTCCTATTGCTTCATCTGGAAGAATTGTTTTAAATGCTCTGCCACCAGCATAATACTCAAGTTTCTCCATTCGTAATATACCGAGTGCCTCGACTGCTTCGAAAAGATGGTGGCTTTTTAAAACAGCCTCCCCTTCCTCATTTAAATGCTCGCCACGAAATGCCTGACCAAGTGCTACATTTTGCTCTAATAAAATCACTGACAGCCCTTTTTTAGCAAGTAGGTAGGATAACAATGCACCAGCAGGACCTGCCCCTACTATACAGACATCTGCTTGATAGTTCACTTTTTTTCACCCTGCTTTGGATAGGCAATAATACGCAAATCCTCGCCTATTTTATCAAATGATGCAAACTCAACATTCCATGCCTCATGCATGAGAGAGGGATTATAGCCAGCAAACGGCGTTAACGATAGATTTCCACCCAAAACTTTAGGTGCTATATATACTACATATTTATCGATTGCACCTTGCTGTAAAAAGGAAGCATTCATTTTACTTCCACCTTCTAGCAAAATATCTGTTATGCCGTGTATATAAAGCTTTTCAAGCATCTCATCAATCTGTAATCCATATTCATTTTTTTGTACGGGTAAAACTGTAACACCTTTTTCTGTAAATAAATGAATCTTTTCTTGGCTTACGTCGTCACTACAAACAAGAATCGTTGGTGCATCCTCTGTATTCAAGACATTTGCATTGTCAGGTGTACGTAGAGAACTATCCATAATAATACGTGTTGGGTTTTTTCCATATCCTTCTTTTAGTCTTGTTGTTAAAGAAGGATTATCAGCAATGACTGTACCCACGCCAACTAAAATTCCATCTACTTCATGACGAATATGGTGAACATCCTCACGTGCACCCTCTCCAGTTACCCATTTTGAATGTCCTGTATGCGTAGCAATTTTCCCATCTAGAGTCATAGCAAATTTTGAAATAACAAAAGGACGATGCGTAAGCATATTGTGAATAAAACGCTCATTTAAACGGCGCGCTTGTTGCTCTAAAACCCCCACTTCCACCATTATTCCAGCATCTTGTAGCAATTGGATGCCACGACCTGCTACTGCTGGATTTGGATCTTGCATAGCAATTACCACTCGACTGACACCAGATTCCTTCACTAAATTGGCACAAGGAGGTGTCTTACCATAATGTGAACAAGGCTCTAACGTTACATATAACGTAGCACCCAGTGCATGCTCTCCAGCCATTCGAAAAGCATGCACTTCAGCATGTGGTTCCCCTGCTTTTCTGTGTAAACCTGTACCTACAATCACACCGTTCTTCACGATTACAGCCCCAACAAGTGGATTAGGGTTCGTATTTCCTTTAGCACTAGCTGCTAAATCCAAAGCCAGTTGCATATACTTTTCATCTACATTCATCATCGCAACCTCCACCTATTGCTTTTCACGTATATGTCCAGATTTTTCAACTTTCGTTTCTAAATAAAAACGATTCGTCTCTGTCAAACCGCCCCATAAAGGAACATGCCCTTCCGCAGCCATGCCACGAGCCTGTAATGCAGCCAATTTCTTCGGATTATTTGTAATAAGTGTTACTGGTTTGGTACGCAGTGTAGCTAATACCGCAAGTGCTTCGTCATAAGAACGTGTATCATCTGGGAAGCCAAGTGCATGGTTTGCTTCAACTGTATCGAGCCCTTCCTCTTGCAATAAATAAGCAAGAGATTTAGAGAATAGTCCAATACCACGACCTTCATGATCAGCTAAATAAAATATAGCACCACAGCCATGCTCAACTATCATTTTCATAGACTCATGCAACTGGTATCCACAATCACAACGCTGGCTGCCAAATATGTCGCCTGTGTGACAAATACTATGCATTCGGATTAAAGCATCTTCTGAATGGGTAAAATCACCATATACAAGCACAGAGGATTGTTGTAAAAATGCTAAATTAGCAGCGGCTAATCCATCAATGATTTCTTCTTTAGTTAAATTCGCATCAATTTTAAGCCAGTTATACCATTGAAACGTTGCAGAAAAATCGCCTTGTTTTACAGGTAATTTCACTGGTCCAACTAGGCAAATATTCTCTGTATTTGTATGCTTTACTAACGTCATTTTATCTTTTACTAAGTCCATCACTTTAGTTGTAATTGTCATATTAATCTCCAACCTTCTATAGAAACAGTTGGCTAAATTCACCAACTGAGCACATGTATTTTCACATCACTTACATAACGTAACTTAGTTTATAATAATAACTAAAAAGTGTCAATCGACAGCTATTACTCTTTAATTATAATTATTAGGGATGATAATTTTATTATTACTTTTTCATCATATACTACTAGCTTATGGAGATGCTATTTTTTCTGTGCAGGCTAGTCTATAATAAGCTGTGGTACTGTAATGACGAAAGGAAGTTTAACATGAACTTAGAAAAAAATGTTCAACTAAAGCAACCAAAATATCAACAAATAGCCATTGATCTCGCCTCCAAGATTGTTGAAAGAAAATACAGCATTGGCGATAAAATATATGCAAGATCCTCTCTTGCTAGTCAATATAATGTTTCTGCTGAGACGGCAAGAAGAGCTATTGCCGTTTTGCAAGACTTAGAAATTGTTGAAGCTTCAAAAGGTAGTGGCGTAATTATAAAATCGTATGAAAAAGCGGCTCAATTCGTCAGACAGTTTCATGATGTACAATCGATTCATGAAATACAAAATGAGCTTTTGACAAGTATTCAAAAGCAACATCATGAATTGATTAATTTACAAGACAAGGCAAAGCAACTAATTAGCCGCACCGAGCATTACCGGTCAGTCAATCCGTTCATCCCCTATCAATTAGAAATGACAGCTGATAGTCCATGCATTCATCAAACTGTACAAGCTTTAAATTTTTGGCAAAATACTTCTAGTACTATCGTTGGTATTCGACGTGGCAATGAATTATTACTATCCCCTGGTCCTTATGTCTCATTTGAAGAAGGGGACATTATTTATTTTGTTGGAAATGATGAAAGTTTCGCTAGAGTTCAAAGCTTTTTATACCCAAATTAAAATCCGTTTAAGCGCTGATATAACAGCGTTTAAGCGGGTTTTTTCTTATTTGTCGATTTGACAAAAGTAACAACCCTTTGCTACAGTAAGGTTGTTACTTGTTTATTTTTGGGTATCATTATCCTCACATAGTAATAATCTACGAAAGGAGTGCTTCTATGGAAAAAATTAAAATAGAACACGTATCGAAAGTGTTTGGCAAACATATTCCCCAAGCACTAGAACTCGTTAAGCAACAAAAAAGTAAGACTGATATCTTAAAAGAAACAGGTGCAACTGTTGGAGTATACGATGCAAGCTTTACTGTCAACGAAGGAGAAATCTTTGTTATTATGGGATTGTCAGGAAGTGGCAAATCCACGCTTATACGGCTTTTAAACCGCCTAATTGAACCAACGAGCGGAAATATATATATCGATGGAGAAAATATTTCTACCATGGGAAAAGAAAGTCTACGGTCTGTACGAAGAAACAAAATGAGCATGGTTTTCCAAAACTTCGGTTTATTCCCCCATCGTACATTACTTCAAAATACCGAATATGGCCTTGAAATTCGAGGTATTTCAAAAGAAGAACGGCAAGCAAAAGCTGAACAGGCTTTAGAAAATGCTGGATTACTCGCTTATAAAGACCAGTATCCAAATCAGTTATCAGGTGGTATGCAGCAGCGTGTTGGTTTAGCACGAGCCCTTGCTAATGATCCTGAAATATTACTAATGGATGAAGCATTTTCAGCACTTGATCCATTGATTCGCAAGGAAATGCAAGATGAGCTACTCGATCTACAACAAACATTGAAAAAAACAATTTTATTTATCACACATGATTTAAATGAAGCATTACGCATTGGGGATCGCATTGCCATTATGAAGGATGGCTCTATCATTCAGATTGGTACGGGTGAAGAAATATTAACCAACCCAGCAAATGATTATGTCAAAACATTCGTGGAAGATGTGGATCGATCTAAAGTATTGACAGCTGAAAATGTCATGGTACGACCAGTTTATGTCAATACAGACCTAGATGGCCCTAAAGTGGCACTAAAGCGTATGCGTCAAGAGGCTGTAAGTTTATTAATGGCTGTTGATAAAAATAGACATTTAAAAGGCTATATCACTGCAGACGATGCACTAGCTGCAGCGAAGAAACAAGAGCAAACCGTCCATTCTATTGTGCAATCAGAAGTATTAACTGTTCCACCAGATATGCTACTACAGGATATTTTAGGGATGATTTATAATTCTCCTACTCCTATTGCCGTTGTGAAAGATGGTCGCTTGCTTGGTGTACTAATTAGGGGCGTTGTCATCCAAGCACTGTCAACTAGCGATGAGGAGGCCGAATCACATGAATAACTTTTTAGATAATATTCCAACATTACCACTAGCTCCGTGGGTAGAATCAGCTATGGACTGGTTGACGAGTAATTTTTCAGCGTTCTTTAACTCTATTCAGCAATTCGGAAAACTACTCATGAATCAGGTCACTGATTTATTAATTAGTATCCCAGCCATTATTCTTATACTTCTTGTCGTGATATTTGCCTTCTTCGTTTCAGGCAAAAAGTTAGGGCTTGCTGCATTCTCATTAATTGGCTTGTTGTTTATCTATAACCAAGGATTATGGACTCATCTTATGGAAACAACCACGCTTGTGATCTTTTCCAGTATTATATCCATCATCATCGGTATTCCACTAGGTATCTTAATGTCAAAATCAACGGTAGCTGAAAACATTATTAAACCAATACTAGATTTCATGCAAACAATGCCTGGCTTTGTCTATTTAATTCCAGCCGTTGCCTTTTTTGGTATTGGTATTGTACCTGGTGTCTTTGCATCCGTTATCTTTGCTTTACCCCCAACTGTACGTATGACAAACCTCGGTATTCGTCAAGTACCAAAAGAATTAGTGGAAGCTGCAGACTCCTATGGTAGTACAGCTAGCCAAAAATTATTTAAAGTAGAAATCCCCCTTGCTAAATCAACCATTATGGCTGGGATTAACCAAACCGTTATGCTGTCACTTTCTATGGTAGTTATTGCCTCTATGATTGGGGCTCCTGGTCTAGGACGTGAAGTATTAACAGCCCTTCAACGTACTCAAGTTGGGAATGGCTTCGTTGCAGGATTAGGCTTAGTTATTTTCGCGATCATTATTGACCGTTTAACACAAAGCCTCAATAAAAAGAAAGCATTATAGAAATGTCATCTTTCTTGCTACCATCCATCCTCCAGTGGATGTCGGCAGTTTGGATACAAAATGATGAAGAGAAAGGGAGATTCGATGAAACTGAAAACACTATCAAAGTTAGGAATGGCTCTAGGTCTAGGCTTCATGCTTGCTGCATGTAGTGGAGGCGACTCAGGCTCAAGTTCTGGAAAAAACAGTGATTCTAAGGAGGTAAACCTAGCCTATGTTGAGTGGGATACGGAAATTGCCTCAACGAATGTTGTTGGGCAGGTACTCGAAGATTTAGGTTATGATGTAACATTAACTCCTCTGGATAATGCGATCATGTGGGAGGCTGTCTCGAAAGGAGAGGCTGATGGAATGGTTGCTGCTTGGCTACCACATACACATGCTTCACAATATGAAAAATATAAAGCTGATTTAGATGAGCTAGGTGAAAACCTTGCTGGTGCAAAAATTGGTTTAGTTGTACCAAGCTATATGGATGTCAATTCTATTGAAGATTTATCTAATGAAGCAGATCATACAATCACTGGTATTGAGCCAGGTGCGGGCATTACTGCTGCTACAGAAAAAGCATTAGAAGAATATGATAATTTAGCAGATTGGAACTTTATTACTTCTTCTTCTGGTGCGATGACAACTGCATTATCAAAAGCACTGAAAGATAAGGAAGAGATAATTGTCACAGGCTGGTCACCACACTGGAAATTTGCGAAATATGATCTTAAATACTTAGAAGATCCAAAGGGTGTATATGGTGGAGAAGAAACGATTAATACATTCGTACGTAAAGGCTTAAAAGAAGATTTACCAGATGTATATTCAGTACTCGATAACTTCCACTGGACAGCAGAAGATTTAGAAAGTGTTATGTTAGAAGTAATGGATGGTAAAGATCCAAAAGATGCTGCGAAAGAATGGGTTGATGCTAATCCAGATAAAGTGGCTGAATGGACAAAAGACGTAAAAAAATAATATAAAAACAGGCACTCCTGCATAAGAGGAGTGCCTGATTAATTATGATAGCAATTTCAACATGATTGCTGCTCCTAATACAAGGACAATACAAACGATGCGTCGCCAGTCCTTAGATTCATTAAAAAACAGCATACCTAGCAGCGCTCCTCCAGCTGCACCAATCCCTGTCCAGATCGCATAGGCAGTACCCATTGGTAATGTTTCCATCGCATAGGCAAGGCCTGCAAAACTTAAGGTGAATGCACCAATCAACAGTCCTAAATTTTTCATACTCTTTGTCTTATTATATTTACTAATCATATATACGCCCAACATTTCACATAACCCTGCAACAACTAATGCCATCCATGCCATTATTCACTCACCTCTTGTTCCTTAGGCTCTCCTGTTACTAGCTTTAAGCCTACAACTCCTGCAAGTAACACAACAATACATATGATTTTTGCTAATTTCCACGGCTCTCCAAATAGCAAGCTATCCGCACATACAGTACCAGCTGTTCCTAATCCAACAAAGATTGCATAAACGGTCCCAACTGGTAGATGCTCACCTGCTTTAATGAGCAAATAAAAACTAATAAAAATGGCAATTGCTGTACCAATCCATTCTAGTACACTTGTTGCATGCTTTAACCCAATGACCCAGCCAACTTCAAAGCAAGCCGCTATAATGACGCTGATCCATTGTTTATTCATCATAAATCCCTCCATTTTATAAGACACGGCCGAATAATTGGATGATCCAACTACTTTTTCAGCATTCGCCAAATGACTTGATTTTAGCCAAACAAAAAAAGCCTGAAGAAACTGTCTTTAAACAGTATCTCCCAGGCTTTTATCCTTCCGTGTCACAAAATCAATTTGTGGTTTTCTCTCGGACCAGACTAGCAAGCGCTACGGAACCCTAGAAAACTTTTATTCGATTATTACTCTTAGTATAGCAAACTATTCAATGATTTTCCACTGGTACATAGCCAACCTTTTCTACCATTGCCTGCCCTTCCTCAGAAAGTATCCAATCAATCAGTTTCTGTACATTTTGATTTTCCGTTCCTGCTGTGATGGCATAAAATTCAGACACTAAAGGATATGTACCATTTTGAATATTTTCTTTTGTTGGTGCTACTCCGTCAATGGATAGTAATTTGATCTTTTTGTTACCAACCATCTCTGTAGAATAATATCTAAACGTAAAGCCCAAGGCATTTTTATAATTTCGATATTGCGACACTTCACGAATGATTCCGCCCATTCCTGATGCAACATCTTCAGTGGGTGCCTCCATGATTGGCGTATTGCCCATCAGCTTTTCTAGTGTCGTTTGGCTTCCACTATCTGCTGGGCGTTGGAAAGCACGAATGGCCTCATCCTCCCCACCCACTTCACGCCAATTAGTTATTTCTCCAGCATATATTTTTTTGACCTGCTCAAGTGTTAAATTATCGATTTTATTTTTACGATGCACAAAAAAGACAAATGCCTCTCGACCAATTGGCGTCATATCAAATGTAAGTCCTTCCTTTTCTGCCTGCCATTCTTGTGAGGTGGACGGGGCTGCCACAAAGATCAAATCAACATCTCCAGCTATTAAATTTTGATAGGCCTCTGGTGTACGACTTACTTGAACTCTACTATTATATGGAGGATATTCCCCTTTGGGATACGTAGCCTCCACAAAAGCCGCATATAAAGGGTACATGGCTGTTGCACCATCTAGTCGGGGTAATGACTCTGTCAATTGTAAGGTAGCTTTATTTTTCACTATTTCATTGCCAGGGACAAATGGCTGATAGACTGTTACATCAATTTCCGCATCAACAGTGGGAATACTCATTTTATAATAATGTTGAATCGGTTTAATGGCTGCAATCAACAGGGCGATTCCCATGACACCAAATAGCAAGCCCCTTCGTTTTTTTGTGTTGGTCCATTTAAACATACTACAAACAATCCAGACAAATAAACAAACGGGTATAGTAAAGACCAAATTAATTAAATGCAGCCCACCACTTAATGTGATCATGAATGCAACCATTAATGTCACAACGGATAAACCAATTAGTATCGATACTATTTGTATAAACTTAAGCATACAAAGACCTCCCTAGTGTAATTTTACACTCCTTACACCAATGGTACCCGAAAGATAAAGCATTCACAACTATATATTCTGAAAATTATGGTAAAATTAATTTTGTCTGGATTTAATGAATGCTTTTTGTATGAAGGTGGTATATCAACTATAGAAAAGGGATCTTTTCGAAAATCTCAAAAAATCTCGACAACCTATGCTAGGGCATAATTGATACAAGTAGGAGGGTGTACATATGGCAATTGAAAAAGTACGTCGCCATTTAGCACAATGGCATGTAGAACACAAAATACAAGAATTAGAAGAAAGCTCCGCAACAGTTGAGTTAGCAGCACAGGCGCTTGGCTGTGAGCCAGAGCGCATAGCAAAATCTTTATCTTTTCTTGTAAATGATGGAGCGATCTTAATTGTGGCTGCTGGTGACGCAAAAATCGATAATGCAAAATATAAAGCCGTATTTGGTACGAAGGCAAAGATGTTATCCAAAGATGATGTGGAGACGATGATCGGCCATGATGTCGGAGGTGTATGCCCTTTTGGTGTGAATGAGGGCGTAGCCATTTATTTAGATGAATCTTTAAAACGTTTTACTACAGTATTTCCAGCGTGCGGTAGTAGTAATTCAGCCATTGAGGTAACCATTTCAGAACTTGAAACATATGCTCCCTATAAAGAATGGATTGATGTCTGTAAAGGCTGGAATGAATAAGGACCAATCGATTGGCGATACTTTTAAAAGTCTCGCCAATTCATGTTATTGAAAAAAGATAATATCGCTAGGAGAAATAATACCTTTTGGCAAGGTAAGGGTTGATTTCCGTTCCGCCAGCGTCCTTTCCAGGGGGCGTCCAATGAGCCGCTTCTCTCACTTACGTTCGCTCCAGGGTCTCATCAGTGACGCTAAATCCCCTAGGAGTGACGCTGGCTCCTCTCCAATCAACCATTCTGCAAAGTGTCTTTACTTTTTTTATAGTAGCATAGTAATAAAATCGCCCATTATCTGTATTCATAGAGGGGATAAGCTCTTATTTTCAATGTGGAGAAGTGATGAGTGACAAGAAGTGAACACCTTCACTTTATTTGAAAACCTTTGCTAAAAAGATAACACTTCTGTAGGTTGGAGTGGAAGGCTACTTGACTCCCGTGGGATAGCGAGTCAGGCGAAACCTACGGAGCGAAGGAAGGGGTTCGGCGCTCGCCCACAGGAAAGTAAGTAGCCTGCAACGGCAATCCATTTTCACCTTCTAAAAAAATTTTATGGGTGGTTTTGTTTTTCAGCACTATAGATTTGTTACTCCTTGTAACCAACGGCTAACCAATGTGAATCCCATTCTGTAATTTGATTGCCTACCCGACAGCTTAAACCACATGCACAATTATCAGCAACAAATGAGCCAATTAGCCACTTCTTAGCACGATATCCTTCTTTTAACTGCACTGTTATACTAGGCATCTCCACATACTGTTGGTAAATAAACAAATTATCATCATAGTGTTTGGATGTGGAAGCATTTACTCTCCGCCCACTTCCTGCGTAAATTTCTACTGTATTTCCCTCACGAGAATAAACAGGCTTCTTGACATAGGGTACATCATCGCGAATAAATGGTTCTGCTGTAAGGTATGTAGGAAGCATATATTGCAAAATAGCTGCTCGTTCCTCGGAAGTAAAGAGCAATGGATCATTTCTCCGCTCCCATATTAACCATAATAAGATTTTCGATTGTAATACATAGGCAGCAGGTGGATTAATAATTGCTAGCTGTCGTTTTTTGACAAGCTCTAAAAGATGCAAGCCAATGCGATCACCATCTGCTGCCACATCATCTATTAAAAACTCTACAGGGTGTGCGGGTCTAAATAAAATATCAATTTTCTCCATTGTAGGTGTATAAAGACCTTGTGCTACCTCAGACGTGTCATTAGAAAAGATAATAAGCTCTTGTATGGGCACATACTCAATGTCAAAAGGAATACAGGACTTGATAAACTGTACCTGGCAATACTCTTCGTAATCCTCTTCCGCTGTTTTTCCTGTGATGACAATCTTCGGCTTTTCGACATTATGTAAATATTGGATGGCAGCAAAAAGAGCGCCCGACAATGCTTTTTGTAAGGCTGTTACATCATTGGGATTTTTATAGCCAAAATGCTGACATAGTGCGTCATTCATCTTGAAGGTTTCTTGTACAAGAAAAGGGGTTTCTCCATTTAACTCTAAACATTTAATGTAGCCCTCCTCTGTACAAATAAAATCAAATCGTGCCAGAATTGATTGCTGCTGTAAATAATCTAATTGAATATATGGGATCATTTCCGGTCGAATACCTAAGGCTAAGAGCTGATCGACCGATAAATGTTTAAATTGTTTCCCGACTTTTAAAAAGATGCGCCAAAGCATTTGTGTTGCATAATGAAGTTGATCAATTTGTTGCTTTGGCAATTCTAAAACATCATATAATGCGTACTCTAAATCCTCAAAGTCAGGAAAGAAGTCAGTGAATTTTGAGTAAAATGCTTGTCGTTGCTGTGTGTGATTCATCATGTTCTTCACTCCCTATCCTAACCTTACGAGGAGGACGAGCCGCCACGAGATGCCCCACCAGAACCAAAGCCCGATTTTCCTGTGCTTGAGGAAGAGCTATTGGAGTAGGAATTGGAACTCTTAGATGAACTATCCGTCGAATAGGAGCGTTGTCCACTCGAATAAGAATTTGATCCACTTGAAGTTGAGCTACCTGAAGTTGAACTAGCCTTATTTTGCGTACTGTTTGTTATACCATTTGTTTGTTTACTTTCATCCTTAACGCTTGAAGACGATCGTGGCACTGCTGAGCCGCCACCATTGCTTTGCTCATCTCGATCTGTACCATTTTTTAAATTGCGACTTTTATATATCGCACTTCCTATCATGGCTCCAGCCGTTGCATACATCAAACCATTAAAGAAATGCTGGGCATAGTAAGGTGAATTTTCATCGATACATTCAAAGGAACCATCATCACCTTCTTGCCATTCATCACAGGCATCAGCCATTTCACTATTGTAAACACTTTCTATTTCATCACTTGTATTTGCTTGATTTTGATCTTCAGTGATCTGATTAGAAGTAGTTAAAGGGTATTCTTCTGCTGTTTGAGTTTCACTATTTCCACATGCTGCAAGCTGTACAGCCATCAAAGATGCCGTTGTCACAGCCATATATTTTTTTATTTGCTTAGCCATATTATAAACGCTCCTTTATTTCTGGTACCTAGTTTACGATTATCTCCTATTTTAGGTTTCATTTTTTACAAAAACATACAATTTATTTTAGCAGAAAAAATCCCAAACAGTAGGATTGTTTGGGATTTACAGTATTTTATGATTGTTTGGACACGACTTTTTTTCCATAAGTCATATATCGCCATAATTTTTCAAATGGTCCTATTGTAAAGAACTTAAACCAAATCACGCTAAAAATTATTTGAATGATAAACGTAATACTCGCTATCACTACAATATCTGATGGTGAAACTACTTCTAGCCCCATTAATGAAATGATGGCTGTTCCAATAAAGCTTTGCGCTAAATAATTTGTAAAGGCCATTTGCCCCACACGTCCAATTGGCTGAAGTAGCTTCGCTATTGTTTTATGTTCTAATAGAATAAACAAACAACTTAGATAAAAATAGGTTGTTGGAACAACCCCTAAGCCAATGATAGATTGAAGCTGTTGGTCATCTGCTTGTGAGGCAAACCAAATCCATAATGAGAATCCAATAAAGAACGGGAAAGTACTATAAAGCAACCATTTTATTTTTTGACTATGCGCTCCAATGTGCCCAATCCAATCAGCTTTTGCTACTAAAAATCCACTTAAAAACATAATAAAGATGGCTACGGCATCATTGCCTAAAAAGCCAAATATAGCTGACGAAACTGCATTAGACGGCACATACATTTGTCCTAATAATGCCAGAATATGCAGTGTGATAATCGTAAACAACCATTTAGAAATGGTTGAAACCTTCGCAGAGTAAAATGGTAACAATAAAAAACCAATCACTGCGTAAATGGCTAGGATAGAGCCCCAAAAAATAAAAATATGAATAATACCTATAACCAATAGAGCCAATAAGCGTCTTGCAAAGCGCATTCTCGGTCTATCTCCCCGCGCTTCTGCACGTGTAGCAAAAATATAAAAACCAACCCCAAATAGGAATGAAAAGATAGAGAAAAATTTCTTTTCTATAAAAATATTAATAAGTGAATCAATAACCCCATTGATTCCACTCATATCAGGCATTGGTGCACCCTCCATCAAGAGCTGATAGGCACCTACATTAATAAATAAAATACCAAATAACGCTAATCCTCGTATAATATCTAAGGCAATGATTCGTTCTTTTTGTGTAACGGATGGATTCATGTTGAAAAACTCCTTATCTTTTATGCTATAGCTAGCATAACTCCCCATCCTTACAAGTAATTATTTTTAAGCTTACAGGAACCTTACAAATCAAAAAGAATAGTCTTATAGTTTTTTATCCTCTTCTACGATGAAATATTACATATTTTATAGTAAAAACATCGAAAAGAGAGGTTTAGGAGATGAATAGAAATCGCAAGCTCGGTTTTTGTTATCCCGGCTACCGATACTGTGGTCCTGGCTGCTCAGGACCAGGTACGCCTACAAATGCAGTGGATGCTTGCTGTAAACTGCATGATGAATGCTATGAACGCCACGGTAGCACAAAATACTGTGATGAATTGTTTCAACAATGCCTCCGTCCCCATATGAACGCTCCAAATAAAATGGCTAGAGACGCTAGACTATTCTATCGAGTTTTTGAATTACGAAATCGTTTCTTTTAAAAGCAGATAAAGCTCACGATGTTTTTAATAACCGCGTGGGCTACTTTTTGTATAGATAGCATATTTTTGTGGTGTCGTAAAACCAAGCTTTGTGCCTAGGTGAATGGATCCTGTATTCGAAATGTCACAATCCCAACAAGGCTTTAGCTGGTTGACAAGACAATGATCTATAAATGTTTCTGCAATGCTACTTGCTAATCCTTGTCCTCTAAAATTCGAATCTGTCATAATATCAATTTCTGCATACTCATTTGATTTAAATATAGAGACCGCTTCACTAATGATTTGTTCTTTATGTACGAAACAAAAGCCAAAGCCATTTTTGAGGAAATTAGAGGTAGAATCCCAATATTCCTCATAATATGTCTGATCAAATTCCAGTGAATTTTTAATCAAGGGTTCAGTAATAAATTTGACTTCGTAGTCACGTTCCCCATGCTTCTCTCTATGATTATAAATATTTTCATCAAATGTAAATGTATAGCGTTCTAGCTTTCTCAGTTGATTATTTAACAAATGTTCGATTTTAGTATTCCACTGTTCAGAATAAGAAAATAAGGTAAACCGTTTCTGTTGTTCTATAGCCTGTTGAAAACAATAGGCAAGATGATAATCAATCGAAGTCTTATTTTCATTGCCATATACATAGTATATCCCTGATTTCGTGTGAAATAATAATGTTTGAAAAGCAGCTGTATCAGAATAGACAGCTCCTTCTATCATTCGATCTAGTATACTATACACAAATGTCGGGGCTCTTGAAATAAATTGTTTAATGATAGGATATTGCTCTTCCGAGACTTTTATCATGCTATTTCCTCCAGTATTTTGCAGTATGTATCATTTCTATTATAATAAACTTATATCCATATGAAGGGACTGAATTATGCGCAGATAACAATATTTTTCATCCAACATCATCATAATTTTGGAGGTAAAAGTATTGATTGAAAATATCGACACGGAAAGATTGCGGTTACAAAAAATGGAGAAAGCTGATGCTAAAAGTTTATTAACCATTTGGTCTGATCCTGATGTAACCAAGTATATGAACATTACACAGTTTACACAAGAAGAGCAAGCCTTGGAAATGATTGAACTTCTAGAACAATTAGCTAAGCAACACAAGGCAATCCGCTTCTCTATTTTTGAAAAGGCATCCAATCATATCATTGGGTCATGTGGCTTTAATATGCTTGATTATGACAATGCTCTAACAGAGATTGGCTATGATTTGGGCAAGGAATATTGGGGAAAAGGCTATGCAACAGAAGCTATAACTGCTTTAATTGATTATGCCTTTAAGCACTTAAAAATGGAAACCATTGTGGCAGAAGTTGACGCTGCCAATATCAATTCATTCAAGGTTTTAAAAAAATTGAATTTCATTTACCAAGGGAAGCACAATACTGAAGATACTCTACAACTTTACACTTTAACAAAATCGTAAGAAGAAAAGGCTAAGCATGGTAGAATTCAACCAATACTTAGCCTTTTTGATTAATGATACATGCCGTGATTAATTTTCCCTGTCAGCTTTTCCATTTTTACTTCAAATAGTTCAATTTTCGGCATAATCGGATAGCCTTCTCTTTCAAATGTCCATTCAGGATTGCCATACTTCTCCAGTAACGCATCAAAGAACCATTCTTTTTTCGTTTCCTCTTCAATTCTTTCGATATGTCCAAACAAAACAACACTTTGATAAACTAGTGCGGATTGACAGGCATATTTTTTGCCTGGATGTAAATCACCCATATCGCAAACTTCTATACAAATTTTAGGATTTTGTTTGATATTTGACCAAAAGTGACTTTCTCGAAGATTACCAATATGCAAGTATAGTTTGTCCTCCCCTTCATATACATAGACAAACGGAATAACATAAGGAAAACCTTCCTCATCAACTGTTGCAACATGCGCAACTTTTCCCAACTTTAAGTATTGCTGTGCATCCTCTTGTGAAATTTCAACACGTTTGTTTTGAATCGTACCTCTCATCATTTCTTAACCCCCTCATGAAATTATGTAACGATTAATAAACACCGCTAAACCGTTTATTTTAAACATGTATATATTTTACATCTTTAACAAAACTAAAAAAAGGGTAAATTTTTTTAATAGAATAATAAAAGCCAAGGATGCACTAGTATAGCATCCTTGGCTTTTTTGTTATTTAATTGGAATCCAAATTTCTGAATACGCATCAGGGCTATAAGCATCCTCTTCAGGATAAACCTCCAACTCTGCTGTTCCTGCTGGTTCATATGGGTTGGATGGGAACCACTCTGAATAAATTTGTTTCCACGTATTTTGCATTGCATCAGGCATAGGTCCATGTACTTCAAAGATAACCCATTTGGATGCAGGTACTTCCATTGTTAAGAGATCTTCCCCTACTTCTCCTACATGATCAGTAGCAATCCAATAATCAATGAAGCCCTTTTGTCCCTGTTCAGTATTTGGTACACAAACACCTAATACACCATTGACCGTGCCATTATTTAATTGGTATAGCTGGTGATCAAAGCCACTTTGGTTTACCTCTTGCCAAAATAGAGGTATTTCCGTTGTATTCTCCCCATTTTGACAGTTGTATGTTCTTTTTACACCCACAATTTGAAACTTGTCTTTTTCAATAATTTTATATTTCATTGGTTCTGCTCCCTTCAAGCTTACCTGTATGACCAGGCGATTATATGATTGTAATGGTCCTTGCTTCTTTCTTGCTTCACTAGGCGTAACATGGTGCTGTTTTCGAAACGCTTTAGTAAAGGCTTCAGGAGTTTCATAGCCGTATTTGTAGGCGAGATCGATTATTTTTTGTTCAGTACCCAGCAATTCTTGTGCAGCTAATGTTAATCTTCTTCGCCGCAGATAATCTGCAATAGACATATCTGTCAAAATGGCAAATGTTCGCTGAAAGTGAAAGACAGAAGAATTAACCTCCTGCGCAATCTGTTCAATCGTAATATCCTCTAATAAATGCTCCTCCATATAATTAATGGCCTTTTGTATCGACTCAATCCAACTCATTGCTTTCACTCCTTGATTCCATCTTAAAATAGATACTGCTATATAACCTGTCTTTTTATGCTAACTTTGGACAGGTTTTAAGGGAAGTATTTTTTATGATCTACTCCCCTTGCTTAATTTCGTCCTTTATCTACACTTTTTTCTCTATCTCCTCAAAATTTCATTGTACTCGAAATCAAAATATATTGAAAAATAACAATAATGTATTTATAATAACGGACAAGACCTTTATTGTCCTTAAATAAAAATAAAGCGTCCTAAAAAGGAGGAAGAATTGAATGAGTGAGTTACATACGCAATTGAGTGTTGGCAAACGAAATTTTATCTTTTCATTATTATTTCTAGCATGGTTAGTCGATTCATTAACATTGTTCGGTATGAATGTGGCCATTATCCCCATTAGCAAAGAATTACATTTAACACAGACACAAAGCGGGTTGGTCATCAGTAGCTTTTGGCTAAGCAGTGCACTGATGACATTGCTAGCAGGATGGGCCTCTGATAAGTTTGGTTCACGGAAAATAATTGTTATTGCTGTTTTCATGATTTCCCTCTTCTCCCTACTGACTGGGATGATTGGCTCTTTTATGGCAATCTTAGCTATTCGTTTTATTCTTGGTCTTGGTGATGGTGGTTTACCGACAGGCAGTGGCGTTGCCATTACGGAGATTTTCAAAAAAGATGTTCGTGCACGGGCTAAATCGATGCTTCTAGCTGCTCAATTAATTGGTGGTGTTCTTGCTTTGTATTTGGCTGGTTTAATTGCTGATACTTGGGGCTGGCGCACAATGTTTTACATTATTGGTGGTGTTGGTCTAATTGTCACTCTTTTATTGTTTAAGTTTTACAATCCCCCAAAGCTTATTAAACAACAGGTGGCAGAAACTTCAAATGGTCGTCCAATGAAAGAACTCTATAAAAGTTCATTTTTATGGATGCTTGTCGTGATGTACTTTTGCTCAAGTACAGTCCATTGGGGTTTCTCGTCATGGCTTCCCTCCTATTTGGAACAAACGCGGAATTTAAATTTACGAGAAGTCGGATCACTCGCTATGATTCCACAGGCTTGTGGATTAATCGCAGCTATTATCACAGGATTTTTAATTGATAAAGGACTTGCTGGAAAAGAAAAAATAATTGTATTGATTGGTGCCATTGTTTCAGGCCTATGCCTTTATATGATGTTTAATGCATCGAGTATTCAGTTAGCGATTTCCTTTCAGAGTATCTTCTCTATAGGGGATTCAGCCATTTCAATGGCAATTTTGGCCATTCCACTTAAGTATGTTTCTCAAAAAATTATAGGCTCTTTTTTAGGCATGATGTATTTCGCTAGTGGTATGGCTGGCTTTATTGCCCCAACAGCTATGGGTGCTCTTATTGATGGTTTTGGAGGCTCATTCCAAGCAGCCTTCTTCTTCCTAATCGGTGCCTTAGTCATCGTGGTAATCTGTGCGGTATTCTATAGAATTCCATCAAAGAATAGTAGTTTAATTGATCATGCATAAAAAGAAAGGTAAGGGTGAGTTTATTTGACCAAACATAGTAGACTATCACAAATTATTGAAGAAAAACGAGAAAAATTAATTGAAGTGAGTAATCAAATCTGGCAATATGCTGAAACAGGATTTGAAGAATTTAAATCTGCTGAACTATTAAGCAAAGCACTAGAGGATGAAGGTTTTGAAGTGGAGAAAGGTGTTGCCCAAATTGAAACCGCCTTCATAGGAACGTCTGGTCATGGCAATCCTGTTATCGCATTTCTAGGAGAATTTGATGCGCTTACTGGTTTAAGTCAACATGGCGGTATAGCGCAGCCAAATCCACAAGAAGCAGGAGGTAACGGTCATGGGTGTGGACATAATTTATTAGGTACAGGTTCACTTGGTGCTGCTATTGCATTACGTGATTACATGCAAGAGAACAATATCGAAGGAACGGTCCGTTATTACGGTTGTCCTGGGGAAGAAATCGGTGGCGGTAAGACCTTTATGGCAAGAGAGGGTGTTTTTGATGATGTTGATATTGCTTTGACTTGGCATCCAGGAACAACGAATAATATTATGTCGGTTGCCACACTCGCTTGTTACGAAGTGTACTTTAAATTCAAAGGTAAAAGCGCCCATGCAGCTGCTAGCCCTCACTTAGGGAGAAGTGCTCTTGATGCTGTGGAGTTGATGAATATAGGAGTAAATTATTTACGAGAGCATATCATTCCTGAAGCAAGAGTCCATTATGCCATTACAAATACAGGTGGTTTTTCTCCAAATGTTGTACAAGCAGAGGCAGAAGTTTTGTATTTTGTAAGAGCTCCAAGAGTTTCTCAAACGGAGGATATCTACCAACGTATTTGTGAAATTGCAAGAGGTGCTGCTCTGATGACTGGTACTGAGGTAGAAATAGATCTAGCTTCAGCTCTTTCTAATGTGCTTCCAAATACAACATTAGAACAGGTTATGTATGAAAATTTCATTAAATTAGGTACACCTTCTTATTCAGATGAGGAAATACAATTTGCTAGTGCTATTCGTAAAACACTATCGGAAGAGGAAAAAAAGGTGGATGTACAAAGAAATCGTCAATTAGCTGGAAAAGATATTGCGGATATTATTGATCCATTTAAGCCTGATGAATTTATGGCTGGATCTACTGATGTAGGTGATGTTAGCTGGCTTGTCCCAACTGCACAATGCATGACCGCATGTGAACCACTTGGAACCCCTCTTCATACATGGCAAATCGTAGCAACAGGGACAACTTCCTTAGCACATAAAGGCATGCTTCATGCAGGGAAAGTTATGGCTTCTACAGCACTGGATGTCCTTCTACAACCAGAATTAATTGAACAAGCGAAGGCAGAATTAATTGAACGTCGAGCTGGTGAGGTATACACTTCCCCTCTGCCATCAGATGTAAAGCAATACAAAATTCGCTCATAGCATAACAAGAGAGTCCATATATCTATGGACTCTCCTTAGAATGGAGAAATTTTATAAACCTTACGTGGACGTCCGCGTGTATGGGGTTTCTCCTCTGCAACGACTTCAGCAAATCCTTTTTCCTCAAGGGTTGTTAATATTCTGCGCGCACTTCGAGCTGGTATCTGCATATATTTTGCTAGCTCATTAGCATTCAGCTCATCACTTGCTAATTTTTTCAATGAGGACTTTAACTTATTTAATGTCATCACACTTAAGGTGGTTTTCTGACTTAAAGCCTCTAATTCTTCTGAGGTATAGGAGTATGTAAGTTGTTCAGGCTTTCCAAGCGGTCCTGCAATTTTTTTATCATCAAAACAAACCATCCATGAACCCTTACCGCATTCCTTTGCATGCAATAAGGCATTTCCAGCGTTTATTTCTGCGTCATATACCGTTTGACCAATCCCAATTCCACAAGTCATGGCCTCTTGATCTAGCGGTGTGAAATCTTCTATATCAGGCATTTGGTTAAAATTCTTCGTTATATCCTCCATTAAGCCTCTCGTAGTGAAAATCACATAACGCCCAAATCTTGTAGATTTAATGGAACCATGGATGCTTTTTGTGTACGTCAGCAAATGCTCCATTATCTTAAGTTCCATTCTAAACAGCTCATCTGTTGAGAAGTTATTTTTTGCGATTCCTAAAAATGGATCAATTTCGATTATTTGTACAGCAATTTGAGTCGCCTTATAGCGTAGCATTTCATATGTTCGTAGCATATTCGTAATAACAGCCTCTACAGCCATCGAGGATGGGAACAATCGATAGGTTGGAACACCTAGCAGTTGTAGTTCATGATGAATGGGATGACCAGTAATGGCAGCCTTTGTTTGGCCACTTTCCCAAAGCTTAAAATGATAGTGCACAAGCTCTTTTAATGAAATTGTCTCCGATTCCACAAATTTAGGCTTTACTTCAATTCCTGCCTCCACCAAGGCCTGCTCCCATGCATCACTATTACCAGCATCGTAGCTAATTTCATTCACGTCGATTTTGTGTTCGTACAATACCTTTAACACGGTTTTATATAAGGATGATCCTTTATACATAACATAAAAAACCGGTGTCTTTAGTTGGTTCCAACTTTGCACAATATTATAGGTGATGGGCCCTGTACACAGCCACATATCCATTTCTTCCATCAATAAAGGTGTCACTTTTTCATCTAAATCCTCTTGTGCTAGACATTCTATCGAGGTAAATATAAACTCTGGCCAATTTTTCAAGACAGCTTCGACAAATTCAATCGAGTCTGAAGGGCCAAGAAGACCTAACCGTATTTTCAACCAAACCCCTCCTTTGTTCGATGAACATGATAATTTTATTATAGCAAAAGTATATAAAATACATATAAATTTCCGACAACTATCGATTTTCATTTACCCACTGTAAATATAAGAGAGGAGATATTTTTTGTAAAATACCAAGGTGCTTTGGATAAAAAAATAGGTCTTTCCATCAAGTGGTAAAATGGCAGTAGAAAACTTTGAGGCACTATGGATGTTCATTACTTTGAAACTGTACTGGTTAGGGAGAAAAATGATGATCCATGATCCAGATGAATTAATTTATGACAATCCAAAGAAGAATAAACCCGATTACCATTAACCTTTCACAACAATCGAGTTTATCTTTTATTAAAAAAAGTCACGTCTCATCGACATGACCCCTTTGTTAAATAGTGTAATTGTTTTGCTGATAAATAATTAAAGCAGAATGGATGACTGTCTGCTCTCCAATAAAGAGCGTATTGTATTTGATATCAAGTATGAAAAAGCCTTTTAAATCTACTAAAGCACGGTTAATATCAAGTTCAAATTGAACAATATCATTGTTTTGAATTGTCACAACTTGAGTTATCTGTGTCATCGTTCACACTCCTTTAATCTTATGATAGAGCAAAAAGAAGTACATGTCACATAAAAAAAGTTGGAGCTAAAAAAGCCCCAACACCTTTAGTACATCGTTAAATATTCCTCACGCTCCCAGTTATGGACACGCGTGCGATATTTATTCCATTCAATTTCTTTGGCAGCTGTAAATTTATCATAAATATGGTCACCCAATGCATCACGAACAATGGTATCCATCTCTAATTCAATTAGCGCAAATTCTAATGAGGATGGTAAACTATCAATCCCGTTCAACTCCCGATCTGCTGCTGTCATTTTATAAATATTACGGTCTACCGCAGCTGGTGGTGTTAAATCTTTTCGTATACCATCCAGCCCAGATGCTAGAATTACAGCCATTGCTAAATAAGGGTTTGCTGCTGGATCAACAGAACGCAATTCAATTCGTGTAGATAATCCACGTGCTGCTGGAATGCGAATTAATGGTGAACGGTTTTGAGCAGACCATGCTACATAGCAAGGGGCTTCATAGCCAGGTACTAATCGTTTATAGGAATTGACAAGTGGATTCGTGATAGCCGTAAAGCCATGCACATGCTTCATAATTCCTGCCATAAAGCTACGTGCGGTTGCGCTTAATTGCAAGTCTGCATGTTCATCATAGAAGGCATTTTTATCACCTTCAAATAAGGAGAGATTAAAATGCATTCCTGAGCCATTGACCCCAAATAGTGGCTTTGGCATAAATGTTGCGTGGAGACCATGCTGTGCAGCAATGGTTTTTACCACCAGTTTAAATGTTTGGATATTGTCACATGCCTCAATAGCACTCGCATACTTAAAGTCGATTTCATGCTGGCCTGGTGCTACTTCATGATGAGACGCTTCGATTTCAAAGCCCATCCCCTCTAGCTCTAAAACAATATCACGACGACAGTTCTCTCCCAAATCAGTTGGCGCTAAATCAAAATAGCCTCCACTATCATTTAATTCCAGTGTCGGATGCCCTTTTTCATCCAACTTGAATAGGAAAAATTCAGGCTCTGGCCCTAAATTAAACGACGTAAAGCCCAGCTCCTCCATTTCCTTCAATACACGTTTTAAATTGGAGCGTGGATCTCCTTCAAACGGTGTACCATCTGGTCTTGCAATATCACATATAAAGCGAGCTACTTTCCCCTTTTCAGCAGTCCAAGGAAAAATCACAAAGGTATTGATATCTGGCTTTAAATACATATCTGATTCTTCAATACGCACAAAACCTTCGATTGAAGAGCCGTCAAACATAACTTTATTATCTAGCGCTTTTTCTAATTGACTGACAGGAACTTCCACATTTTTGATTGTCCCTAAAATATCTGTAAATTGTAGGCGAATAAATTTCACATTTTCTTCCTTTACTCGGCGTATAATATCTTCTTTGGTATAATGTTTCATTCTTCACCACTCCAATGTAATTTTAATTAACACGTTTTTTATAACTGCTCTAAAAATACATTAAATTTGAAGAATAAGCAATATGTATGTAAGGTTTTATGACATGCTTTTTATCGAATATATTAATCCTTATTTTAGATTAATTTTTCTTACCACATTTCCATCTCAAATAGCGATCTTTCATCTTTAAAAAAGGGCAAAATTACTACTTTCTACAAAAGGCCTTTAGTCTTACAAAAATTCTTCGTCACTCTAAAAATGAACAGTCTAGTATCATGACTAGAGACGAAGTATTCACTACTTCCCCATGCATTAATTGTAGATATATCAAGAACATCGTTAAAAAGATAACCCGTGAACACTATCCAAGAACCAAGATGTCAAAAATCCTATTGATTAAGTTTTACTTTATATCACAAAAGCCTTGTATAATGCGATATTTATTGGTAAATTTATAGCAAATTAGAATTTTAATTTATTCATATTATCAGTAAATACGGAGTATATAATTATGGTTAGAAATCATTATTTTGGCTTCCAGGAAATATTTAGTTATAGATACATAAGGCGGTGAATTAAGTAGGCATGTCAGTATTAATTATTGGCAGCGTAAGTAATGATGTGCTACGTCTGCAAAAGTATTTTCATCGTATCAGCATCCCCAATATTTATTGCTTTTCAACAACGGAAGCAGCAATGAACTATTTAGTAGATTCAGCTTTGAAAGATGAGCTGGAATTAATCGTACTTGACACGAAAATGACACTCAGCAATTGCGAGGAAATTTGTCAGCACATTCATGTACTTAAAAATTGGATAGATGTCCCTATCCTTCTATCTACTACCTACGAAAAAAACATAACAATCGATAGGGTTTTTGAAGCAGGCATTTTCGACTTTATTTTAAAGCCGTTTGATTTTACTCATTTTAAGACTCGAATTCAAGTAGCCTTAAAATATCAGAGGGAAGCCAAGCTTCGAAAGCAGCAAGAAAGTATGATTCAAAAAGATTTATTTGTTGCAAAAAAATTCCAAAAGAATGCACTATCTCCTCCATTAAATCTTGAGCAAATACAGGTTGATGGTCTTTACGTAACATCCAATACACTAGGAGGTGACATGTACTGCTGGTTTAAGATTAATGACCATTTAACCGCCATTCTTCTGTATGATGCAATGGGGCATGGCATAGCTGCATCACTCGTTACTATGTCCATCAGATCATTATTAAAAGGAATGATTACTAAGTTAATTGATCCAGTAGCCGTAATCCAAGAACTTAACCGCCAAATTTACGAGCTATTTTCTGATGAGGATATGGACCGTTTTTTAATGACAGCAATCTACATACTTCTAGATACAAAAAACGGAACTTTGCACTATGTGAATGCGGCTCACCCTTCTGGTTTTTTATTTGGAAAATTTGGAGAAACAGTCTTCCTCCCAGCGAATACGCCTATCCTCGGACTATTCCCTACTATTCAAATAAATAAAAAAACAATACCTTTATCAGGCTGGCATCGTATTATTCTTTATACGGATGGATTATTAACATTGAACGAGCAAAATTCAATTGATATGGACTTTTTCTACGCCTATGCTTCACAGGATAACAGCTATGCACTACAAAAGTTTTCTCAAAAGTACAATTTATTTGATAATGATTACAGCGATGACATCACAGTCGTTTCAATAACAATTACATTAAAGGGTAGGTGATTGAAGATGGAATTCACACTCAATGTAAATCCTGATACACAAGCTATAGCCTTTATTGATCAAGTAATGGAGAATTATACAGAGTTATATAATCTACCTTATAAACGAGAGTTAAGATTTGTTGTTCATGAACTAGTCATCAATGCCGTAGAGGCTATGGGAAAAATTAATACACCCGCTCAAAAGAAGATTCAAATACAAGTAACTCAATCAAACGAAGAGATAAAAATAACAGTCACTGACGAAGCAAAAGGCATTGACGAAAAGGACTGGGGCAAAGTTCTTCAATTCGATTTAGACAAATTTGATTATGCTGATCGTGGACGCGGTTTATTTTTTGTCAAAAATATGGTCGACCATATTTGGTTCGAAAATATTTCTGAAACAAAATTTTTAGTTGGTATTTCCAAAAAGATTCATCTATAAAGTAAACGTAAAATTGGGGGCGTTTTAATGAAGTTATCTATACGAAAGAAAATGAATCTGCTTATATTTGGTTGTATTATTTTACTTACTTCCCTTTTAGCAGGAGTCAATTTTTTTGTTGCCAAGAACAATCTATTAGAAAGTGCTGATACAAAGCTTTTATCAGATATACAGTTGAGCTATGAATATTTAGACGCTAAATATCCTGGTGAATGGTCCATTAAAAACAACCAACTCTATAAGGGCGATATCAATATGGTAGAAAACTTTGAGGTAGCTGATAAAGTTGGAGAACTCACAAACGGGAATGCTGTATCCATCTTTCAAAACGATACGCGTATAAGTACCAATATAGTGGATAATGGTGAACGCGCTTTAAATACAAAGGTTTCTGACGAGGTTGCTACTGTTGTACTAGGAGAAAAAAAGCGCTTTATCGGTTCTGCCAATGTCTTAGGAAGTTTGCATCAAGCAGCCTATGATCCGATTGTAAATAGTCAAGGCGAGGTTATCGGTGTATGGGCAACCGCTGTCCCTACCGCTCCTTATATAAGCATTGCCACAAAATCAGCACTGGAGAATGTAGCGATTTCCTTAGTGATCGCCATTGTAATGATTGGAGGAATTAGTTGGTTCTTACAAAAGCAAATTGTTAATCCTATTAACATTCTAAGTACCAATGCCAAGGAACTAGCAGAACTAAATTTAAATGTTAAACTGTTAAACCCTAAAGGCAAAGATGAAATCGCTGAATTAGCACGCGCATTTAGTAGTATGAAAAATCATTTAACAGAGACGATAAAAATTGTGGCTGGTAGTGCACATCAAATTGCAAAGTCATCACACACTTTGGCAGAATCATCACATCAAACAAGTGAAGCATCTAATCAGATCGCACTAACAATGAATGAAATCGCCGTTGGTACTACCACTCAATCTGATCAGGCTGAACGAATAGTTTCAATGATGCAAAAAACGCTTGAGGAAGTATCAAAGAGCTTACAAAAAGCTGAAATCACTTTAAATAGCGCTATCGAATCCACTCATATCGCACGTAAAGGAGAAGAAGCCATCAATGAAGCGATTATGCATCTAAGTGATGTTACGAAAACAGTGTCTTATGCAACAGATTCTATCCAAAAATTAGGCAAGCGCTCTGAAGAAATTGGTGGTATTATTACCGTTATCACTGGCATCGCAGAACAAACGAATCTGTTAGCACTAAATGCGGCCATCGAGGCAGCACGAGCAGGTGATCAAGGGAAAGGTTTTGCTGTCGTTGCATCAGAGGTTCGTCAATTAGCTGAACAGTCAAGTTTAGCAGCTGGACAAATTACTAATCTTATTAATGATATCCAAGCGGAAACATCTGTGACCGTACGAACAATGGAAAGTAATTTACTAGCTGTCGAGGAGCAAGTAACGATCATCAATAAAGGCGGAAGTGCCTTAAAAGAAATCGTGGAGAAAGTTGTCGAAACTGAAGAAGGTGTCGAACAAATGAAAGTGGCATTTACACATGTTAACGACAACTCCCTAGATGTGCAACAAGCCATTCAAGATATTTCTCGCATCATCGAGGACGCTGCAGCAGCTACAGAAGAGATTGCCGCAACCTCAGAAGAGCAATATGCGACTGTTGCCGAAATTACACAAAGCTCAGATGAGTTATCATCAATTGCTGATAAATTACAAAATGAAGTGAATAAATTTAAGTTTGAATAAATCCCCAAACAAGAAAAGAAAAATGGAGGCGCTATAGGATGAATCAGAAGAAAATTGCAATGAATATTGACACAAAGGCTGATTATATTGTGATTGCGTTTACAGGCGATTTAGAATACGGGATGATTGAAGAAATAAAGTCAGAGCTGCAAACACTTAGCTTAGACACAAAACACGGATACATTATCGATATGCATAGGGTAACAAATATTGATAGTACTGGATTCGGGATGATCGTTAATTTTGCTAAGAAGGTGTCTGTAAAAGATAAGAAAATCGCCATTATTGTCGTCGATGATTTCATTCGCAACTTATTCGCTATTTCACAGGTTGATAAAGTATTCCCTATTGCCGAAAGTGAAGAACAAGCAAGGAAGATTATTAAAGAAGATTGGCTAGGTGAGCTATCACTTAACGATTATTAATCTCTATAATCATAATAAAAGGTGTATTCCTATTAGACGGAATACACCTTTTTATGTTGTTAAAAAAAGAAGATATCAACGGTAGAAATAGTAACTTTGCAAGGCGAGAGGTTGATTTTCGTTCCGCCAGCGTCCTTTCCAGGGGGGCGTCCGATGAGCCGCTAAATCCCATAGGAGTGACGCTATCAACCATTCTACAAAGTGTCTTTACCTCATAGTAGCATAGCGATCAAATCTACCCATTATTTGTATTCTTAGAGGGGATAGGCTCTTATTTTCAATGTGGAGAAGTGATGAGTGACAACACCTCTTCATAAAGGGTAATGAACTCCTTTACTTTATTTGAAAACCTTTGCTAAAAAGATTGAGATTTTTTGGGTTGGTGCGGAAGGCTTCTTGACTCCCGTGGATTAACGAGACAGGTGAGCCCCTACACGGAGGAAGCTGCTGGCACTCGCCCACAGGAAAGCAAGTAGCCTTGCAATAGAAATCCACTTCTACCTTTCTATTGACTGTTATGTTTTTAACACTAAGAGAAGGTATTTTTCCTATGGCGGAATATACCTTTTCTTTAATACTGCAGTAGCATATTAACAAACACAACTAGAATGATAATCGGTACAACAACTAGCATTAACATACGATATGTCGAATAATACCCTTGTCCCATTTGACTTCCCGTTAGCAATTCTCTCTTCACAAATTCTTTATCCACTACATAGGCAATAAAAATAGCAATGAATAAATTCCCTAGCGGAAGCATGATATTCGACACTAAAAAATCGGTTGCATCAAAGATACTTTTCTCAAAAATCATTATATCCGATAAAACACTCGAAGAAAGCGCTGCTGGAATGGCTGCAATAAACACGACTATACCAAGTAAAAGTGTCCACATTGGACGCGATTTCTGACTATGCTCCATAAATGCCGCGACGATAATCTCATATAAACTAAATGATGACGTTAATGTAGCAAATAAAAATAGCAATAAAAACATGGCTAAAAACACTTCACCAAATGGCATTTGACTAAATGCTGTTGGTAGCACCATAAATAGCAAACCTGGACCCGCTGCTGGCTCTAAATCAAAGGCGAACACAACAGGGAAAATCGCTAAACCTGCTAAAAATGAAACAAGCACGGTTAACAGCACTACAGAACCCGCTGAATTCGGAAGACTGACATCTTTTTTTAGATAAGAGCTATATGTAACTAGACAAGAAAAACCTACTGCTAACCCAAAGAACGATTGCCCTAAGGCTTCTAATAATGCCTTACCCGTAATATTCGAGAAATCAGGCCATAAGAAGAATTTTACCCCTTCCATTGCCCCATCTAATGTAACTGCACGCACAACAAGGACAATAAACATTATGAAAAGTAACGGCATCATCCATTTATTGGCCTTTTCAATCCCATTTTGTACACCTAATGAAATCACAAGTACGTTGGCTAATGTAAACAACACTAGACCAACTAGCGTAATCCAAGGCGTGCCTATAATTTTTCCAAATAATTCAGCAGGATCTACTGCTGGATCAATTACCGCGCCAGCTACACCTAGCCCGCTATAAATAAAGATCCAACCTCCAACAACGCTATAAAAAGTTAATAATAAAAAACAGCCTAGCACGCCCATTCGACCAATCCAGGCCCATCCTGGCTTAGTTGGAGCAATTTTTTTATACGCTGTTACAGCCTCGGATTGTGTACCACGTCCTAAAACATACTCGGACAATAACATCGGTAGTCCTATTAACAAGGTAAATAACACAAAGATAAGGAAAAATGCTCCTCCACCACTTTGTCCTGTTACATAGGGAAGTTTCCAAATTGCCCCTAGTCCGATCGCCGCACCAGCTGATGCTAAAATAAAACCTAATTTACTAGACCATTGTCCTTTTTTTCCACTCATCTCTTCAAACTCCTCAAACATTCTAAACTCTTCTCTATTTTACATGAAAATATAGCTTTCGACTAGGTTATAATTATAAAGTACTAGTTAGCTTTTTTACCCCATTACTTTTTTCTATATTTATCCGTTAGTTTTGCCTTTCTTTTCTTCACACCTTTCCCTATCCATCATTCCTTCCAACAAAAAACCTCAGGTATGTTCACCCGAGGTTAGTAAAAATTATTTTGTTATATAGATAGAACGCTGGCGGTCGATCCACTTGCGCATAGTTGTAAATAAAAACGCCATAATAGCCGTTAATAAAATACCTTTCACAATGTTAAATGGTAAAATCCCAGCGATAATCATTTTATAAAGTGAGTCACCTACAACAGGTTCCATTCCTAAGAAGTATGTGTACATCGGTAAAAATACTGCGTAGTTTAAAATACTCATCCCTACTGCCATTACGACTGTTCCTGTCGCTAAACCTCCAACAAGACCAGCAATTGTTTTAAAGCGATTAAAAATAAGGCTTACAGGCAAAATAAATAAAATACCTGTTGCAAAGTTGGCAATATGACCTACTGGCACACCTGTTGGCGTTCCAGAGAAAATCCAATCCAATACATTTTTAAATAATTCTACTAAAATACCAGCTACAGGCCCCATTGTGATGGCTGCTATTAATGCAGGCATATCACTAAAGTCGACTTCCAAGAATGCTGGGAATGGTGGAATTGGGAAATTAAAAAGCATTAATAAAAACGAAATACTGCTCAGCATGCCAATCGTAATAAACGATTGAAGTTTAACATTTTTCTTCATAGAAAACTCTCTCCTCTTTGCTGATTCAATCTCGCAAGAAGAAAGGTGACGATCTTTCAATTGTTAGCACGAAAAAACCCTTATGCATAAAGAGCACAAGGGAGAAAGGCATGACGAATAGGCGTCAATTTAAACTATTTTTGAGCACTGTTTAAAAAGCCATACAAAAAAAGCGCTCGGTCATAGTTTATTTCATAACAATGAATGACGATCGTACCTCCATCTTCTCCCATCCAGACTTTAACTGTCGGCCTCGGAATCACACCAAGTCAGCCATGCAAATAAATTTGCACAGGTCGCGGGCTGAAGAGCGAAGCATAAACCATTCGAGTTAATGGAAACATTAACGGTTCACCACTCTATTACCGCCGGTCGGGATTTTCACCCTGCCCCGAAGATGAATCATATTATTTTATACTACAACCTTACTATAATTAATTATTAAGAAAAAGTAAATAGTTCTGCTTAAAAAATTCCGATTAGATTTGTAAGTATTGTAAAAATGGAGCATTCCATGTTACAGGAATGCTCCATTTTTGATTTTGACTAAGGCATATATTGTTTATTTGGCCCCACAGGCTTTGGCAAATACGTTTTTAAATCGAATCCTTCCCAGCTTTCTTGGACCACATTATCCAAGCGTAATTGTTGGTCAAAGCTAGCAGCAGTTAACATCATAGCTTCAATTAATTGGGTAGCGCGAATTGGCTCCATCGATGCTAAATCTAAGGGAATATCGAATGTTACGACTACACCTTCTGCTTCCTCTTTCACGGTATATGTTACGTTTTCAGGAACGACTGTTACATAAACATCATCATTTTTGTTTTTCATTAGTGTAAGTGCCTCTGTAACATTAGCAAATGTTTGACGGAAATCTGGTGACAGATATTCTGCCCCACTACCATCTTGGTATAAATAATAATTAAAATGCTTGGCGTTTGTTAATGACATGGCTTGACTTGGCTCACCCTCCTGAGAAAACTCATAAGGTGTGCCATCTTCATTTTGAATCTCAACTTCCGTATATTCAGAATCCGAGAAGGTATCCTCTAAAGTCCCTTTGTATTCATTAACGGTAGCTGATGCAACATCATAGTCATTGTCCTTTGGTAATACGTGGACAAGCTTGTCTTCCTTCTCCTTCAGTTCACCTTTAAAAGGATGATAATCCGTAAACCCTTTGGCTTCTTCATCTATTTGAGGAGCATATTTTTCATACATCTGTAGGGTAGAAGGCTTTTCTGTTCCAAAATCAGTTGCTACACGCTCATTTGGTATCACATATGTCATTGGAACACTTTCTGCATCGCGTCCTGCCAAACCAATACGGAAAACGACAGCATCTTTCACATCTTCCTCATAGACAGACGACCGTAAAGATAGCATACGCTCATGCTCCGATACAATACTGGATTGAAGTGCCTCATCCTGGGTAGCTGCCTCTTTAGCAGAACGATCTTCCTGTAACGTAGAGTAATTAGCCGTTTCTGGCGTACTAGCTAGATCTTTTTGGCTAGCGTCATTATTCATGAACATGAAGCCAACGAGTACCGTTATCGCGAAAACTGCTGCTACACTCGTAAAAATCGGCATTTTTCGGAACTTAAATCGTGATGGTCGTTCATCTTGTATTAAAGATTTACTTGCTTGTTGTGCTTCTTCATTCTCTATAGGTTGTTGTATCGCTTCTTGTAGGTGACTATTATCCTGCAAGCGAGCATCTGCCATTAACCGATTTAATATTTCTTCTTTTGAACGGCGGTCAGAAAGCTTAGGGGCATTGTTCAAGACATGTTCAAGCTGTTCATCATCAAATGGCTTATGCGTCATTGCCGTTTCGCCTCCTGTTCTCTAATCGGCTGTAGCTGTTGCCTTAAAAATTTAATGGCTCGATGCTGGGTCGTTTTTACCTTAGCTTCTGTCCAATCTAGTATTTGTGCTGTTTCTGCAATCGATAAATCTTGAAAATAGCGCATAATAATGACCATTTTTTGGTCGCCTGTACAGTTTTCAAGTGCTGATTCTACCTGCATAAATTCATCACTGGCCTGTAGCATATCTTCCGGTGATGGCGTGGTTGAATGGAGCTGTTCCGTTTCCCAGTCAAAGAAATCATGTGAATGCTTTTGACGTACAGCTTGCTTTCTAAAATGATCAATTGCTACATTTTTAGCAATAGCAAATAGCCAAGTTTTCTCACTACTATTGCCTGCAAATTGATCGTATGAGCGCAACACTCGTACATAAACTTCATGTGCTAAATCTTCGGCAAGTGTACGGTTTTTTACTAAATATATTAAAAACTGAAACACGTCTTGGTGATATGCATCGTATAGTCGATGGAACACGGAGTCATTCAAAGCACTCCACCCCCGTTCTATAATATTTGTCGTCTTACATTCATAGAAGTTACAGCCAATTAATAGCAATACTTGTTATTAATCGAACGGTAAATAAAACGTGAAGGTCGTACCCTCTTTCAACACACTGTCTACCATAATATTACCTGAGTGTGCCTTCACAATATTTCTAGCAATGGCTAAGCCGAGACCAGTTCCACCCTTGGAACGAGTACGTGCCTTATCTGCTTTATAAAAACGTTCAAAGACATAGGGTAAGTCCTCTTGAGGAATGCCATGTCCTGTATCTTGAACAGATATTTTAGCAAATGTCGGCTCCTGCTCTACTTTTACAGTCACAGACCCTTCATCTGTATGTCTCAGGGCATTGTCAACTAAATTTGTAAGCACTTGTTCAATGCGATCCTCATCTATATTAATCATGGCCTCGTCATTAAATTCACTCTCAAACAGCAGACGAACGTGCTTTTCTTTTGCTACCTGTGCAAATTTTTGTGTAATACGTTCAAAAGTAGAATTAATTGGTAATTCATCTTTATAAAGCGTCATATGCCCTGATTCCATACGTGCCAAATCTAATAAATCTGTCACAAGGCGACCCATTCGCTTCGATTCATCATAAATAATTTTGGTAATCTCATTTCGCTCTTCCTGATCCTGAATAAAATCGTCATCCATTAATGCTTCTGAGTAACCTTGAAGCATGGCAATCGGTGTCCGAAGCTCATGAGAGACATTCGCAATAAAATCCGATCTTAGTTTTTCTAAGCGATGCTGTTCAGTCATATCACGAATAACAGCGACAGCACCACGTATCATTTCCCCACTATAAAGAGGACTAATGGTAAATGTATAATAGCTGCCATCCATTTCAATTTCCTCTTCTAGTTTATCCTCAAACATCAGCACATGATCAAGCATATGATACAGCTCTGGCGGAATAGGTTTTGCACTTTGTGAGCCTTTGTTGACAAACCACTTTTGCATTAGACGTTCAGCTGGTGGATTACTTAATAATATTGTACGATCCCGATTAAACGTAATCACTGCATCTGTCATAGATGTCAAAATATTAGAAAGCTGTTCGTTTTCTTGATTGATAACCTCTAAATTATGCTTTAATTGACGGCCCATTTGGTTGAAGGCAACGGCAAGCTGACCAATTTCGTCATTTTGGGTAGTAGGCATTTTCGCTTCAAAATTCCCTTTTGCAATTTCAAAAGCTAATTCACGCATTTTTCTTAATGGCGAAGTTATACGTGAAGAAAGGAAGAATGCGAAGAATGTCGTCAACACAAATGCTATGAAGGCTGCTAAAAAGACAATTTTCGTAGTTTCCTTAGACGTTTTATGTAGCGCATCTGGGCTTTGGTAGATGAAGACAGCTCCATGTACTGCATTTTCAACATTTAGGGGAAAACCAAGTACGACATAAGATTCCATCTTTTCTTGATCAGTTGAAGAAGGCATCATCATTTCTTTAATAATCGGCTCATCTGATTGAAACACTTCATGAAAAGATTTATTGGCTAATATAGTATCTTGTATTTCTTTTTTGTTGACACCCTCTTGCATCGCAAAGGACACTTCAACATGACTGATAGCGATCAATGCATTGGTCCCTGTAGGTAAAATATCTTTTAATAATTCAGAGGTAGATTCGGCTGTTTCATTGTCATCCACTATACTAGCTACCGTTGCTGCTGTTTGTCGCAATGAAATTTCTGCTTGCTGCATATGGTAATTTTGAAGAAATTCAAGCATTAATACCGTGAAAACAAATAATACAAATGAAACGAGAAGCAATATGGTTACCCATAGCTTCCCGACAACACTATTCCATATTCTATTCATTGACAACCTCAAATTTGTATCCAACGCCCCAAACCGTCACAATCATTTTAGCAGCGTTTTCAGAAACTCGGTTGAGCTTTTCACGTAAACGTTTTACATGTGTGTCTACTGTGCGTAAATCACCAAAGAAGTCATAATGCCATACCTCTTTTAGTAGTTGTTCACGGTCAAATACTTTGTCTGGCGATTTCGCTAAAAAGTACAGCAATTCATACTCTTTCGGTGTTAAATTAACCTCAATGCCTTCTGCAGTCACACGATGTGCATCATGGTCAATCATTAAGTGTTGGAACACCACTAAATCTTTTGAAGAAGATGCATTAGTCGTTGGTGAGAAAGCCTGTGAACGACGTAAAATAGCCTTCACACGTAACACAACCTCACGAGGACTAAATGGTTTTACGATATAGTCATCTGCACCAAGCTCAAAGCCTTGTACACGGTTCGCTTCTTCGCCTTTGGCAGTTAATAAAATAATTGGTGTTGCTGCGCGCTCTCGAATTTCTGCACACACTTCTAGCCCATCTTTTTCAGGCATCATAATATCAAGTAAAATACAGTGATACTCTTTTTCTAAAGATTTCTCGATCGCTTGTTCTCCATTTTCGGCCTCGTCAACAAGGTATCCTTCTCGCTCAAGATACATTTTTAATAAGCGGCGAATACGATCCTCGTCATCTACTACTAATACTGAAATATTTTCTGACACTTTCACGATCCCTCTCTTCCATCTTTCTCTAACTTCTATTGTACATGGTGTGACACATATTGAAAAGAAAAGAAAGCCTCTTCGCTACAGCGAAAAGGCTTGTTGCTTCACAGGTTACGCGTAGGAGTGTAAACCTGCAAGAATTAAGTTAACAGCAATTAGGTTGAATAAAATAATCCCAAAACCAATTAGTGCTAACCAAGCAGATTTTCGACCTTCCCAGCCTTTTGATAGACGTAAATGCAGGAATGCTGCATAGAATAACCATGTAATAAGAGCCCATACTTCTTTTGGATCCCAACCCCAGAAACGACTCCAAGCAATTTGTGCCCAAATCATCGCAAAGATTAAAGCACCAAGGGAGAATACAGGGAAACCAATCAGCACTGAACGATAACCAATTTCATCAAGTAATTGTAAATTGACACGTTTAACAAGTGGTTGGAAAATGGCACTAATTCGACGACGAGCTATTAAACGAATTAATAAATACAACACAGATCCTACCAATAATGACCAAACAACGGTTGTTAATTTTTTAGCATTAATTAACGCTGGCATTTCTACTAATGGCGACATGCCATGTTCTTCTATCACTTCATATTCATTCATACCGAATACTGGAGGTAAATTGTAAATAATTTTACGAGTAGTTCCTTCTTTATCCACATAATTATAGCTAGACTCATAATCCATAGCACTAAATGTAGATGTTACCGCGACAAATCCAACAACTACTACAAGACAGTACATGACAGCTTCTAACCAAAAACGTTGTTTAGAGGGCTTTGTTAAATCTACTACTTTTAATAAGTAAATAAGTCCTGCCACAGCACTAATGGCTAAAATAGATTGCCCTAATGCTGCTGTAATAACGTGAATTGTTAACCAATGACTTTGTAATGAAGGCACTAATGGACTTACTTCTTTCGGGAACATTGCTGCATAAGCAATAATCAAAAGCGCAACAGGCAGTGCCACTAATCCAAGTGCAGTCAAACGATAAATAAAATAAATTAGGATAAACGCGCCGACAATGAACATACCAAAGGCAGTTGTAAATTCGAACATATTACTTACTGGCGCATGTCCTGTATAAATCCAACGCGTAATAAAATAGCCAAGCTGTGATAGGAAACCAATAATAGTAACCACAATGGCAAGCTTGCCCCATTTGCCAGTATTTTTACCCGTAGCATTACCTTGCTTAATTGAACCACCAAATAATAATGTCGCAACTAGATAAGCAATAAACGCTACAAATAGTAAGTTTCCACTTAAGTCAATCAAACTCATAAGGTGTTGTCACCTTCCTTTTCTTTAATGCCACCATTAGTGGGCTCTTCGTCAGCCTCATCTTTCTCTAACTGATCTTTATACGGAGGCAATGCAGCAAATGTTGTAACAGCATCTAAATCCTTTTTCATGCTGAACATATTTTTGTTGACATGGGCAGCCATTAACACACGGCCGTCTGGTTCCACTTGAAGCCATAAACGACGATGATTCCAGTAAGAGCCAATGGCAACACCGATCATAAAGATGACCCCACCAACAAACAGAATAGGGATGGTACTATCTTTTCGCACCGTAATACCTGACATATCACGCATCTCTGCACTAGCAAATTTCATTCTGTATTTATTTTCACCCAGTGGTTCTAAAGGAGGCTGCATAATTTCAACAAAGCTTACTTCTCCTTCAGGAGTTTCTGGTGTAGTCATTTTAAATAAAAATGCAGGATTATTTGGAATAGACGTTTTAGTCTGAGGTTCTCCATTTTCAAATCCATCAAAATCAGGTGTATAGACAAGAATTTGAACGGATGAACCATTCCCTAAATCATATTCTTTTTTAGGATTTGTTAAATCAATCTCTACCTTACCTAAAGATTTCTCTGTCGTCTTATTAATTAATTCAAAGTTCATCTGTTTTAATTCATTTAGACGATAATCCATCTGGTAAAGAGCAAAGCCATCTTCTTTTAAAGGATGGTTTACACGAATTGAATAGTCTTTTACTTTTTCTAGATTTTCCGTATCCCCAGGCAATGCGTCTTCAGGTTGCTTGTAAAGTGTAATATCGGTCTGGAAGTTTTTAGCCACTACATTCACACCCTGTTTAACTTGCTCACCTTGAGGTGTATTATCATGTGTTTCTAAAATAAAGTCACGGTTTTCAATGAAATAGCCTTCCATTCCAGTGATAGCTCGTGTTTCACCTTCACGCACCCATATCGATTCATCAACATAGAAGCCTGGAACTAGACGTAGCATGACCCCACCTAAAAAAATGATGAGACCTACATGGTTTATGTACGGACCGTAACGAGAAAAGCGTCCTTTTTCAGCTAAGAGAGCGCTACCATCTCGACGAACAGAATACTTCATCTCAGTCATTTTTTGAGCCACTTTATCAAGCGTTTCCTCCGCACTCGCTGACACTTGTCCTTCTGCAACAATGCGCTGACGCTTCATAAAGCTTTCATGTCTTTTAACACGTTGATTCTTTAATGATTTATAAAGTGGAATGCCTCGGTCAAGACTTGCCACTATAATTGAAACTGCTAGCATACCAACTAAAATCTGGAACCACCATGAGCTATATAAATCCGAAAGCCCCAACGTATAATAAATTTTACCGAATGTACCATATACGTCTGCGTAATAAGCCCCCTTCTCCATATCAGAAGCTTTTACGTAAAACTCTTGCGGTAGTAATGTTCCGACTGAAGCAGCAATTAATGTGATAATAATTAAGGATATACCAACTTTAACACTTGAGAAGAAATTCCATATTTTATCCACAAATGATTTGTTATATGTTTTGGAGCGAATGGCCATACCATCATAGCGCATATCAACAACTTTATTTTGTTTTTCTTCTTCGGTTAAAGGACGACCACATTTCTCACAAAGCTTCGTGCCGTATGGATTACTATGACCACAAGCACAAATGATTTTTTCCATCGTCATTTACTCCTTATTTGGCTTCACTAATTCCATGTACGAAGCAATATCTTTCTCCGTCATTTCACCTGTAATAATTTTGGCCACTTTGCCTTCTGGATCAATTAACACTGTTGCAGGTAATTGTCCTACATTATAAGCAGTCATAACACTTTTTGTTTTGTCGATAACTACTGGAAATGACAACCCATATCGATCGACAAAATTCTGTACTTCAAAATCTGTTTGAGCAATATTGACAGCTAATGTTTGTACACCGTGATCTTTAAATTCTTGATACTGATTGTCCATTGCGGGCATTTCCTTCTCACAAGGCTTACACCAAGTTCCCCAGAAATTTAAAAATACCCCTTGCCCTTTATAATCCGACAATTTATGTTTTTCACCGTTTAAATCTACTAACGTGAAGTCAGGTGCCTCAGAGCCTACTGCTACTAACTCTACTTTTTCCTTTGTTGCTGTTCCATATACTGTGTACCCGATTGCCAACGCTAACACAGCTAAAATGACAGTTCGCAGTACAAGACGTTTTTTCTTTTTCTCCAAGTTAATAAACCCCCTATCAATTACGGCTTGCGTTGCTTTTACATATTGAAGAAACAAATAGAACTTTTTCACTCTCTATACGTCTATAAATATGTAAAAGCTTCTTTCACATTGACGTCAACAATACCGGATTAAATGTGTTACAGCTTTTTTGAACAAACTGCTACTAGGTGTACTATTCTCACCTATTATAGCAAAATGATACAAAAACACTTAGCTATTAATTATGAATGATTTATGAACGATTTCACCACAAAGAAAGTGTAAACATCCAAATACCTCTATTGGTATCCACACTTTCTTCTGGCAACATTGCATTAATCAAGCTTTCCTGTTTCTGCTAACACACGTAGTTGCTTTACTTCATGCTTTGATAATTCACGATATTCTCCTGGAGCAAGACCAAATAAATCTAAAAAAGCAAAGCGTTCGCGTTTTAATTTAACAACGGGTGTTCCAATCGCTTCAAACATACGACGAACTTGGCGATTGCGCCCTTCATGAATCGTGATTTCACAAATAGCTTTGCCCGCTTTTTCATCGAAAGATGTCATACTTACCTTAGCAGGTGCTGTCTTTCCATCCTCTAATTTGATCCCTCGTTGAAGCTTTTTAAGCCCTTCAATTGTTGGCACACCTTTGACACGAGCGATATATGTTTTGTCAATTTTAAATTTCGGATGTGTCAACATATAGGAAAATTCTCCATCATTTGTCAATAGCAATAATCCAGATGTATCATAATCAAGACGACCAACTGGGAAAATACGTTGCGGAATATGATGAAATAAATCTGTGACAGTTTTGCGTCCTTTATCATCTGTAACTGCAGAAATTGTTCCACGTGGTTTGTAAAGTAAGAAATATACCTTATCTTCTTTTTCTAGTTTTACACCTTCTACTTCAATTGTATCGGAATTAGATACCTTTGTTCCTAACTCACGAACCACTACACCATTTACTTTAACTTTACCTTCTAAAATCAATTGCTCTGCCTTGCGCCTTGACGCAACGCCTGCATAGGCAATGACCTTTTGTAATCTTTCCATTTTTTCACCTCTAGTTTTCTTTCACATTGACACGTTCGTCATCATTCGATTTCGATCCAATGAATAGGGTTATTTTTCCCGCTAATCTGTGAAAATTATGTCATACTTTTAGACATTATTAAAGAAAAACAAATTTCACATTTTTTAATTGAGTATTCCGACTAATTTCTCATTCGTTAATTTCTTAACATTTGAACCGAGATTTTGTTTTGTTTACTAGCAGTATACTCATTTGATAATCATGCGAATCGATTGTAAAATGTTTATTTTGACACAAAAAAAGCTACCATTCGGCAGCTTTTATTTGTATACATTTTCAATTGTTAGGCCACGTTGCTTTAACTCATTGGCTATATAGTTTTTAGCCAGTACCATGTTGCCTGCCAAAGGTTCCTCAATTGTGGAACCATCTTGAAATGTAAAAACCAGATGATCAGGCTTTGTCACACCACTTTTTTCTAGATTAACCTGCTCAACTTTCACTATTTCTTCCCACTCGACAAAATTTACTTTTAAACTAAAAAATGGATTCATATGAATACCTCTTGAATCTATCCATTTATAAGTATTAAAGCTTAATGCGATGAAACCTAAGGCAATTAATAAGGAAGTAGATACTAGACCACGTTTTATATTCTTTCCTTTTTTCGTTTTAGGTATGATCAAATAATTGATTAGTAGTACGAGGGCCATGACAAATAAAGAGACCATAAAGATAATATAAGCATTAAAATAAGGTGCAAAATAATAAAATTCATTAGGTCGATATAGTATCTCTTGAATTGGATATAGAAGAATGACAGGCACAATTAAACTTGATAAGAATAAGATAATGATTAGCCCAAATTGAATTTGCCTACCATTACTTTCCATTGAAGCTTTCCTCAATTTCCTCACCCCTTTTTCGAAAATTAAGAATTTTACATTCATTATCATTTTACCAAATTTAACATCAATTGATCAAATAATGTAAAAAATCAGCAAATCGTTTTTAACGATCCGCTGATTCAACTTTTACTGGCGTTGCATAAATCCGTTCTTCTCCTATAAAGATAGACAAGACTGCTTCTTGGCGTTTCCTTGAAACATGTAATACTTGCCTCACCTGTTCTTTTTCCTCTTTATTTAACTGTAGTCGAACGGGCTCTTGTAAACGAATAGCCAACTTTTTATTGACATTGTATTTACCCTTTTTCACTACTGTTTCAAGACTATAATCTTGCCATACTTTATTGGATAAGCCTCGATGTACATTCCAATCATCTGATTCATTTAATGTGACGACAACGCAGATTTGCCCGTCCTTTTGAAAGGCCGTTGCAAGTGTTCGTCCAGCAACCTTAGTAAAGCCCGTTTTTCCAGCGAAAGCAGTACCAGTGGCTGACTTTAAGGAACTAACAGGCTGTTCTGTCTCATCATCTATATCTGCTGCCATTCCTGAACCTTCTCTTAATAGACGGTGTTTATTTTCCCATAACATTCCGTTTACTGTATTTGCCCGATAAAGTACCGTTGAAGCAATTTTCTCAAATGTTTTATTTTGCAACGCAAGTCTTAACATCTCAGCAGTATCTCTTGCAGACGATAAATGCTCATCATGATGAAGTCCAGAAGGATTCATAAAGACGGTATTGGTAAGACCTGCAATAACAGCTCTTTCATTCATTAATTTGACAAAACCCTCTACAGACCCTCCTACATGTTCGGCTAAAGCTGTTGCAGCATCATTGCCGGAACGTAGCATTAAGCCATACAATAACGTTTCAACTGTCACCGTTTCACCAGCCTGTAGGTAAATAGAGCTCCCCTCAGCCATAGCAGCCTTAGGGGATATAACGACTTCATCCTGCAAGTCACTATTTTCAATTGCCACAAGTGCTGTCCAAATTTTTGTGAGGCTAGCAATAGGTAATCGTTCATCGCTATTGGATCCAATTAAAAGTCGACCTGTATCGCCATCCAAGACAGCATAGCCGCTTCCTCCTCTTGCAAAGCTAGCCTGAGGAAGCATTACCATTAACACAATGATCATAAACAGTGTTAAACGAAATAACCGAAGCAACGAGCCACTCCTTATTCAATGTGATAGGAAATTATAGATTTAAATTTATGTTGAAGGCTACGCATTATACCTAACCATTATTTTGCTCCGCTAAAAGTCTCTTGGAACTTCGTCATAAATAAATCTGTTTCTTGTTCTGTATCAGCAAGGTCCTCTTCAGGTAGAGGAGGCATTTCTTCTATACTATTTAAGCCAAAATAATGTAAAAATTCTTTTGTTGTTCCATATAAGATGGCACGTCCAGTCCCTTCTGACCGTCCTACCTCTTTAATTAATCCTCGTGAAACTAATGTTTGGATTGGTCGTTCACACTTCACACCGCGCAAATCTTCTATTGCTACACGTGTAATGGGCTGTTTGTATGCCACGATCGCTAACACTTCAAGGGAGGCTTGAGATAAGGATTGTGCGGTTGGATTTTCTACTAATCTTTGAATCGTATCGGCAAACTCAGATTTTGTAATGAGCTGATAAACGCCTGCAATTTCTTTCACCGTGATTCCTCTTGTTAAATCTTCTTCGTAGGTTTCTCTCAATGTATTCATTGTTTGCAGTATCAGCTCTTCCTGCTCTCCTAAGAGTTGTGAAAGTTGTTTAATCGTTAAGCCATCATCTCCCACAACAAATAATAAGGCTTCAATTCTACTCTGTAACATCAATGTTTTCGTCATCTTCCCATTCCTCCTTCTGTAAGGTAACCATTAATTCTTCAAAGTTACCATCTTGCTCTACGATGACGACCTGACGTTTCATCAGTTCAAGTAGGGATACAAACGTCAGAATAAGTGTTGGCTTATCTTCATAGGGAAAAAGCTCGAAAAATGATGCACGTCCACCTGTTAATCGTAAAGAATCCACAACAGAGCGCATTTGATCTTTTACTGATCGCTCCTGCCTTGCTACAGTTGTTTTTAATGGTTTCTTTAATTTTTTGCGACGCATCAATTTTTGAAATGCTCCAAGCATATCATAGATATTCACATTCAAATCAAATAAAGCCATCTGTTCTTCTGAGGCTAATCCTGTTAAATCAGCAGGTGGCCTCGTAAATACCTGTGCTCGGTCTGTTTCAAGCTCCTGCAAATTACTAGCTGCTTCCTTGTATTTTTTATATTCGATTAAGCGTTGCACGAGTTCTTCACGAGGGTCAGGGCCGTCCACTTCTAATTCTGCGTCCTCCATCTCTCCTTCGTGAATTGGCAATAACATGCGGCTTTTAATTGCCAGTAACGTTGCTGCCATTACTAAATATTCACTTGCTTCATTTAACTCTAGTACTTGCATTGCATGTATATGGTCGATATATTGTTGTGTAATTTCAGCCATTGGGATATCATAGATATCAATTTCCAATCTGTGAATTAAATGCAATAATAAATCAAGAGGCCCTGAAAAGGCTTCTAATTTTACTTCATAAGACATTATTTTACCACCCTGAGATTCTATGTTCTTTTAGTATAGTGGAAAGGAGTCCAAAATGCATCCACAGCATCATACTTTATTTATAGATTACTGTGCCTATTTTAATGGCAATCAAGATTTTTTTGAATGCCATGAAGTGCTAGAGGAATATTGGAAGGAAATTGCACCTGGTGATAAAATGCATCCGCTTGTCGGCTATGTGCAGCTGGCAACAGGTTTCTATCATTGGCGACGTGGTAACAATACTGGTGCTAAACGAATTTTAGAAAAAGCACTTCATAACTTTCAAGAAAATGAAGGGCATGTTTTTTTCCAAGAAATTGATTATCTTGAACTCCTAACACAAATAACAAAAGCTATCACTTCGATTAAAACGGGCAAGTCCTTTCAAACTTTCCAGCTCCCTCTTTCACCTCACTTGCTGGATTTAGCCCTAGCACGTATAAAGCTTTTGCCATCAAATAGCTCAAATTATCTTCTTCATAAACATATGCTTCGAGATCGCTCACATATTCTTGCAGAGCGACAAGAAAGCAAACAAAGAAAAAGCAGACGTTGTTAATCGTCTGCTTTTTCATCGATACAATGAATACATTTTTGAACAAAACTACGTGTTTCATCTGTAGCACGCACACTTTCATATTGGCCAAGTTCCGCCACTTCTTGAAGCATCTCCGTTGCTACTCCCTCTCCCCTATAGGAAGGGATCACCGACACGTGCTGGATTGTGGCTATATTATGCTCGTCAACAACAAGCCCTACAATGCCAACATATTCATCATTCTTTTTCCATAAGTATAAAACCCAATTATCGTCATTTTCATAGGAGTGGATGGTTTCTGTAAGCTTTTTTACGTCTTTTTCGTTAGGCATAAATGAAAGTAGCCCCATTGCTATTTTCTCTAAAGCTTTTTTATATCGAATTAACATATTTGTCTATTCCCTCTTTTTCTAGCTGTACATAATCTTTGACTATCCTACACGATTTGTACTTTTACCGCAAGCCAATTTCTGTCTTACGAACCAGGTCCGAGAATACCTTTCGACGCCAACACCCAATAGACTACGCCCCATAATAAAATAAATGTTGTAATGGACGCTAGTAATACCCACTTATTTTTCCTCAAATTTACTCACCCTTTTTTAAAGTTAGCGGGAGATCGTTTTGCACAATATCTTCATAACTTTCGCGGCGAATAGCTAGTTGATGCTGTCCATCCTCTACAAATACAACTGCAGGTCTTGGCACACGATTATAGTTACTAGCCATCGAATAACCATACGCACCTGTACAGAAGATGGCTAACACATCACCTGAAGCAGCATCTTGTAGTTTAGCATCAATAATTAATTTATCGCCAGATTCACATAATTTACCAGCAACTGTATAGAGCTCATCTTTCGGCTCATTCGCCTTACTTACGATGACTGCCTCATACTTAGCGTCGTATAATGCGGGACGGATATTATCGCTCATACCTCCATCGACAGCAATATATTTTCGCACATCTGGCACAGTTTTTTGTGAACCGATTGTATAAAGAGATGTTCCTGCATCACCTACAAGTGATCGACCTGGTTCAATCCAAATTTCCGGCATCTTCAGTCCAAGAACAGTTGCTTTATTTTTGACAACTGTAATCATATCCTCTACATATACTTGTGGTTCAAGCGGTGCATCTTCTTCAGTATAACGAATACCAAAGCCCCCACCTAAGTTTAACACAGTACATGTAAATCCGTGAGTCTTGTTCCAATCAGAAATTTTGTCAATCAATTTTTCTCCAGCCAATCCAAAACCGGCAGTGTCAAAAATTTGTGAGCCAATATGGCAATGTAAACCAAGTAGCTCTAGGAATTCATGGTTAAATGTTTGTTGGAATGCTTCATCTGCTTGACCATTGTTTAAGTCAAAGCCGAATTTTGAATCTGCTTGACCTGTCGTGATGAAATCATGCGTATGTGCTTCAACACCTGGTGTAACACGTAATAATATACGCATTTTTTGCTGACGGCGCTCCGAAATATCTTTTAAAAGCTGTATTTCATAGAAATTATCTACAACAATACATCCAATCTTGGAGTCAAAAGCTAGCTCTAATTCAGCAATGCTTTTATTGTTACCATGAAAATGAATGCGCTCTGCAGGGAAACCTGCCTTTAAGGCAGTAAATAATTCTCCACCAGATACAACATCCAATGATAAATTTTCTTCTGCTGCTAATTGATACACCGCTACACATGCAAATGCTTTTGAAGCATAAGCTACTTCTGCTTTTACACCTAGTTTTTTAAACGTATCGATAAAGCTGCGCGCACGCTTACGAATAAGTGCAGTATCATACACGAAAAGTGGTGTACCATACTCTTTTGCTAGCTCTAATGTGTCTACCTGTCCAATTGTTAAATGACCATCTTCAGAAATCGCTTGTGTTCCATATAAATGCATGTGCATCTCTCCCTTTTCACATCGTTCCATCTTGTTATTTTTACGGTTTGAAAGTGGAAGGGTTCTTTACTATATTAGAACCATTCCATCAAAAAATTATTTCCCTCACATATAAAAAAACAAATGTATAGTTCTTGCTTTTTCTTGAATGAAAATAATTTTTGCAAAAATCACAAAATACTATATGTGAACTTTATCACATGAAAAAAACGAGTGCAACGGCTCCTATGATCTTTTTCGCTGTTTGGAAGCGACTACATAAGGTCTTAGTGCATCCGCTGTCATTGGGAAGCGAATAATGACGCGAAGCATTGCTGTTGGAAAGAATGGAACAAGCGGCCATAAATAAGGTGCCTGCATTGGTCGCAATGAACATAAATACGTAAACAATAAAAATAAACCAATAAATAACCCATTGACACCCCAGAGACCCGTCATCAGAAGTAGCAGTAACCTAAAAATTTTAATGGAGATACTAAGCTCATAGGATGGAATAATGAAAATAAGAATGGCTGCCACCGCTGTATAGAGGACCACCTCTGAAGAGAATAATCCAACATCAATCGCAATTTGACCAATGATTACCCCCGCAACCAATCCCATCGCTGTGGACAATGGTGACGGAGTATGAATGGCGGCCATCCTCAAAAATTCTATTCCAATATCTGCAATCAAAATTTGTAGTAATAAAGGTACATGCGATTTCTCCTCCGTACCTAAAAAGGAGAGGGCATCTGGAAGTAGGGATTCATTCGTTGCAAATACATACCACAATGGCAATAAAAGTAAACCCATTACAGAGCCAAAATATCGCATAAAACGTACAAACGTCCCTACTGTGGGTGCCTGACGATATTCCTCTGCATGCTGCAATAAATGAAACACTGTAACAGGTACTAAAATAACGGATGGAGAAGTATCGACTAATATAGCTATATGCCCTTCAAGTAGATGAGCTGCAGCAATATCAGGTCTCTCCGTATAACGTACAAATGGAACTGGGTGGAACTTTTGTTTAAAGAGCCATTCTTCTAATGATTTATCGGCCATCGTCAAGCCATCATGATTTATTTGTCCAAGACGCTGTCGTAAACTTTCGAGCATATCTTCATTGGCAACATCCTTCATAAACGCGATCGCCACGTCGGTTTGACCGATTTTGGATATTTTATGTAGCTCGAAACGTAGATTACTATTACGAATTCGCCTACGTATTAAGGCTGTGTTTTGAGAAATCCCTTCTGTAAAGCCATCCCTTGATCCACGGATAACTTTTTCATTATCTGGCTCTTCTGGAGAGCGTCCTGGATAGTTTCTAAGCTCTGCAACATAGCAATAGCCACTTTTAGTAATAAAGGTGACTTGTCCACTTAAAATGGCTAGCAAATAGGCTTTACGCTCTGTTTCTTCTGAACGTCCATGGAAATTAAAGTAAGACTCAAAATATTCCTTCTCATCCTCTACATCAATTTCAATGTCCTCATCTGGAAGCATGCTAGACAGCAACTGTGTTAAAGCTTCTCCATCTACAAGCCCACTAATATATGCACAAAGGACCGGCAAATCTTTGACAAATAAGTGTTTAATACCAACGTCAAACGATTCGCCGTCACCAAATTGTTCGATAAGAAAATCTTCGGCTTCTTCTAAGCTGTTAAATAATTTATTTGTCATGCTGTCACCATTTTCTTAGATGTCTTTTTTTATTACTTCCTGCTCCACTGTTGCACTTGTTGCCATCCAACTTTTCAGCTGGGCAAGGATTTTTTTCTCTAATCGGGAAACCTGTACCTGCGATATACCTAATCTATTTGCAATTTCAGTTTGCGTGCAATCTGAAAAATAGCGAAGATATATGATAGACTGCTCTCTTGGCTCAAGTCTCGTTAGTACTTCTTTTAATGGGATGTAATCAAATGGTTGCTCCGATTTTTCATCCTTCATTTGATCCATTAGTGTAATGGAATCCCCCTCACTCTCATACAATTGCTCATGAAGAGAGGCAGGGTCTCTCAATGCATCGGATGCTGTAACAATTTCCTCTGTTGTCACACCAAGCACCTGAGCAAGCTCTTGAATGGTTGGTGGATGTTCGTTCTTTTTAATAAATTCATCTGTAGCATGACGGATTTTAAAATTGAGCTCACGAATAGAGCGGCTCACCTTCACCATGCCATCATCCCTTAAAAAGCGCTGAATTTCTCCAATGATCATCGGTACAGCATAGGTTGAAAATTTCACATCATAGGTTAAATCAAATTTATCCACAGATTTCATGAGCCCTATGCAGCCAATCTGGAATAAATCCTCAAGCTCAACACCTCTCGTTGTAAAACGTTGAACAATGGACCACACAAGTCTCGTATTGCCTTCTACCATTCGTTTACGAGCCTCATGATCGCCCTGCTGTGCGCGTGCAATTAAATCACGCATTTCCTCCTGAGACAATAGCTTATCGGACGACTGTTCTAACGGCTTCACGGGTTTAACCTCACATTACCGCTGTGCGAACTGTGTAAAATTTCTTCGTGAATGTTACAGTTGTTCCTTCTTGCCATTTTGATATAACTGTTAGCTGATCTGAAAAGCTATCCATAATCGTGAAGCCCATACCCGAACGCTCCATCATACTTTTTGTTGTAAATAATGGCTCCATCGCTCGACTAACGTCTTCAATTCCTATCCCTTTATCCATGACAGATACTGTCACAATATCATCCTCACGTTTAGCATGAACTGTCACAACACCCTTACCATCTTCTTCATAGCCATGAATAATAGCATTGGAAACTGCTTCTGAGACAACTGTTTTAAATTCTGATAGCTCATCAATAGTTGGATCTAATTGAGCAATAAAGCCTGTAACAGCTACACGCGCTAAAGCTTCATTTTCACTAATTGCCAAAAAAGTTAATGTCATTTCGTTATCCATTTACAATCCCCCTTACGCGATCAATCGCTTGTTCCTCTGTTGCATCCATCATCCACGGTCCTAAACCTGAAAATTGAAATACTTTTCGCATTGTTGGCGATGGATTCAATAATATAGTTCGCCCAGCAACTGCCTCTAACTCACGCATACGACCAAGCACTAATCCAACTCCCGAACTATCCATGAAAGATAGTCCTTCCAAGTTCCAAATGATGGTCGTCACAGTGCCTTGAAAAATTGCTGCAGAAATTTTCGCTCGAATTTGTTCAACGGCATGATGATCGAGCTCCCCAAACAAACGTATAACGACTGTCTCTCTTGTGACCATTTCTAATTGATAATGCATGAACATCGCCTCCTCCTCGTGCAATTCCACATTCAATAGGTTGAATCCTTGTGGCTGACAGAACTAGTGCAAAGTCTTCCGAAATAGTGTCTAATCGACATACTTATAGCTTTTTAGGTTAAGTGCAGTATGGGATAAATCTACAATTTCTAAACGCTATCGAGCTCTAAATTTTGGCGATTCATCGAACACACAAAAAAACGAGAACCCTCATAAGTGAGGGCTCTCGCTAATAATCTTTATGCAATTGTATAAGCTTGCTGAATTTTATTAATTGTCTCTTCGTCAATTGGCTGATTGGAATACAAATAAGCAATCGTATCGCCATTATTAACATGATCACCTTTTTTGGCGATTAGCTGAATTCCTGCATCATAATCAAGCTTTGATTCCTTCGTTAAACGTCCAGCGCCTAGACTAACACTTGCTTCTCCGACTAATAAAGCATTAATCGTCTCCACCGTGCCCTCTGAAACCGCTGTCACTGCTACTTTATGAGCTGTGTCATTTTGAACAATATCAGAGACTACTCCTCCTTGCGCCACAATAAACTCCTCGAATTTTGCAGCTGCAGAGCCATCTGCTAGCACTCGCTTAACAGCAGCTGTTGCTTCCGCTTCATTCACACCTGCCGCAATTTGGTACATCAAGGAAGAGATGACAACACATTCATCAACCAAATCTTCATGCGTTTCTTCCATACGTCCACTTAATAGGGCATAAGCCTCCACTACCTCAAGCTTATTACCAATCATTTTCCCTAAAGGATTATCCATATCACTGATGTGTGCGATGACTTTACGGCCAAGTTTTTCTCCAATAGCCGTCATTGTATCTGCTAAACGCTGTGCTTCTTCCTGCGTCTTCATAAACGCACCTGAGCCACATTTTACATCGAGGACTATACCATCGGCACCACTTGCAATTTTTTTACTCATAATCGACGCTGCGATTAATGGAATAGAATCGACAGTACCTGTCACATCACGCAATGCATATAATTTTTTGTCGGCTGGTACTAGATTACCTGTTTGTCCAGCAACGGCAATTTTATGCTGATTGACATTATCAATGAACTCCTGTGATGAAAGCTCTGTTTTAAAGCCCTGAATGGATTCAAGTTTATCAATTGTCCCCCCAGTAATCCCTAAGCCTTTACCACTAAATTTCGCAACAGGAATTCCTAGAGCAGCAATAATTGGCGTAACCACAAGTGTAACCTTGTCACCAACCCCTCCAGTTGAGTGTTTATCAATTTTAAAGCCTTCAATAGATGTTAAATCAATGACATCGCCTGATTCGATCATTGCCTTTGTTAAATAAAATGTCTCATCATCAGACATGCCTAGTAAACGTATCGCCATTAATAAAGAACTTGCTTGATAATCTGGGATAGAGCCTGTCGTATAGCCTTCAACAAAATACTGAATTTCAGCTTGAGAAAGCTCTAATCCTTGTTTTTTCTTTTCAAACAATTGAACCATATTCATACAAAAAACCCCCTTATTTCAAATCATGTAAGAAACTTTTACCGAATGGCGGTGCTTCTACATGAAAGTTTTCTGCAACTGTTGCTGCAATATCTGCAAAGGTTTCACGAAGTTCAAGTTCCGCACCACCTTTAAAACGTGGTGAATAGACAATTAGTGGTACATATTCGCGTGTATGATCTGTCCCTGGGAAGGTTGGATCATTGCCGTGATCTGCTGTAATAATTAATAGATCGTCTTCTGACATTACCTCTAGAATTTCTGGTAGACGTGCATCAAATTCTTGTAATGCCTGTCCATAGCCTAGAGGATCACGTCGATGGCCGAAATTGGCATCAAAGTCGACTAAATTTAAGAAGCTTAGACCACGGAAGTCACGACGTACAACTTCTGCAAATTGATCCATACCATCCATATTATTTTTTGTACGTACAGCATCTGTCACACCTTCACCATTGAAAATATCTGAGATTTTTCCAATTGCAATCACATCAAACCCCGCGTCCTTCAAAACATTCATTGTTGTACGACCAAATGGCTTTAACGCATAATCATGACGATTGGATGTACGAGTAAAGTTTCCAGGCGTACCCACAAATGGTCGTGCGATGACGCGACCTACTAAATATTCAGGCTGTAATGTTAATTCACGAGCAATTTCGCAAATTTTATATAACTCTTCTAGTGGAATGATTTCTTCATGAGCAGCAATTTGTAAAACAGGATCGGCTGATGTATAGACAATAATCGCACCTGTTTCCATATGCTCCTTCCCGAAATCTTCAATTACTTGTGTACCACTTGCTGGCTGATTGCATAGCACTTTCCGACCTGTACGTTTCTCTAGCTCATCAATTAGCTCTGCTGGAAACCCATCTGGATACACTTTAAATGGTTTATCAATATTTAACCCCATGATTTCCCAATGGCCAGTCATCGTATCTTTACCAACTGATGCTTCTTGCATTTTACCGTAGTATGCTTTAGGGTCAGTAGTTGCATGCATTCCATGCAATGGTTCAATATTTGCTAAACCAAATGACTCCATTACTGGCATTGTAAGCCCATTCATTTTTTCAGCGATATGTCCTAGTGTATGTGCGCCAACATCCCCAAATTTAGCAGCGTCTGGCGCTTCACCAATACCTACGGAATCCATGACAACAACATGGATTTTGTTAAAAGGTTTATTCATAATGGTTGCCTCCTAATCTCATGACTCTATTTTACCAAAAAAATGCGAAAAATAAAGGTCAGACATCCGACTGAAAAATAATTTTTTACTATTATCTTTTAAGCACGTGGATGGAATTGCTTATAGACCTCAGATAATCTTGTTTTGCTAATATGTGTATAAATCTGGGTAGTAGAAATATCTGCATGACCAAGCATCTCCTGCACCGCTCGTAAATCGGCTCCATTTTCAACCAAATGAGTGGCAAAGGAATGACGCAATGTATGTGGTGTTAATTCATGTTGGATGCCTGCCTTTAACGCATGCTCCTTCATTAATTTCCAACAACCCTGCCTTGTTAAACGTTTCCCTCTTTGATTAATAAAAAACGCATCTGTTTTGGGGTACTTTCCCTGTAATTGACTACGAGCACCATTTAAATAGGCATTTATTGCCGAAAGTGCGCTTTTGCCGAGTGGAATGATTCGCTCCTTGCCACCCTTCCCAAATACACGTACAAAGCCCATGGTTAAATGAATATCAGCTAAATCCAGTGCAATAAGTTCACTGATGCGCATACCAGACCCATATAGTAACTCCAGCATGGCAAGATCACGTATACCTTGTGGCTTACTTTTATTTGGAGCTGTTAGTAAAGCTTCAATCTCTTGGATAGATAAAATATTAGGCAACTTTTGCTCAATTATCGGCATCTCCAAATGGACTGTCGGATCAGTTTCTGCGCGCTTTTCTCGTAGTAAAAATTGGTGGAAACTCCGAATCGATGAAATATGACGGGCAACGGTACGACTTGTCTTTCCCTGTGCCCGCAATTGCTCTAAATGGCGTAATATAGTTGTCCGTTCTACCACACTAAAATCAGACATACCTTCTGCTTCCTTTAAAAAATGTACATAGCTTTCTAAATCTCGGCGATAGGATGCTAATGTATTAACAGATAACTGCCTTTCCACCTGAATAAAATGGATATAGTCCTCTACTGCATATTGAAATTCATTCATCACAACGCCCCCTCACTGTCAATTATTCTCTATTTTAGCATGGCCTTAAGAAATGTGCTAAAGGACCCTCCATTCGACATAAACCACCAACCCTAATGGTGTCTATACTTCAATAAAAAAAACAAAAAACTGCCCGATTCAATCTATACCAAAGATTAAAACAGACAGTTTTTCGTTATTTTTCTTCATTCGATTCGTCGTTTTTATCATGACAGCGCCAGCATATGCCGTGGAAAGTTAGTCGGTGATCTTTTATAATAAAGTTCCAACGTTTTTCAACAACGGCTTCCACATCTTCAAGTAAATCTTCTTGAATTTCATCAACAGCACCACATTCGATACAAACAAGATGATGGTGGAAATGGGCAGCTCCCTCTTGGCGTAAATCATAGCGCGATACGCCATCGCCAAAGTTGATTTTGTCGACAATTTTGAGCTCAGTTAATAATTCTAACGTTCTATAAACAGTAGCTAGACCAATCTCAGGTGCTTTTTCTTTTACTAAAAGATAAACATCTTCAGCACTTAGGTGGTCCTCTTCGTGCTCAAGCAAAACAGCAACTGTCGCTTCTCGCTGCGGCGTCAGCTTGTAACTAGCACTATGCAACTGTTTTTTTATACGATCAATTCGGCTCTCCATGTGACGCCCCCCTAAACTCTTTCCATTATACCAAAGGAGTAAATCCTATTACAAGATAGTGAATAGATTTCTAACATGCTTCTACTTTTTTATCTGATCACAATTTTGGTCTATTCAATCCATCATTTTAACACATAAGAAATAACAATAAACTCAGCAACTATTATGATGAAAAATGCGATAAAATTCAACAAAATTGTCCGACCAGATACTTGTTTCCCGATTTTTCGCTTTGACCAAGCGGGTACAAGTAAATTGCATAGGACTAGCAACAATATACAATAGATGAGCTGAAATGGAAACCACCAAATCGTATAAAGCCAAAAAGCTTCAAGTTTTTGTAATAAAAAAACCGAACTAAAGCCAAAAAAAGTGGCACGCATGGCTACAGTCACACGCACTAACACCTTTAAGACGCTATGTGTTGCTAGTAATAATATAAGACCTATGGAAATAGCAACAGGCAGTACTAAACGAAAAATGGATTGCCTGTCCCCATCTGCTAAACGAGGCTCTATAAATAATATAAAGGGTTCCGCTTTCGGTCCACCAATAATATGAAAGAAAATAACGCCACAAACAAAACTTACTGCAATGATGGAAGCGTGATAAAAAATAGACACCGTACGAGACATAAACATGCTCCTTTTCTATCAAGGTTTGTACAGCTTATGCTCGTCCGTCTCTATTATGCTAAAAGATTATTTTCTAAATTTGCAGCTAGCCATAGCACTGCGAATGCTGTTTTAGCATCATATATACGCTGGTCAGCCACCATTACTTGTGCTTCTTCCAACGAAACTTCTAATAGTTCGACAAATTCATCCTCATCTAAATCTGCTTTATTGTCTATTGTATATAATCCCCTCGCCACAAACAAATGAAGAACTTCATCCGCAAAGCCTGGTGATGTTGCAAATGTTTGTAAAAAAGTAAGTTGATGCGCACCATAACCTGTTTCTTCCTCTAATTCTCGACGTGCTGTCATCACTGGCTCCTCACCTGGCTCTAGCTTTCCAGCTGGAATTTCAATAATAGAACGCTCCAGCGCTTTACGATATTGTTCTACTAACACTAGTTTACCCTCGTCCGTAACAGCAATCACCGCTACGGCACCTGGATGCTTAATGATTTCACGTTTTGCAACCTGTCCATTTGGTAAAGTGACATCATCAATTTGTAGTTTTATTATTCTACCGTCATAGATCGGTGTCGTTTTCGTTGTTTTTTCCTCAAACTTTTTCATTGACGATAACCTCGCTTGTTCTTCAGATATGTTCATTGTACCATTACAAGTAGAGAAATCGAAGGAGGTCATTCGTATGAAAAAAAGACAGCTTGGTACAAGTGAATTGTTTATTTCAGAGATTAGTTTAGGGGGCATGTCTCTTTCGACAGATAAAACACAAGCAGCTGCCATTGTCGATATGGCATTAGATGCTGGCATTAACTATATAGATACAGCTGATTTATATGATTATGGTGCAAATGAAGAGATTATTGGCGCAACGTTAGGTAAGCGTCGTCATGATGTCATCCTAGCAACAAAGGTAGGTAATCGGTGGGCAGAAGGGGTAGATGGCTGGCATTGGGACGCATCACCATCCTATATAAAAGAAGCTGTCCATGCTAGCTTACGACGTTTAGGAACAGACTACATTGATGTATATCAATTACACGGTGGCACAATCGAAGATGATTGGGACGAGATAATTGACACATTTGAAGGACTGAAAAAAGAAGGGCTCATTCGTGAATATGGTATATCCTCCATTCGTCCTAATGTATTGCAGCGATTTTTACCTGCAAGCTCCGCTAGAAGCGTCATGATGCAATACAGTGCCCTCGATCGCCGCCCTGAAGAATGGTTTAACTTTATTGCGAAACAGAGTGCTTCTGTTGTAACACGTGGCACAGTGGCAAAGGGCTTATTAACAAATAGCTGGCAACAACGTCTACAACATGTTAATGGTTTTAACACCTATACTGCTGAGGAGTTAACAACAACGTTAACAGACTTAGCTTTACACTATAATAACTTGCATGCTTTGGCTATCGCTTTTAATCTAAAAGAGCCGACAATCGCTTCTACGGTCATTGGCGCAAGCTCTCAACAACAACTAGCACAAACGCTTGCTTCCTACGAAAAAATTAATTCAATAACAGATTTCAAGGTAGCTAATGAGCTAACAAAAAATGAGTACTATCAAGAACATCGATGAAAAAATGGCTAATTTTACTCATTTGTCTAGTTGTACTAGTAATCTCCTCTAGTATGACCTATGAGCAACAGAGTATACTACCAGAATTAGAAGATTTGCTCGCCAATAAACCTTTTGAAAAACAACTATCTATTTTAAAAATTCCCTATTGGGGAACCATCGTTTCAGTGGAAGAGCGAGGTTATTTTCCATTTGTAGAGTTTTTAATTCGTAAATTGACACACTTCATGGGATTTGGATGCATCGCACTTGGCCTTTACTTCGCCTGGGGAAAAAGACGTTTTGCAGCAAGTATTGCTATCGGTGGAACGGCAACAATCGCGGTGCTTGATGAATTTCGTCAAAGCTTTACGCCAGGTCGTACTATGAGTGCTCAAGATGTGCTTGTCGATACAGCTGGAGCCATTGTTTTTGTTAGTCTCGTTGTTGCAGTAAGAAAAATACTCAAAAATAAAAGACAAAAGGCTCAATTATAGCCTTTTGTCTTTTATTTTAAAGGTGGAACCGCCAAAAATAGAGGGACTTCGTTTCTTTAAACAAGACAGCCCCTGCTTTTTCCAAAACTCGATGGGAAGCCATATTTTCTTTTTCCGTGTCAGCGATAACGTATTTTGCATTTGGCTGATGGAGTAACCAGTCTTTAAGAGCTATGATTGATTCTGTCATATAGCCCTGCCCCATATAAGGAGGCAAAGTATAATACCCGATTACAACTTCCCCTTGCTCATTTGGCGTACCTTTTAGCATTATGCCACCAACAGCACAATTTTTTTCTTTTAATACAAGTAACCAATTCGTATGCCATAGATAATTTGGCTCATCTTCTAATACTTTGCAAAGTCTAAAATACAGCGCTTGTTTAAGCTCGCAATCTAAACTCCCTACACCTTTACTTAATGACAACTCCGCCGCCATTTGCTCCTCATGCTCTATTAGTAAATTAAGATACTTAGCGTTTAAAGGAATTAATCTTATTCTTTCTGTTTGTAATTCTACCATGTTGGTCTCCTAACATAATTTAATTGATACTAAACTCCAATTAGGTATATGTTATTGGCAGCGTCTCCCGTTCCATTAATTTCAAAAATCTCTCCTTATATATCGACCACAACCATATAATGTTATGCTGTAAATATAAAACAGTGAACCCACCTATGTGAATTCACTGTTCTCTCTTAATATTTAGTACCTTTATCGCCGTATTCGTTTAAAAGTTCTTCAAACGATTTGTTTTTTTCTCGTTGTTTACGTTCAAAAGCTAATTTTGCCTGACGCTCTTCTTCTGCCGCCTGCTCTTTAGCAGTTAAATCTTGCTTCGCTGCTTTTAATTTTGCTAGCACATCTCCACCTAGCTGATCTGCTAATGTAACGGCCTCTTGCTTAGGTAGGCTAGCTGTTACGCTATTGTCAGTATGTTGTTGCTGTTTTCGTTTCTTTCCCATTTCTATTCACCTTCTTATTGACATCAAGGGCGCTTCACAACTGTTGCTACGCCTTGTCCACCACCGATACATAATGTGGCTAAGCCCGTTTTCACATCACGCTTTTCCATCTCATGTAATAGCGTTACCAAAATCCGAGCACCACTAGCACCGATTGGGTGACCAAGAGCAATGGCACCCCCGTTAACATTTAGTTTATCATGATTAAAGCTTAATTCACGATCTACAGCAATTGATTGTGCTGCAAATGCTTCATTTGCTTCAATTAAATCGATATCGTTTAAAGTAACCTCAGCCTTTGTCAGCGCTTTTTGTACTGCTTTTACAGGACCTGTACCCATAATTGCAGGATCTACACCAGCACTAGCATTCGCTGTAATGATCGCCATTGGTTGAATGCCTAGCTCTTGTGCTTTTTCCTTTGACATCACCACTACCGCTGCCGCACCATCATTAATTCCAGACGCGTTCGCTGCTGTGACAGAGCCATCCTTTTTAAATGCTGGTCGTAGCTTACCTAATGATTCTGCTGTCACACCTGCTCGTGGAAATTCATCTTTATTGAAAAGCAGTGGCTCTCCCTTGCGCTGTGGAATCTCAACAGCAACGATTTCATTTTCAAACTTGCCCGCTGCAATTGCTGCCTCTGCGCGTTGCTGAGAACGAGCTGCAAAAGCATCCTGCTCTTCTCGAGAAATTTGATACATATCACATAAATTTTCAGCTGTAATGCCCATATGATAATCGTTAAAAGCACACCATAGGCCATCCTGAATCATTGTATCTACTACCTTTTGGTCGCCCATTCGGAAGCCTTCTCGTGCATTTTTTAAGACATATGGAGCCTGGCTCATATTTTCAAATCCACCTGCAACAACAATCTCTGCATCTCCCGCTAAAATCGCCTGTGTTGCTAAATGAACAGCCTTTAAACCTGATCCACATACTTTATTAATTGTTAAAGCTGATACCTCTTGAGGTAACCCCGCTTTAATTGCCGCTTGACGCGCTGGATTTTGTCCAAGTCCAGCCGATAAAACATTCCCCATAATGACCTCATCGACCTGTTCTCCTGCTACGCCAGCACGCACTAATGCCTCTTTAATGACAATGCTACCTAACGTTGTCGCTGGTACGTCTTTTAATGTCCCCTGAAATGAGCCGATTGCTGTACGCACTGCACTCACGATTACTACCTCGTTTGTCATAATCATTCTCCCCTTTTCCCCGTTCAAGAATCAACACTGCATGCATATGCTACTAGCAGATATGTATATTTTAACAAATATTATGACGATTTTCGATAATAGAAATAATCGCAGTTTTGCCAAAGATATTGTAAAATGTTGACGTGTTTTAAACAATCTTAGTTGGGAACATTACAAATAAGAAACAGCATGTGGAGGTGTTTTATGATGAAAAAGAAGATGCTTTTATTCTCTGGTATTACAACAACGCTAGCCGCCGCTGCAACAGGTCTGTTCGGCTTCGCGCTTTCCAATAAATTAATGTATATCCAACAAAAAGACCCTGAATTTATACGGGAACGAGAAACGACCGCAAAGCGCTTTGATGAGGCTTGGTACAATAAAAACTTGAAATGTGAACTAAATATTGATTCTCCAAATGGCTATACAATTCGAGGCATTATGTTTCAACCATTGCAAACAAATAACACGATCATCATTTGCCACGGTGTTACCGAAAATAAAATAAATTCCGTGAAATATGCTCGCCTTTTTGAAAGACTTGGCTATAATTCCGTTATATTTGACCACCGCCGCCATGGTGAATCTGGTGGCAAGACAACAAGCTATGGCTACTATGAGAAAAACGATCTTGATGCCGTGGTGAAAACAGTAAAAGCCATGATTGGAGAGGATGCTATTCTTGGCATTCACGGTGAATCGATGGGTGCAGCAACCATGCTCCTCTATGCAGGAACAGTCGAGGATGGCGCTGATTTTTATATCTCAGATTGTGCGTTCTCCGACTTTTCTATGTTGCTCAAACAAATTGCAAAAACTGAATTTAAATATGGCTCCATTATTCCTATTCGATTTGCTGACTTTTTTGTTCGTCTCAGAGATGGTTACTCATTTAAAAGTGTAACACCTGCCGAAGCCGTCACACATATTGAAAAACCTGTGCTCTTTATCCATAGTATTCCTGATACGTTTATTCCAGCTTCCATGTCACTCGATCTCTACAATAAAAAAACCGGTCCAAAAAAATTAAAACTTTTTGATACAGGGGCACATGCACAATCCTTTAATGAAAATATGGATGAATATGAGGATTTAATTCATGATTTTCTAGACAATTTTATTTATCAAAAAATCAATCGGGATTCTTCTTCTTCGAATGTCATTCCATTCCATTTTTAGGGCAATGAAAAACCTTGCGTCATTTTACTCGCAAGGTTTTTATTTTATTTAATCTTCAAAAATAATATGCCATTCATCACGTTTCGCTAAAAACTCTTTCGCTAATGCTTGGGCCCCTTCTAAACTATGGCTAGCAGCCCAGCCACATTGCACTTCATTGCAGGCAGGCACTGCGGTTGCCTTTGTCACATCTGTAAATGTGTTCTCTAAAATAGCTAATAAATCCTCATAATCATTATGATTGATCAATGATACATAGAAGCCTGTTTGACAACCCATTGGACTGAAATCAACAATATGATCAGAGTAATTACGGATAATGTCAGCAGATAAATGCTCTAAAGAATGTAATGCAGGCATTTCCATATGCTCCTTATTTGGCTGTTTAAAGCGAATATCGTATTTATATACTTCATCGCCATTTTTGCCCGTTTTCACACCTGCTAAACGAACATAAGGTGCCTTCACTTTTGTATGATCTAGATCAAAACTTTCTACATTTGTTTTTTCTTTTTGCAAAATACACAACTCCCTTCCGTATAGTAACTCCATTATACATAGTTTTCCGATAGAGTTGTATGATTTTTAAGAATTATTTAAATACTATTAAAAATAAAAAAACAACTAGTTAAGCTTGAACTAGTTGCTCGGAACATTCCAAATTACTTCTGGAATTTATTCATTTGCGCCATCATTTGACGTACTTGCTTTTCAGACGGCGTACGACCCATTTGCGCCATCATCATACGAATCATTTGCTCATTAATAGGTGGGTTTTCTTTCAAATATTTCATCATAGCTTGACGAGCGAAATAGAAACCAAGTGCTGCGCCCGCTGCTAATGCGATAATTACGATAATAATCCAGCCCCATGTAGGCATACAACCAACCTCCTCCACTACAATATACCGAGAAAAAACTCTCCACGCTCCATTATACAACAAATAATAGCGTGTTACTATATATTGTAGTGAATTTTCCTAGTGCATTGTATACTTCATCGGCTTTAACCACCCACACTCATTATCCTGTTTATTAAAAGCTATAAAACGTTCACTCATTTTAGCAAGCATTTGAAATAAATCTAAATCTAGCATTCGCGAACCTTCGCAATAAACACAAATTTTACGATCTACTAAATAAATAGCCATTTTACCTTTGATCGGATGTTCTAAAAACAAAGCATTACGAGCTCTTTCTAGGTGTGCATATTTGGAATCAAGTTGATGCTCTAACATGGCTGCAATCTCCTCAAAACGAACGGATTCACATATATATGCAAGCTCTTTTAAGGATTTCTCATTGGCATCTTCACAACCTTGCATCATCTCTAATAACTTACGCTCTCTGCCAAAAATAAACGTTAAATGCTCTTCTTTTATCTTATATATAGAATAGGTTCTCACCAGAAATCCTCCTTCGCTCAGTTTCTTTTTCATAAGTATAGCTCATTCATTCTTGTTTATTTGTCAAACGAAGGAGGGATCTCTCTTCTATTTTTGTCGAAAAAATTCTAGTTTCGGGTCTATAAATGACTTTATGACAAATGGTATTTTCAACCAAAAATAATTAATGTTTTTCCAAAAACAAGAAAAAGTCTTATTAAACACAGCTAAAAACCTTCTATTTTGGCTGCTTAGATGGATCTCAGCCTCAAGACCTAGTTCAAAATCAATTTCGAGTCCGTTTTAGACAATCTTGTAAATAGGTAACATAAAGGTACAAACGAAAGGAGCTAAAACAAATGAAAAAATTTCTTTTATTAACTGGAGGCGTCATTGCAGCATGTGTTGCACTAGCGTTAATTGGACCACTGGCGGGGTTATTATTCTCTGGATTATTTGTAGCACTGGGCATGCACTTCTACATTGCTAGTAAGTCATCTTTCGGTAAAATTTTCTGGTTTACAGTTGGTTTAATCGGTGTCCTATCAGCAGTGTCTAACATTCCAGCAATGGTAGGACTTGCTGCCATCGCCATTATCTATGTTATCTATAAAAAATGGAATGGCGAAGATGTAAAAATCCCTACAATTGAAGGAAAAAAAGAAGAAGATCCGTTTACAAACTTTGAAAAAGAATGGTCAAATTTAACAAAATAAAAGGAGCGATTTTAAATGAACTTATTTCAACGTTTTAGATATACAGTAGAGGCAGACTTACACCAATTATTTGATAAGAAGGAACAAAAAAATCCGATTGCGATGTTAAATCAATACATTCGTGAAGCAGAAAAGCAAACAGAACAAACAGGCAAATTATTAGAGCGACAAGGGCAATTAAAAGAAAAGCTAGAGCAAGAATATAAAGAAAACGCAGATTTACTAGCGAAACGTGAATCTCAATTAGCATTAGCAAAATCTAGCGGAGAGCAGGACTTAATTGATTTCGCTACGGATGAAGTAACAGCTTATTCAGCTCGTAACCTTACATTACAAGCTAGCATTGAAGCAAGTACTCGTGAATACTTCGAGCTCGAGCGTAAATTTGAAACAATGAAGCATAAAATTAAAGATATGAAAGTACGTCAATTACAGCTGATGGGGAAAGAAAATGTAACTCGTGCCCATCATCAAATGGATGGAATGATTGCCAAAAATAATAAAACAAACTTTGAAGATTTAGAAGCATATATCGATAAATTAGCTTATCAAATCGATAAAGACCATGAGCTTACAACTTTTGAGGCAAGACTGGCAGAATTAGAAAAAAAAGCAGTAGAAGAAAGCTCACCACTGCTAATTGAAAATAAATAACATGGTATAATGAAAGCAATGCGCCAACATTAAAAGGCGCATTCTTTCACGTTTAAGAATAGAGGGTCCCATTCCCTCTCTTATACTATTAGTAGAAGGAAGGGTGACCCTCATGCAAAATTTCACAACAAATAAGCTCACATTTTGGGTTCTTTGCTTCTTTTTACTCGTCTTTGTGGAGCTAACTATATTTAATAATGGTGGTGCCTTCTGTTTATTGATTGGGGCTGTACTTCTTTATTTAAGTTTTTCCAAAAAAGTTCGATTTTTTAAATGGACAGGAATTTTCTTTATTGCCATTGCTTTGTTCACGATGTGGAGCTTACGTTTATTTATCGTCATCATGCTCTTATATATGCTCTATCAATACTTGCAAAGAGAAAACGAGCCAAAAGTAGTTGGTGCAGAGCTATTTGAAAAGCTTCCTGCAATTAAAAATGACCTAATTGGCACAATGCCAGCGCCTATAGAAGCTTATAAATGGCAAGATGTACAAATTCAGCGCCTTGCAGGAGATATTACCATTGATACAACGCAAACGATTTTACCAGCTGGCACTAGTCTTATTACAATTCGACAAGGTATCGGTAAAGTTCAAATCTATGTTCCTTATGAAATTCCATTCCGTTTACAGTATACGACGTTATTTGGTGAGCTCTCCTGCTTACACGTAGGGCCGCAACGTATAGTAAATGAAAGTATTACTTTCTCAGACGGCAACCCTGAGGATGCTAAACGTGTACTGATTATTCATGTCGCAACCTGGCTTGGAGATTTGGAGGTGCTACGAAAATGATAGCCTTTATCTCAAGATTATTTACATTATTTTTTATTTTAATGAGTGCTGTTTTCGGTCTTCTTGTTGCACTATGGGGCAATCCTGATGAAAAAACATGGGAGCCCTTATGGCAGCAGAATTACGATAATATCCCTCTAGGTGGCATCATCATAGTTAGCCTGTTTATACTTAGCTTCCTGTTTGCCAGCTGGATCAGTATGACTGCAAGGGCACGAGAAGCGCAGGCAACACGAATAGTGAAACAACTGATCGAGCCTGATTTTGTTTTTCCTAAAAAACAAGCTCTTCCGAAATCGTTAAAAAAGGCACTTGTCCAAACGAGTGAATTAATTGATACGCAACGTAAAAGTTTACAGCGTTTGTCCAATGAACGGGCTGAGGCCAATGATAAAATTATTCAGGAGCGTATTATTGCTGAACGCCAACGACTAGCTAGAGAACTCCATGATTCTGTGTCACAGCAACTATTTGCTGCCTCTATGTTACTATCTGCATTAACTGAAAATGACGAACATGCTACTAGCTTAAAACAGGTGGAGAAAATCGTTCAGCAGGCACAGCTAGAAATGCGTGCATTACTGCTACACTTACGGCCTGTAGCTTTACACAATAAAACATTGGCACAAGGCTTAGAGGAATTGATTATTGAACTTCAGCAAAAAGTTTATTTCCATATAGAATATGAATTAGAAGAAATGGCCTTAACTAAAGCAGAGGAAGATCATTTATTTCGTATTGCACAGGAGGCACTCTCCAATACGCTGCGTCATGCCAAAGCAAGTGAGGTGGAATTACTTCTTGTGGCACGTGACGACTTAGCTATTTTACGAATTCAAGATAATGGTTTAGGCTTTGATGTGGAGGAAGATAAATCCACATCATACGGTTTACAAAATATAGCTGAACGAGCAGTTGAAATTGGCTGCACCTATAAAATTGTATCAGTGCCTGGTGAAGGAACAATTGTAGAGGTTAAAATTCCTTTACAAAAAGAGGAGGTCAATGTCGATGATACAAGTGCTCATAGTGGATGATCATGAAATGGTACGGATTGGTGTGTCAGCCTATCTTTCAGCACAGCCGGATATTACGGTTGTAGGTGAGGCTGAGAACGGTAAAGAGGCTGTGGAACGTGCCCTAGCGCTAAGGCCTGATATTATTTTAATGGATAATGTGATGCCTGTTATGACAGGAGCAGAGGCAACAGTGGAAATATTAGCAGCATGGCCTGAGGCAAAAATCATGATGGTGACTAGTTTTTTAGATGATGATAAAGTATATCCTGCCTTAGAGGCTGGCGCGGTAAGCTATATTTTAAAAACATCTAATGCCAAACAAATTGCAGATGCTATTCGAAAAACGATGGGTGGCGAAACGGTATTAGAGCCAGAGGTCACTTCCAAAATGATGCACCGCATGCGCCATGGCAATAGTACGCCACTATACGAACAATTGACTGAACGTGAAATGGAAGTATTATTGCTAATGGCCCAGGGTAAAGCCAATCAGGAAATCGCTGATGAGCTATATATTGCCTTGAAAACGGTAAAAACACATGTTAGTAATATTTTAGCAAAGCTAGAAGTTCAAGATCGTACTCAAGCCGTCGTCTACGCCTTCCAAAACGGACTTGCTAAATAATCCTACATAAAAAAACTGCATGCTGACATGCAGTTTTTCGTGTTTTTAGAGGTATTTTAGGAGATCATTTACATGGTCCACAATATATGTAGGCTCTTCATTTTTTAATTCTTCTAGCGACCCAAAACCATATGTCACACCGATGGCATCGATTTGATTTTCACGAGCGCCGATTAAATCATATTTTCGATCCCCAATCATAATAAATTGCTCTTTTGGATAGGAATCAAGTTGTTGAAGTACCTCTGCAATAATCTCACCTTTGGCAGAACGTGAACCATCTAAGTGACTTCCTACGACAAGATCGAAATAGGACTCTAGCTGAAAATACTTTATGATTTGTTCCGCAAAGACAGTTGGTTTTGAGGTGGCAATAGTTAGTATATATCCTTGTTGCTTTAAATGAGCTAACAATGCTGGAATATCTTCATATAGTTTATTTTCAAACATTCCCCTTTCCGTAAATCGTTCTCGGTAATCTCTAATTGCTCGCGTTATTTGTGTATCATTGAATCCATAGATTTCTTGAAAAGATACTTGTAATGGTGGTCCAATGAATGGTTCGAGTTCATCCAAATCATTCACCATGACGCCCGCCTTCTGTAAAGCATGTTGGACTGATTTAGTGATTCCTATTTTGGGATCAGATAACGTTCCATCTAGGTCAAATAACACAACGCTATAGTTCTTCATTCGCTCACCCTTTTTATGGAGTTTTCACATACTGTGTTTGCCGCTAAAAAAAGTACCACAACACTCAGTTGATGTTTAAATCCCTGAGTATTGTGGTATTTGTTGTAAATTATAGTGCTTTCACTTTTGCTACTACGTTTTCAACAGTGAAGCCGTATTTTTCCATTACTAATTCACCCGGAGCAGATGCACCGAACTTATCAATTGCTAGAACATCGCCTTCAAAGCCAGTATATTTATGCCAACCGAATGATGCCCCCATTTCAATTGCAAGACGTTTTGTAACAGCTTTTGGTAGAACAGATTCTTTGTAAGCTGCGTCTTGTTTTTCGAAGCGATCCATAGATGGCATAGAAACAACTGCTACATCTATACCGTCTGCTTTTAATGCTTTTTGTGCTTCGACAGCAAGCGAAACCTCAGAGCCTGTTGCAATTAAAATAGCATCTGCCACTTCTTTTGCAGCTGGAGACACTGTGTAAGCACCCTTTGCTACGCCCTCACGTACTGTTTCAATAGAAGCGTCAAGAACAGGTAAGTTTTGACGAGATAATACAAGAACAGTTGGTGTTTTTTCTGCTGCTACTGCAAGCTCCCACGCAACTGCTGATTCATTTGCATCCGCAGGGCGAATAACAGATAGGTTTGGCATTGCACGTAATGATGCAAGGTGTTCGATTGGTTCATGTGTTGGACCATCTTCCCCTACTGCAATCGAATCATGTGTGAATACATATGTTACAGGAAGACCCATTAATGCAGATAGACGAATTGCAGGACGAACGTAATCAGAGAATACGAAGAATGTACCACCGAATACATTTAAACCACCGTGAAGAGCCATTCCGTTCATAGCAGCACCCATTGCAAATTCACGAACACCGAACCAGATGTTACGTCCAGCATAGTCGTCTGCTGAGAAATCTCCTGCACCCTTCATCGTTGTTTTATTGGAGCCAGCAAGGTCAGCTGAACCACCAAAGAATGAAGGTGTTTTCTTCGCAATAGCATTAATTGCATCGCCTGAAGAAGAACGAGTTGCTACAGATTTACCAGCTTCATATACAGGTAACTCAGAAGCAAAGTCTTCTGGTAATTCACCATTCATCGCTTTCTCGAATTGAGCTGCTAACGCTGGGAATTCTTCTTTGTATGCAGCAAATTTTGCATTCCAAGCTTCCTCTGGTTGTGCGCCTTGCACTTCAGCAGCCGCATTAAATGTATCGTAAACTTCTGCAGGAATTTGGAATGGTTCATGTGCCCACTCATAGGCAGCTTTCGTTAAGACAACTTCATCTGTACCAAGTGGTGCACCGTGAGAATCTGCTTTACCAGATTTATTTGGAGAACCAAAACCAATCACTGTTTTCACTTCAATTAATGTTGGCTTGCCAGTAGATTTTTTGGCTTCTTCAATGGCTGCATTAATAGCATCTACATCTGTACCATCTGCCACTTTTAAATAATTCCAACCATAAGATTCAAAGCGTTTTTGAACGTTTTCTGAAAATGACTTTTCTAAGTCACCATCTAAAGAAATATCATTAGAATCGTAAAGCACGATTAATTTTTCAAGTTTTAAGTGACCAGCTAATGAAATCGCCTCTGCTGCTACGCCTTCCATTAAGTCACCATCGCCACATAACGCAAATGTGTAGTGGTCAACAATGTCATGACCTGGTTTATTGTAAGTAGCCGCTAAATGGCGCTCAGCCATTGCCATACCAACAGTCATAGCGATTCCTTGCCCAAGAGGACCAGTTGTTGCCTCTACCCCTACTGTATGACCATATTCAGGATGTCCTGGTGTTAATGAATCCCATTGGCGGAAGTTTTGAATTTCTTCCATTGGTAAACCATAGCCTCCAAGGTGAAGTAAGCTGTATAAAAGCATTGAGCCATGACCTGCTGATAGTACAAAACGATCACGGTTAAACCATTTTGGATTTGCTGGATTATGGCGTAATTGTTTTGTCCAAAGCGTATAAGCCATTGGCGCTGCTCCCATTGGTAAACCTGGGTGACCAGAATTTGCTTTTTCAATAGCATCGATTGACAAAGTTCGGATAGCATTAATTGCTAAAAGATCCGCGTGTTGAGTCATTATATTGTGACATCCTTTCTCGTCCTATATATTGTTCTTTTACAGTTTAGTCAACATTGCTTTAGAAAACAATGCTTTTTGTTATACTATTTGCGTTTTCATACATACTTTATTGAATTGTGTCACATTAATTTAGAAATTTATTTTTTTGTGCTTGTTTTACCTTCTCAGGAGTTACATCATTTCCTTCTGCATCTACCACTTTAACGTTTTCAATCGTATCTCGCATAGTTGCTCTAAACGTATCTAAATACTCCTTGCGAAGCGCTGTTCGCTCCTTTGCTTCTTCCTCTGTTAATTGTCCGCTTTTTGCCTTAGCAGATAATTCATTAATTCGGTTAATTTTTTCCTTTGATAACATGGTTACACACCTTTCAGTACCTAGCTTAATGACCTCAGTATGCAAAGTATAGCATGGTTTCCCTTAAAATGCAGTTATACCAACCCTTAAAAACACTTCTTAGCCATTATTTACATGACTTCCAGAAGTTAGAGGTGTATAACTAATAATAAAAGGAAAAATTTGATAGATAATAGGAGGAGCTATCATGAACATCACAACATCTAGACTACTTATTCGAACATTTGAAGCCCAAGATTGCCAGGCTGTTTATAGCTATATGTCCGACAAAACGGTCATGCACTATATGCCAGAGGGTGTGTTGAATGAAGATCAGGTTCAAAATTTCGTAACAGAGAATAGCAACGAGCAAGCAAAACATTTCGCCATTGTTTTACGTGAACAACAGCGAGTCATTGGTCATCTTGTTTTCCACAAATACTTTGGCGACCATACGTATGAAATTGGATGGGTTATGAATCCTGCCTATCATAATCATGGCTATGCTTCTGAAGCTGCTCTGGCCCTATTAGATCACGGCTTTAATAAAATGAAACTTCATCGAATTATTGCCACATGCCAGCCAGAAAATATCGCTTCTTACCGAGTCATGGAAAAAATCGGAATGCGCCAAGAAGGATTTTTCAAAAAATGCATTCCTCATGGAGAGACTTGGTGGGATGAATACTATTACGCTATTTTAGAGGAAGAATGGAACACTCTAAAGGTAAGAGGTGTATGAAATGAAGAAAACTGCGGTGTTATTATACCCACAATTTAGTGAATATGAATTGAGTGTTGCTTTGTCCATATTAATGCAAGGCGGTAAACCCATCATCACACTTGGATCGAATACCAAACCTATCAGAGGAGAATCTGGTTTAAATTGTATAGCTGATTTATCCGTGAATGAGGTAGAGCTTGACGATATTGATAGTCTACTATTACCAGGCTGCATGGATATTTCTACATTACAACTTGAAGAGAGCTTACTAGACTTCATTCGTCTTCTATCTGCAAAAGGAGGAATGATTGCAAGTATTTCTAGCTCCCCTTACCTATTAGCAAAAGCAGGGGTCTTAAAGAACAAAAAATATACAGTAGGACTACCTTTAGATGGCATGGAGCAGTTAGGGTGCTTTGAACTTCATAACTATTCAGATGAACTAGTGGTACAAGATGGAAATATCATTACAGCAAGAGGAAGAGGTTTTATTCCTTTCGGTATTTGTTTCGGGCATGCGTTAAAGCTAAATTTTGATGAAAATTGGTATTAAGTGATGATTTAAAATCCAAATGTCCAATTAATCGGGCATTTCATGTTATTGAAAAAAGATGATGTCATTAGTAGAATGAGAACTTTTAACAAGGCTGTGGGGTGATTTCCGTTCCGTCAGCGTGCCACAGGAAAGCAAGCAGCCTGCACCGGAAATCAATTTCTCCCCTTCAATTGACTGTTTTGTTTTTCACACCAAAAAATGTCCAACTAGTTGGACATTTTTTAATTCTTATCTTACGATATATGTCTAATACTTTGGACAAAATGGAGGGATCTTTCTGAAGAACATCATCAAAATTTTAAGAAAAAAATTAGGCATAACACAAGCTGCTCTTGCAAAAGAATGTGGAGTTGTGAGACAGACGATTAATAATATTGAAAATGATAAATATGATCCGACCCTTGAATTAGCTTTTAAGATTGCTAAGGTTCTTAATAGCCGTATTGATGAGGTGTTTATCTATGACTAAATTTCACCCAGATTATATGATTACAATGAAGGATTTTGTGAAAGAACACTCGGCAATTTTAAGAAAACAAACTCAAGAAGTGTCGAGACCAGTGACCAATGAAGACCGAAATACCCTCCTAGCCATGCTGCAATATCTGAAAAATAGCCAAAATCAAACGCTAGCAAAAAAATATAAGCTTCGCCCTGGAAGTGGACTCTCTGCTAATCAAATTGGCGTAGATAAACGAATGTTTGCTGTACTCTTTGATGACGAAGAAATGATGCTGATTAACCCTAAAATAATGAGTCATTCCCTTAATATGATTTATCTACCGGAAGGAGAAGGCTGTCTATCTGTAAATCGACCTGTCCCTGGTTTTGTACCGAGATATGAGAGAATTAAAGTCAAAGCTTACGACATCGATGGACATGAAATCATTGTACAGTTACAGGGCTACGGGGCCATCGTTGTACAGCATGAAATCGATCATTTAAATGGCATCATGTTTTATGACCGAATAAATAAAGAGCACCCTTTCCAACTGCCAAATCATGTTATCATCGAAAGCTTTCTTCCCTTCAGTAGTTTTTTACAAAAAAAATTAGCAGGAATATTATTTTCCTGCTAATCTTTCTTGGTGCTCTTGGAAACGACGATGTACTGTCGCCTTACTTACCTCAAAGCCTAACCCTCTAAGCGTTATAGAAATTTCTTCAAAGGTAAATCCACGTTTGCGTAGCTTCACAATTTCCTCTACAGGTAGATCTTTTCGCTCCTGCCCCTGCGGATTACCTCGATTCGATAAATTATTTTCTGGACGATAACCGTTTTCTACAGCACGTCGCATACCTCGTCGAATTTTAGCATTATGGATTCTACGTTGATATTCCTCTACAATCGCTAAAATTTCAAGCAGCATCGTATCCATTTCATTTAATTGGACTGGGCCTGCATCACGCATAGAAAAAACATCAGTTGCTGACTTTTGTAATAAATGTAATACAGCCATCCTTGCATTGCCTCGTCCTAAACGAGTTTCATCTTGGACAAAAAGAGCATTAATGTTCTTATCTTTTATAAAATCAAGCATTTCTAGCAAGCCTTCACGTTCTACATCATAGCCACTATGTTGATCTTTAAACACGCCCTTCACCGCATAGCCTTGCTCTTTAGCATAGCGCAGCAACTCTTCCTGCTGGCGCTCTAATGAGGAGCTTTGTGTTTCTTTTTCAGTACTTACGCGACAATAGACAACAGCCGATAGTTGATTATTTATCATTGTTCATTTCTCGCAATTTCGATAGTATTGATGGGACTGGCTTGATCACTCACTACAGGAATAACTAGAGATTTTCCCGCTACAATTTTAATATCTGCTAGTTCATTTTCAGTTTTTACAAGCTTTATCCAATCATCAGTACTCATCTTACCACGATATTGCTCGGCTAACGACCACAAGCTATCCCCATGTTCGATTTGAATTTCTGCGTAACTAACTTTTCCTGGATCAGTAATGTAAAGGTATGCTGCAAATAATAAACAAGCTCCTATTAAAATTGAGATATGTGTGTTTTTCTTAAACCATGTCATAATCATTACCCCTTTTTAAGAATGTTTGTTCGGAATGTATGTTCCCATAATAAAGCGAACAAACGTTTTTGTCAAACACTTTTCGAACCTATGTTTGCATACATGTTCGCATTCTGTTATACTATCAAATAAGAAGAATGATTTTAGAAAAAAGAGGTGAGCACTCATGAAAAAAGTTTCGAAAAGACAAGAGGACATTTTAGCTTTCATTAAGGAAGAGGTACGAGCTAAAGGATATCCACCATCAGTACGTGAAATTGGTGAAGCAGTTGGACTTGCTTCCAGTTCAACTGTTCATGGACATTTAGCTCGATTAGAACAAAAAGGCTTTATTCGTCGAGATCCAACAAAGCCACGCGCAATTGAAATTTTAGAGCCTGAAGAATCCATTCAAAAACAACAGGTGATCCATGTCCCACTTGTCGGGAAGGTTACAGCTGGTTCTCCAATTACAGCAATTGAAAATATTGAAGAATACTTCCCATTACCCGATACGTATGGCACAAGTGAAGATCAATTGTTCATGCTAGAAATCATGGGGGAATCAATGATTGAAGCTGGGATTTTAGATGGAGATTTAGTCATTGTAAAACAAAAGGCAACAGCTAATAATGGGGATATTGTTGTAGCTATGACAGCTGAGGATGAAGCAACTGTAAAACGTTTCTTTAAAGAGAAAAACCATTTCCGTTTACAGCCTGAAAATTCTTCTATGGAACCAATTATAGTCGATCAAGTTTCTATTTTAGGACAAGTTGTAGGTCTTTACAGACGTGTACATTAACGATTAAAGCAGATTTTGAGGATTATGTTCCTTCTAAGAGCATGTATCCTCTTTTTTACGCAAAAAAAGAATCCACATACGATTGGATTCTTTGTACAATGCCTCTTCTAAGCTTCCTTCTTAAATTTTAAGCTCGCTTCAATAAAGGCTGAAAATAGCTTTTGAGCACTCTCATCTCCTGCTATGGCTAGTTCCTCAGGATGCCACTGAACAGCTAAGCAAAATGGCATCTCCTCATGAACTACCGCTTCGATAATACCGTCGTTAGATTTTGCTGCTACTTTTAATTTTTCTGCTAAAACATTCACCGCTTGATGATGAAATGAATTCACTGCTATTTTCTCTTGTTCAACGATAGTCGCTAATAGATTGTCAGCAATAACCTGTACAGAATGGGTAGCTACAGCTCGACCTGATTGCTGCATATGTTGGAGTAACTTGGTACTAAAGTGATCACTATCAATATCCTGATATAAGGTACCACCTAATGCAACATTTAGTATTTGAATTCCTCGACAGATCCCGAAAATAGGCATCTTACGTTGGAATGCGGCTTCAATCAATGCTAACTCAATCGTATCTCGCGCTGGATGAATTTTTCCAAGCTTTAATGAAGGCTCAGCCCCGAATAGAAATGGGTGCACATCATGACCACCAGATAATAATAAACCGTCTGTAAGGGCTAAAATCTGGGCCGCCTCTTCTTCTACTCCAATTGGAATAATCAGTGGAATTCCACCTGCTTCAATGATGCTTTTACTGTAAGCAGCATTTAATCGAGAGGATAAATCATCCTCAACAAAGGCTGTAATACCAATAATCGGTTTCACTTGCTTCCCTCCAAATTCTTGAAAATTGCACAATTACCAAAAGCCTAGATACCAATTAATTAATACATCGCCATAGAAATAAACAATAACTGCGGCCAATGCAATAGATGGCCCAAACGGAATGGGTGTTTTTCTCCCCTGTTTGTTTTTCGATAACATGGTAATCCCGACAATCATACCAATAACTGCAGCTAAAAATAGCGTTAACAGTGTATCAATCGTACCCAGAACGAGACCAATTAAAAAGAATAATTTAATATCGCCTCCACCCATGCCACCGTTTGATAGCACAGCAATGATATATAATATGCCAAAACCAACCACAGCACCCACAAGAGAGTCCCACCACGGTGTTAATGGTGACAGCACTCGTCCAATAGCTAGCAAAGGTAAAAAGAATACTAACACCTTATCTGGAATTAGCATATAGGCTAAATCTGATACAACGATAATAACTAATAAGGAGATAAAAAAGAGTGCTACTATCAATTCTATGCCCCAGCCTAACTGCCCATAAGCAAAGGCAAATAATACACCTGTCATTAATTCTATGACTGGGTAAACCCAAGAAATTTTATTGCCACAACCACGACATTTTCCTCCTAACAATACATAAGACAAAACTGGTACTAAATCAAGCGCCGTCAGTCGTCTCTGACATTTTGGACAATGTGAAGGAGGATGTACAATCGACTCCTTCTGTGGTACACGTAAGCCAACTACATTATAAAAAGAGCCAAAGACAAGTCCAAATAAAAAAATAAAGATCGTATAAGCCATTTCCAATTTTATGTCCTCCTAAACCAATAGGCGCCCATACAAATGCAGTATGGTGCGCCTATCAATAAAGTTATTGTTGTTCTTCGTAATAGAACGTTGTCACTTGCACTGTTGCCTTTAACGTAAGATCTGCATCTTTCTCAAGCTGTGCCTGCTCTCCAGGCAATTTAAATTCAATCTTATCGGTTTTCATGACACGCTCTAATTGTTCAACCTCCTGTAAAAAGCTTTCAAGAGAATTAAAATCAAGCGCACCCACCTCTAATATAAAAGTAACAAGCTTTAAATTAGTTGGTAAAGAGTCCTTCGAAAGAGATGCAATCGGTGTAGTAGTCTCCTTGTTCTCCTGATCACCATTGACCTCTGCTTCAGCCTGCTCCAACATATTAAGATCATTCGATACATCTGAAGGTGTCACAGTGCCGTCCTCACCTTGAACAGTTAAAGACAGTATACGAGTTCCTGTCACCTCTTCAATCTCAGCTAAATCAAGAATAATCTTTTCAACGGCTCTTGTTGCAGGTAGCTTTTGTCTTAAGGCTAATATATTGATAGTAGGCTGTCCCTGCTCTTTGTCTAATTGTGCTAGTTGTTCTTTGACACTAGCTAATTCTTGCTGCACCTGCAATACATTACTCTCTTTTTCATTCACTTCATCCAATTTTGGTGAAAGCAAATAATAATACAGCGCAAATAAAATAGCAGCTATCAGCGCCAGTAACAAGATCATAGATGAATTTTTACTACTCGTTAATTTATTCATGAACGTCGTCCTCCAGCTAAATACATAAAATCGATTGTCGCTGTAATGGACACTGAATATCGCGGTACTTCTTTAAATTTTTGTTGGGGTGTTAACACCCTTTGTTCACCTAGCTCTATTTCAAAGTTTGAGACAGTGTTAATTTGAGCATCTGTAAAATAGCTACTCATTAAAAGTCGCTCCACATATTTCGATATATCTGTCATCGTTTCAAAATCCACTTCAATATTCACCGAGTTCTCTCCGAAAACATAGCTACGTAAATAGGAATGAGTTGGTAATAAAGTTTTTGTTTCATCAATTAACGGTGTTACAGGATAAGAAACGCTTTGAATAAAAGTTACTGACTCTTCCAACGAACCCTGATCGACATTTTGTCGTGCGTCTAGCTCTTGCTGCAATTGATCAAGCTGTGTTGTTAATGCCTGTTCCTCTGCAGTCAATCGTGACAATTCACTTTTGGATGTAAAAAATAAAAAAAGTAAATAAGCTATAATAAGTCCCACAATGACAATCACCAAGCTATAAAAAAGCTTGGGAGAGGTTGTTCTTTTTTCAAGTTGTGGTAAGAGGTTTATATCTGGAACCATTAACGAACCTCCTTCAAAGCTAAGCCAAGCAACGTTGAAAATTCTCGCTTAAAGCGAGGAAACGATTTCTCAATTTTTTCCCCATCGACAACCCTTAGTGGTGGTTCTAAATTAGAAGCGAGTAAGTTCCCAATTGATTTCAATAGTGGGTTATCGCCAAGCATGATAATTTCATCCACTGTTTTTTCACCTTTATGTAAAGAAAACTTAAAGAAATTCATCATCCGATCAATCTCTAAAACCTGATCCATTACGACCATTTGATAATTCTCTGATTCGCCATTATAAATAAATTGATAGCTAAACTCATTCTCTTTCTTTCCCAGCCATTGCGTCATATCTACTTCAATGGTTTGATAGCGCAAAAACTCCACTTGGCCATTGGAAAAAATACTGATGGAGAGTTCATTAATTGACCATTCTGCAATTAAATAGGTTTTATTAGGCATTAATAAGGACATGTGCTCTAATAAACGTATATTACAAAGCGCACGAATATCGGCAGCTTCGGGTTCTAATGAAACATCTAACAGCATCCCTACCAGTTTCGTAATCTCTTCAGAAGGTGCAGCAAATAAGATAGCCTTGCCGTCCTCGGCATCTGCATCATACACATCAATTAAAGGGTCTTGAAATGGTAAATGAATAGAATGTCCCAATTCCATTTCAGCATATCCTCTTAATTCCTGAGGCTTTACATCTTTAGGGTGCTCAAAGTTTTTTAATAGAACTGTCGTATCAGGGACAAACATGCGAACAGCCTGTTTTTTCCCTGTCCATTTCATCACTTGCTCTTTAATTACCTCAAAAAGAGCTACCTCATCGATAATAGTTCCATTTTCAACGATTCCAGCTGCTAAAGGGTATTCATAGCCCTGCCACTGATTAGGCTCTGGTCCTTTCGCCACAATCGCACGCAGCACATAGTCCTTCAGTTCAATCGAAACATGCGACTTTCTTTTTCTCTTAAACATGTGAAAAGACCTCCTTATCCTACTCAGTATAAATGATTTTTTCAATTAGTCATCCATTTCCCAGCCAGAAACGCAAATTTTCTTGCGCTTCTGAGTGGGTTGGGAGGACTGATGCCGTCTGTTTATTTTCCTCCTCCTTCACCGCCTTCTTCTTTAGGAGATTCTACTCCTGCATCTTTTAGTCTTGCATTAAGGTCTGACTCGTTTATTGTTGTACTTGATGGTTTTAAATTAGTTTTCATCTTATTTAAATTAGGGTAAGTAATTGTCCATGTATCATCTTTAAACGTAACCTTAGTACCATCTAATTTAATTCCATCCACAAAAGGATCTAGTTCAGAAGAACTACATTCGTCAGCTACAGCTTTACACGCCCCATCAATATAAGCAATCTTAGCCCCCGCTAGAATATTTGATGCCTCTGCTAAAATTGCACGGTCCTTCGACTTATTAATAATATTACCAATTGCAGGTACAGCGATTGCTGCAATAATTGCTAGAATAACAATTACAGCTAATAGTTCAACTAATGTTAAACCTTTCTCATTTTTCAATAGTTTTTTATTTTTCCACTTTTTTAACATTTTGAAATCCTCCTTAATAGTTTTATATGAAGTGTGTGTACACGCGCTTCTGAACATTATGGCGAAGCTGCACAATCTCGCCCAATACATTTGCCACCAGTTCCCTTGCTGCCCTTACGAATATCGTCTGCAATATGCTGTAAGGTGGCATTATCGAAATTTATATATTTTCCATTGCTGTAATAAATCGCATGCGCATTGAAGTAGTAGGTGCCCTCGATAAATTGAACATTGGCACTCTGACCCTCTTTATCTGCCTCTAATATTTTGCCAGCACTGTCTAAATAACCGCCCGATACTAATTTTTCCACTTCGACGATTTGCCATTGATCAGCGGTTGGATGCTCCATAAAATAAAACTGCGCGGCATGAATAACATTAATGGCATCTGCTTTTAATGCCTTATAACGTGAATTATCAATGACATTACTTATAGCTGGGATTGCAATGGCAGCAACGATAGCTAGAATAACAATGACTGCCAATAACTCGACTAATGTTAAGCCCTTTTCGTTCTTTACCCTAATTTCCATGTCCAGTCTCTCCTTTAATACTTAACCATGAAGATACCTACTTGCCGCTTCCTTTTGTTAGCAAATCTAAGTAGATATTTTCTATTAAGCGGAACAAAAGGGCATCCATATAAATATTGTAAACATTACATATTTTCATATAGTTGGAACATTGGTAAGAATATAGCCGCAACGATGACTCCAACAACTAGAGCCAGTACCACAATCATTAAAGGCTCAATGAGTGACTTCATGGTATCGACAGCACGGTTTACTTCCTCTTCATAAAAATCAGCGATCTTTTCGAGCATGTAATCCAAGGACCCTGTTTTCTCGCCAATTGATGTCATTTGTGTTACAAGCGGTGGAAATAGCCAGCTTTTTTCAAGTGGCTCTGATAATGTGCCACCCTTTTCTAAATTATCGCGCGCTTCCAGTACTACTTTCCCCATTACCGGATTACCACCAACCTTTTCGACAATTGTTAAGGCTTGTAAGATTGGTACGGAGCTGCTAAAGAGTGTTGACAAGGTTCTTGTCATTCTTGCGATAATATCCTTTTGCAAAAGCTGTCCAAAGATTGGCATACGCAGTAAAAATACATTGACGGCATAATGAAACTCTTTATTATTTTTATAGAAATAGTGAAGGCCCACTACTAATACCAATAGCCCTAAAATCACAAGGTACCAAAACTGAATGAGCCAATCACTAATACCCACTACAATGACCGTTATTAACGGCATTTCCAAATTCATTTCTTTAAATGCATCCATAAAGGTTGGCACAATGAACACCATTAAAAACATACCAACCACTAGTGTTAGAAGCGATAAAATCGCTGGATAGGTCATAGCAGATTGAATTTTTTTCTTAATGTTGTATTGCTTCTCTAGTGTGCTTGCAAGACGATCTAATGTATCGTCGACGTTCCCTGTAGCCTCACCAGCACGCATCATATTGACAAATAGCAATGGGAACACTTTTGGGTGTTTGCCTGCTGCATCTGAAAATGCCATACCATTTCGAATATCCTCTTCAACCTGCATCAATGCTCGCTTTAGTGGTTTACTCCGTGTTTGCTCACCCAAAATATGGGTCGCTTCAACAACGGGAACGCCAGCACGAATTAATGTCGCATATTGTCGACAATAAATAACAAATTCCTGGTGCTTTACTTTTGTCCCAAAAGCAATATCTTTATGTAAAATGCTATTTGACTCCTGAAGTTCTCGTGCATTAATTCCTTGTGCTCGAAGCTTTTCCATGGCTACCTTTTTATTCGGTGCCTCGATAATGCCCTTTTTAGGTGCTCCTGTTTTGGTCCGACCACTATAACGAAATATCGTCAACTATAATCACCAGCGTTCATATATGGTCTTGCATCCTCTAGTGAAATCTTACCTGTGGTAATTAGGTGTTGCATGGAATACTCCAATGTGTGCATACCCAATGCTTTACTTGTCTGCATCACACTTGGAATTTGGTGAATTTTTTCGTTACGAATTAAATTTGAAATAGCAGGTGCCTGTACTAAAATTTCTGTCGCAGCAATACGCCCTTTTACATCCTTACGTACAAATAAACGCTGAGAAACAATACCTTGTAGTACATTCGCAAGCTGCACACGAATTTGACTCTGCTGATGCGGTGGAAATACATCGATAATACGGTCGATCGTCGTTGGTGCACTACTTGTATGCAGTGTAGCCATAACTAAATGCCCTGTTTCAGCAGCCGTAATAGCCGTTGAAATGGTTTCATAATCTCGCATCTCCCCAACTAAAATAATATCTGGGTCTTGACGTAATGATGCACGTAAACCATTGGCAAAGCTCATTGTATCGACACCAATCTCACGTTGATTGATGACAGACTTCTTATGTGTATGCAAATATTCAATTGGATCCTCTAACGTAATAATATGTTTAGATCTTGTTTCATTGATGTGATCTATCATTGCTGCCAAGGTAGTTGATTTCCCTGAGCCTGTTGGGCCAGTTACTAAAATTAAGCCTTGTGGTTTTTCCGCAAGCTTATATAACACCTGTGGCATATTGAGTGCTTCAATAGAAGGAATTTTAGCCTCAATTAAACGAGCTGCAATCGTCACTTCATTTCGCTGATGGTATGCATTGACACGGAATCGACATTTCCCAGGCAATGAAAAGTTAAAGTCCGTTTCTCCCTTATCCTCAAATTCCTGTTGTTTATGGACAGGAAGAATGACCTTTACCATTGCCTTCAAATCCTCTGTTTCAAGTGGGATTGTGCCGTAATGCTCTAGTTGCCCATGGATACGATATACTGGTGGAATACCTTTTGTTAAATGAAGATCAGATGCTTTTTCTTCAAATGCACGTGTTAATAATTCAACGATTGAATATGCTGTCATTTTTTTCACCCCTAGTCTGCACTTGCAACACGTAATATTTCTGAAGTGGTTGTTTGGCCTGCTACAACCTTTTGTAATCCATCCACTAATAGGGTATGGTAGCCTTTTTCTTTCATATAATCACGGAGGACGCGATCACCAACACGATTTAAAATCATATCCTTTATTTGGCGATCAACAGGGAGGATTTCATGAATCGCCATACGTCCTCTGTAGCCTGTTTGATTGCAGGCAGGACATCCACGCCCTTTTTTACCATGTGTTTTGCCTTCCACCCCATTCTCCTCAAGTATTTCTAGTTCACGAGAAGTGAATATATATGGTTCAGCACAATCACGACAAACTTTTCGTACAAGACGTTGCGCCATGATTCCTACAAGGGAAGAGGATAATAAAAATGGCTCGATCCCCATGTCATGGAGCCGTGAGATAGATTCGATGGCACTGTTAGTATGCAGTGTACTTAATACTAAATGGCCTGTTAGTGAAGCACGGATAGCAATTTGAGCTGTTTCAAGATCACGAATTTCCCCTACCATTACAATGTCGGGGTCCTGTCGTAAAATTGAGCGTAACCCTACCGCAAATGTTAAGCCGACTTCCTCTTTTACTTGAATCTGATTGATACCATCTAACTGATATTCCACTGGGTCCTCAACCGTAATTATGTTGACGCCTTCTTCATTTAAATGAGAAAGGGCCGCATATAACGTAGAGGACTTACCTGAGCCTGTTGGTCCAGTAATCAGCATCATACCGTTTGGATGGGCTATCATTTTCCTGAAAAGTGCTTCATTACTTGCACTAAAGCCTAATTTATCAATATCATTGGCTGAATTAGTTAAATCTAAAATACGCATAACTACCTTTTCACCATAAACTGTTGGTAGTGTAGCTAAACGGATATCGACAGGTCTAAAATTAACATTGGTTTTAATACGTCCATCCTGCGGAATACGATTTTCTGTAATATTTAAATTCCCCATAATTTTAATACGCGCCAATACGACGTTTTGCATGTGCTTTGGCAAGGATCGCTCAGTACGTAGCACACCATCTACCCGATAGCGGACACGAAGCTCTGTTTCTTGCGGATCAAAATGGATATCACTAGCGCGCTGTGCGACACCATTCGCAATAATTTGATTCACTAAACGAACAATAGGTGAATCCTCATTCTCTATTTCCTCTTGTGTTTCCGTACTTGTGGCAGCCAAATCCAACATTGCCGCATCCATTGATTCCTGTAAATCATAGTATTTTGTTATCGTCCGATATAAATCATCTTTTGCCGCAATACTTGTCTCGATTTGACAGCCTGTCGTCATACGAACTTCCTCAATGGCGAAATAATCCATCGGGTCTTCCATTGCAATAAACAATTTATTTTTCTCTTTGCGAATCGGCATAATATTTGTCCGCTTTGCCAGCTCCGCTGGAATTAGCTGTAATAATTCGGGACTAATTGAAAACTGATTCAGACTGATATGAGGGATACCAAGCTGGAATTCTAAGACTTCAATAAGCTGCTGCTCTGTTAAGAAATTTTCTTTGATAAGGAAATCTCCAAGCTTCTCATTTTTCATCTTAGTAGTTAATGCGTACTCAAGCTGGTCAGCTGTGATAACACCTGATTCCACCAGTAAATCCCCTAAACGTTTACGCCCTGGCTTCATTGCCATAAACATACCTCCAATCGTTATGGACTTGTTTGTACAAAATTACCACCCTTATCATAGTAGCCATAGACAATTTCTGGTCCATCTTCTTGCTTTGTTTCCTCTGATTTTGAAGGTTTCACATCAGGCAAACCATTACCATCTAAATCCACTTCTAAATCAGGATCTGATGCACCCGCCCCTACGTTCTGAGTAGGCGTTGTGATAATAACAGGCTCCTGCGAAGAACGCGTAACAATTCGATTTTGAGGTGCATAATAATCTCTACTAATGAATTGTTCTTCTGTTGCTCCGTTCTCTACAATGGAACGATATACTTCCACTCTTGAACCCTCTTTCCCCTCTTGCTCCACTCTTTCTTGTCCAGCCTTTAACTCCTTCGAATAGCGATAAATAATGCGTGGCTTTACAATTTTATCCTTACTAACACGTACTGTGATGTCCTTGTCTTTCGCGGCTGCAAAAACTTCTATCTTTAATTGATTACCCTCTATAGATGCTTTCAGTTTACCGAGCTGCTCAGACCGATTAATAAATTGTAAGTCTTTTGCTAATGCTGCATTGATATCTGCCTCAATTCCCTGTTGCAAATAGCTTGGATTTATTTCCTGAGAGTGTCTTTCTAAAATTTCGTAATCCGTTTGAAGAATTACACTATATAGCATTGATGCCACAAAATCTAAACCTGCATCATTGACAACCTCAGCCTGTTCACCTAAAAGTGTAAGCAACGAGATGGATTGATTTGGAACTAGATTTACATCATTTAATAACTGAATGATTTTTGCTACTCCTTGACTATTTGCTGGTAGCTCGGCAATCTGAAAGGCAATCCTTTCCCCGGTTTGCATGGAACCTTCATTGATAACGGCTTCGACCTTATGCTCCTTCAAATAGCTGGCTTGTAAGATTAGTTTCTGGAGTGTTTTATCTGTATCCCAAACACCTGCTTCATCTATTTGCTGCGTAATAGCTTCATTGACGGTAACAGGAATGGGAATATGAACTACTTTTTCTTTTTGCCAAAAAGCATACCAAGGCTTTTTTGTCAGCATTTCGTACTGAGCAATAGCTGCTGATGGATCAAAAACAAATTGTTTCGAGTCAATGGTTTTGGCTATACCATCACTAACAATTTCCATTTCGGCACCTTGCCATTCTGAAATTGCATTTTGTAGCGTAGTTGCTAAATCTACTGTTTTCACATCATGGATCTCAATACCCCCAATGGTTGAAGATTTAGGACCTTCTTTAGCAAAAACTGTGTCATTTAGCACAAATGATGGAACAAAAAATCCCACAATTAGAACAATTACCAAAAACAAGCTAATTATTTTTATGTATGTTTTCATCCACATCATCCTTTATTTAACTTAGTGGTTTTTCTATTTATATACAAATGATACTACAACTATGGTATTCTGGCACTACTAAAATGCAACTTTATTCCGATTTTGACTAGATATTTCACATGAAAATTCAAAAATAATTCAACAATTAGTCACAAAGAACTATGCATAACCTTAAATTTCTTTCGATACATATTTAGAATTTGTTATAATAGCCTTAATTAACTATTTTAATTCATTATCTTTTTGAACTTTCATACATATTAAGAAATTTTTATTTTATAATAAATTAAAGTTAACTATATCTTTAGCATTAAAAACAATTATGATATTTAGGAGGTTTTACACACTCTATATGAAATTTATGATTATGAACACCAAATGATGAAAGCTTTGTTAGTGGTCAATCTATTGATAAAGCGTTGCTCCGTGAGGTCCACATGATCATAGGAGTGGACAAAGACACTGTAAAATAAATCAATAAAACAAAATAGAGCTAAATATCGACATACAATATATTTTCGGTTACTCAACATAGACCAAACTATTGATAGATCAATAGTAATATAGGGAGGGGAGGGAATTGATTTTGATAAAATATCTTAAAAATAATCAAGGCATGACTTTGATTGAAGTTGTTGCCGCCCTTTTAATAATAGGCATTGTGTTAATTTCATTTTTTGGCTTGCTCGTTCAATCAAATAAGACAACGCACAAGTCAAATGATATTATGGATGCTACTTATGCCGCTCAAGTAAAGATGGAGGAGATTTATAATGCATCTGGTGGAGCTGTTACTTATGAAGATTTAGCAGGTGGCTATGAATTAGATGAAGAGAATGCTAAAACGTCCTCATCTTCTTTACCCACTAACCAAGTGTATAAATATCTACCACACAAAGAAGATCGTTTTACCTACCATTTAATATTAGAAACATTTCCTGCAGATACCGCTTATAAAAATGCGATTTATGTACATCTAGAAGTTATTGAAAATAGTACAAATAGTAAAGCTACAATGGAAAATGTGTATATACTTGGGGGGGCAAAATAAGATGAAATGGCTCTTAAATAGCAAAGGTCTTACATTATTTGAAGTGCTCACAGTCGTTGTTATTCTTGCCGTCGTATCCATGCTGAGTATTAGTATTGTAACATCTGCTACAAAGCAACAACTCGAGCAAAGTACACATAATCGTGATATTAAGGATTTATCTTTTGCCTTAAAAGTAATTACGAAGGATTTTCGAAAAAGTGATAACCTTATAACAGAATCTGATGATACAACAGACCCTCCGAAAGAATTACACACATTATTGTTAGGTGAGGAAGTTGTATCAACTTATAGATTAGAAAATAATCAAATTATTCGAAATTCAAATAGCAAGGATGAAGTCATTGCATATAAAATATCATCATTTACGATCAGTGGAGGCGCTATTGAAATTATAAGTGAAGATGGTCAAACAGCAGCAACAGATATTACTCAAAGGAGAGGAAAATAATGAGTAAACAAATTAAAAATCAACGAGGTTCAGCACTTGCCCTTGCATTATTTTTAGTTGTGATTATTTCAATCCTTGGTATTTCTTTACTCAGTGTCTCTTCTAACAGTCTAAAACAAGTAGACTATGAGAGAAAAGATCAGGCTGTCTTTTATATTGCTGAGGCGGGGATGAGTTTAGCGAAATTAGAAGTAAAAAAAGAATTATCAGAAATTCAAAGTAGGTCCTATCAGCAAATTACGAAATGGATTGATAGTGAAAATACAAGAAGAAAAAGCACTCGACCTCAGCTTCCTCGTTTAAAAAAGGCGGAGGCGGAGGCGGAATACAGAAGAATTTTAAATAGTGAATTTAAAGCTTTTAAAAATGCCCCTTCTATACTAGAATCACATGCCATTTCGTCAGGAAAAGTGGCATCTATTACATTAGATACTGAATTACCAGCAGATGGGACGCCATTGCTTTATCGAATTAATATTGTATCAAAGGGCAGCATTGAAGGCTCCAAAGAACGAGAAGTAACGCAAGAAATCGAAATTGAACCTCGTCTTCCGTTTTCGGAGGACGGTGATAGTGGTGATGGCACTGGTGAAAATAATAATGAACAACCACCTGGTAGCTTCCCTGATGGCTATGCTTCAATTGTTTCAGGAAATATCTCCATTACAGAGGGTGGTTCTGTTACAGGAAATGTAAGTTTGCAAAATGGTACTTTTACACTTAAAGGTGGAGCAAAAGTTAATGGAGATATAAGCTTAGAAAATCCAAATAATATAATTGCGGATCACTGGCTTTTGTATACTACCGTTCCGAAGTTGAATATCGATCCGAAAAGTTATCTACCCCCAACATTTTTTCCAGATGATAAGTTTTTAGCTGCAAACAATATATCTTATGCATCTAAACAAACAATAGGAGATCAATGGAACCCGTATGATGTTATTGACAATCAAGGAAACTATAACGCTCCCCATACATGGAGAGACCCAAAATATACGTTAAACCTTTCTACAGGATCTTCAAGTATTAAGTTTAGAAATTTCACTGTGGATACAGGTAATGATTTCACAATTGATGTAGGAGATAAAGAGATTGATATTTATATAGATAATTTAAATATTAAAAACGGGAAAATTTTTATTAAAGGGAACGGGAAGCTAAATATATATGCAAAAAATATAAGTAATTTCATTGGCCCCTTCAACCAAAATGGGAATCCATCTCAATTAAATATTTATCATCAAGGATCATCTACAATAAATCTTAATGCTAACTCAAAAATCGCTGGATCTATTATAAATAAAAGCTCAAACATGGTTTTAACATCAGGAGCTGCTATCTACGGAAATATTATTTCAGGAGGTAGAAGCATAGAAATTAGCGGAGGCATGCAAACTAATGGGCAATATATAATTGCACCGAATGCCACTATTAATTTGAAAGGAGGGGGAAATATTACAGGTATTGTAGTTGCGAATAATATATCTTCAAGCGGAGGTACTAGTATCACTTATGGAGGACCTGCTACCCCTCTACCTCCAGGTGTTGTACCTGAAACAGAAACATCAGATTACCCTACTCCAAATGTAAAAGATAATCTTTTCTGGACTGAGGAAACAAGTATGATTGAAAATTAATGCGACAAAACAGCCATGAGAATTTTCTTATATGGCTGTTTTTCGTCTTACTTAATTTCATAAGGGAAACTATTCTTTCATTAGTAATTGCTTGTACGATAATCATTAAGTGTCTTAGATAGGGAACTTATAGCAAAAAATGTCAAAGCGCTTTTTAAATAACGCTTTGACATTTTTAGTATTACTATTTACTAATATCTATACACACTAACTTCATTCATTTTTCCTCAACAACCTACCCGACAATAGCATTCCAATACCACCAATGGTAATAAATAGAACAGCTCTAATCAGTAAATCAAGGGCAGATAAGTCAAAGAAAATTAGCTTAATAAATGCGATAACTAAAATAATAAAGCCTGTTGTGCGCAATGTTTTTAAATGATGTGTGGAACTAATCCATAGTGATACACTAGCAGTTAAGAATAATGTAATAGTTGTAAGAGCGATACTTAGCTTCCAATCAAGTGCGTTGTTAAATGTAAACTGATGGATCAGTCCCCATATCGAAATCATCGTGAGCACAATCCCCGTACTTACAATGGCGTCCACATATTTCCCCAGACGGTCCTCGTACAATCGATAAATAATTCCTTTTACAAGCACATCAGCGACAATCGCTACAATCACTGCTAAATAAATTAATCTAGTGATAGTGTTTAAGCTTTCCAACATTGACACTCTAGTGCTGATCATCAAGGAGACTAGTAGGAAAAATGCACCAAGTACTGGCGTTAATGCACGTCCTTTGTAAGTTTCCTCTACAAATAAAGAACCAGTAAATAAGACAGCTAGTACGATACACACCATATATGGAATGCCATTTGCGGCTGTAAAGTATACGGCATCTAGCTTGCTAATATAGGCTAAGAAATAGCCAGCTGTGACCACTGCTAAAATATCGATTACATACAAATCCTTCATGACCTTTTCAAAAGGTGAGAGTGTCTCTTTTGGACGTCTTGCATATAAATAAATAATGATGAAATAGATGATTGGCATAAATAAGCTTAAATGATCGATGCTGAAAAATGGACTTGGTTCATGGAAAACAAAGTTTAGTGTAAATGTCATCACAAGGGAAAGTGAAGTAACGACCTTCATCATACTTGCACGTATTCGTAAGCTCATCATCACGCCTGCAAATGCAATCAAAGGATACAATAAATCATCCACTTTATTCGGAATATTCAATAGAAGTATCATATTACAGAAGGTGATAAACACAAGTGTCACAGCACTATCCAGTACCTCCTGCCATTTTTGACGATAGCTATAAAACGCTACAGCGCCAAATAAAGCCATAAAAATGAGGAGTAGCATTTCTCCATTTTCAAGAGAACGAATGATTAAATTCAGCAGTAATAAACTAAATGAGCCTAAAGAAAATTGGAGTCCAATGTGAAGTGGCTTCCATTTGGATTGTGCGTTATACAGTAAACACCATATTGCATAAAAGATTGCTAGAATTACAAGTAAGCCAAGTGCAAAAACTACTTGTTGATCACTATTCATAAATGCTACAACACTCACTGCTAGCACTGAAAAGAATGTGGCGATATAAAGGGCTAGTTTTTGCTTGTGCTGGTAAATAACTAATTGCAATGCAGCAAACAATACGACCACAAATAATAAAATAATGACAGCACTAAAATCCATATATTCTAGTAAGTAAGGTAGTAATAATGATGTAAAGGCAACAAAAACAGTTAGTGCTTCATTTTTCTTCAAATAGCTAATAGCAATACCATAGCCAATATAAAGCAGCGTAATGCCTAGTGCTGGAATAAGACCAATGATTTCATATAATATGGCACTTGCTGCGGTTGTTAAAATACCGACAATAAATGCCCCACCATATAAAGAAATCGTTATAGCCGATGAGCCTACTTTCCTACGCTCTAGTACATAGGCAATAACTGCCAATCCCAACGATAGTACATAGGCAAGGATGATTTTCACGCCATCCGATAAATAGCCATAGTCACTGACAAGTTTTAGACCCCAAAGTACGCCCATTACTAAAATAACCATGAATACTTTTGGAAGTGCCCACATAACACGTTCCTCCATCGATGGCTGTGGTTGCACTTCTTTTTCCGCTACTTTAGTCGGGATAGGCTTCGACTCCAGTACTGGTTTTGGTTTAATTGGTTCTGATTGCTTGATCATCGACTGTCTGGCATCCAGAGTATTATTTTTTTCAGTGCTTTGCGAACCTTTTAATATTGACAACTCCTGACGTAAATCTGCCATTTCCTCCTCGAGCTTCGCAATTCTGCGCTCCAATTCAAGGGACATTCAATCATCCTCCCCACTTTATCAATTTTCTAACATTATAACATATTTATCCTTATTGTAAAATTACACTTTTTGTTCATTTTATCTCGGTCTCCGATACATTAAGGCACGTTCACTATCACTAGTGCCACGTGTGGTTGGATCGACAATGACCCCCATTAACACAAAAATGGATAAGACTGTATTTAAAATAGATGATATTTGCTCACTCATCACACCTGTAAAATCATAGCCAAAAATTGCAGCCACTTGTTGTGCGAGTAAGAGCAACAATGAAAATAGCCCTAGTAGAAATGGAATATGTTGAAGACGAACCTTCCAATTAATTCTCATAAAAGCTCACCTCCCCCCCTCTTGCCACAGTATATGCATAGTGGTTATGTGACACATATGCAAAAATGGAACTCTTGCCAAGTTACTAGGATTTTTTGATAATATTTTGTGATGCAATCTATTTTCAAATATAGAAAGTGAAGGAATTTTTTTCATGAATAACATGTTCATATATTTAGTTTACTTAGAGCCCTCTCAAGAATGAGAAGGTTTTTTTCATGTAAAAATTTTTGTACATTTTTTTACCAAATCATTGACAATGGATGCCATAAGTTATATGGTTAGTTACACAAGTAATTAACCAACTAACAAGTGAGGTGGATTGTGATTCATTCTTTAAATAACGAAAAGCCCATTTTCCAACAAATACGTGAAAGAATAGAAGATGCCATTCTAGATGGACAGCTACAGCCTGAAGATCGCATTCCATCTACAAATGAGTTTGCAAAAGAATACCAGATTAATCCTGCAACTGCTGGGAAAGGCGTGAATGAATTAGTGGATAAGGGCGTCATTTATAAAAAGAGAGGTGTCGGTATGTTTGTACATGCAGACGCCAAAAATATTTTAATTACTGAGCGTAAAGAAAGCTTTTTCCAGCAACATATTGAACCATTGAAAAAGGAAGCAAGACGTCTAGGCATTTCAGATGAAGAGTTACAAAAATTGATACTAGGGGGATCATGAATGAAAATTAATGTGAGCAATGTCACGAAATCCTATAAACATAAAGCAGCTTTGAAAAATATCTCTTTCACCATGGAGGGACCAAAGATTATTGGCCTTTTAGGTCACAATGGAGCTGGTAAAACAACTTTTTTAAATTTATTATCAGGCCTCATCTCTACAACAAGCGGAGAAATTTTAGTTAACGGAGAAAATGTCTTCAATGCCCCTTCCACATTACGTGATATTTGCTTTGTCGCTGAAAGTGGCAACTTTCAAGAAGAAATGACCATTGCCCAAACATTAAAGGCCAATCACTTCTTTTATCCAAAATGGGATGAAGAGCTAGCTCAAGAACTGCTACAAGTATTTGCCCTGAATCCAAAAGATAAAGTGCGTAATCTTTCAAAAGGGATGGTCTCTGCACTTGGAATTATTACAGGCTTTGCGAGTTGTACAGCTATAACTATATTTGATGAACCTTATATCGGTTTAGATGTAGCAGCGCGTAATATGTTTTATGATTTGTTAATTGAGCAGCAAACAGAAAATCCGCGATTATTTATTCTATCTACACATTTAATCGATGAGGCAAGCGAGCTATTTGAGGAAATTTTCATTCTACATGAGGGCGAACTTTTGCTCCAAAAGACCACTGATGAATGGCGAGAGCATATTGTGGCTGTAAAAGGCAATGCCTCAGATGTTGAGAGAGCAATTGGGGATTTACAAGTAATCTATCAACATACATTTATGCAAGAGATGACAGCTATTGTCTTCGCAAATGGTCAATCCATTGAAGATCAGAACATTACGCTTGAATCTGTCTCTCTTCAAGATATGCTCGTCTATTTAAGTAAACAGAAAGTGAGGCCGGGGCGATGAACACGATGAAAGGCAGTTTTTATATCTTATTTCAAAGCTATAAGAAGCAAAATATTATTTTTTGGAGCATTTTATTTTCTATCGTGCTTTTGTCATTTTTCTTAGATGCATTTTTTGGTCAATATGTATCATTTGCTATGACTATTTCAATTCCTGTTTATATTTTTTACAGTATGATGGCAACAAAACTTCTCAATAAAACCTTACCCTATTTTTTAAAGCTAGGATTAAGTCGTCAGCAATATATGTTGTATGTCGGGCTATTTTTTTTCAGCTGGAGTCTGGTCGGTGCCTTGATTATTGCGTGTGCTCATCAAATCATTTCTTATGTTTCTACCCTATTCAATATCAAAGATATTATTATCATCCACCCTATCTTATTTTTTGATATTACCCATTCATTTTTCCAAACAGTAGTATTGGATACGGTCTTGCTTTTATTTTGTCTAAGTTCTGGCCTTCTCCTTAACGTTGTTTTTTATCGTTTAGGCATACTAGGAGGCTATAGCTTAATTGGTTTCCTTGCATTAATACCTATATTAATGGTGATCTTTGAATGGTATTCTCCGTTGTATAAACTATTAGCCAATTCATCTATATTAGCGATTTTAGGGAGCATGTTTGTTTTTAGTATTTTCCTCTATCTAGTTATTTCAGCTAGTATGCGAAAGGTTTCTGTAAATCCTGTATAAATAGAATAGGAGGAAGATAATAACATGAACCCAAAAATGTTGATAAAAATAATTGGTTTAGAGTCTCTACTCATATTTTTCTATGTTTTAAATGGTGCCTTTGTTTCTATCAAACAACCTTTAAGCCCTTTTCTACAGTTTGCGCTGTTAATCCCATTTGCATTAGGGCTCTTCATGTATATAGCGGCGAAAAAGAAATGGAGAGTATATTTCTTTTATCCTATTAAAAAGAATCATTTCTTCATCACCTTACCACTTCTTCTTATTTTAGGCATCATCTTAGTAAGCACAAAAGGATTGAATATGACATCTATTAGTGATTTAATTGTCATGTTTATCATGCAAATTTTCATAGTAGCGTTTATTGAGGAGTCTGTATTTAGAGGCATTATGCTACGCATGCTATTAGCAAAAGGGGCTTTTTCTGCTGTCTGGATTTCTAGTATATTGTTTGGCGTCACACATGCGTTACAATTACTAGGTGGCCAATCTCTAGAAGATACGATTCTTCAAATCATCTATGCTCTTTTAGTTGGCCTTGTTCTAGCTTTACTTGTATTGGAAGGTCAATCAATTATCGTAACAATTATTTTCCATGGACTGAATAATTTCTTCAACATTATGGGAAATACGGAAGGCTCCATGTTAAGTGCCTATCTTATCATTTTTGTACTCTTTATCTACATGCTTACGTTATGGAGACGTCTAAAGAAAATCGATCACAATCTGTTTATGAAAAATGCCAAGTCCATTTAAGACTTGGCATTTTATTTAGAAGAGTAGATGACCAACCAATGCTGCAATTGGAAGAGAAATAAGCGTACGTAGTATAAATAAGACGACTAAATCCAAAAACTTCAATGGAATTTTTGTACCTAAAATAAGTCCACCTACCTCAGACATATAGATCAGCTGTGACACAGAAACAACAGCGATAACAAATCTAGTAACATCCGATTCAATCCCTGCACCTAAAATAGAGGGTAGAAACATATCGGCAAAGCCTACGACCATTGTTTGCGCTGCTTCAGCCGCTTCAGGCAAGCCAAGGACAGTTAAAATTGGCTCGAACGGTTTTCCTAAAATCGCAAAAATACTTGTAAATTCAGCAAGCATTAAGGCAATTGTCCCAAAAGCCATAACAATAGGGGCCACACCCACCCATAAATCAATTACATTTCTAGAGCCATCTTTGAAAAATTGTCGAGGATCACGATTTGCATGTGCAACAGCAAGTGCATTTTCTAAACCATGTGAAACAGAATTATAGCCCTCTGGTAATTTCTCACGTGAATAATCCACTGGTGTCCCATCTATATACGTATCCTCCTTTTTCGCAAGTGGATAGATTCGAGGCATAATAATGGCTAATACAATTCCACAAAGTACTACTGTCAAATAATAAGGAATAAAATAGCGTGCCAAATGTACAGTATCCAATACAACGATACAGAATGTGATGGACACTACTGAGAAACTTGTGGCAATAATCGCAGCTTCTTTTTTTGTGTAGTTCCCCATCTCATATTGTTTACTGGTCATTAACACACCTATTGTGCCATCACCTACCCATGACGTAAGAGCATCGATTGAAGAACGCCCTGGACTTTTAAACAGTGGCCGCATAATTTTCACCATCATTGTCCCGAAAAATTCAAGTAAACCGAAGTTTGTTAAAAATGGTAAAAGGAAACCCGCAAACAAAAAAATGGTAAATAAAAACGTCACAAGTCCCTCATTTGGATCCATGAGAAGTCCACCCGTATTTTCATTATTGATGGCAGAAGGTCCAAAATTGAAGACCACCATTGAAGCAAAGGCTAAACCGATAATACGAGTAATTGTCCAAAACCAATTAACATAAAACAATGTATCCAACATACTAGGTTCTTTAGCATTTTTACGAGGGATAAATTTCGCTATCAGTGCACCAATTGCAGAGATGGCAAACATTCCAATTGTAAAATAGCTAATGATCGGGGCCACAATCCCCGCTAAAATATTGGCTAATATGGCAATGGGTACTTTCCAGCCCTCTTCCGTTAAAATGGGGGTCATAAATAGAAAGATACCAATTAAAGACGGAATAATGAAGTAAAAATATGTAGCAACAGAATACTTTTTCATTTTTTTATAAAACCTCATCTCTTTTAATCTCAATAATTTATGTATTTTGCATAACAACAATTAAAATAGTGTTTATAAGAAACATTTTTTTATCAATTGTTGTACAACTATATAAGCAAAATATGTTGTTTTCATTCAACATCTCATCCCTCCTTCTGCTATAGAACGATTTTAAAAGCTTTGAAGTATTGAGCATTAAACAGAAAAACACTCAAATTATTCATGTTTTTATAACATAAACGTGATATAAAACTATTGTAAACGCTACAACGCAATTGGTTCAACCTCACAATATTCAGAATATTTATACATTCATAAAATAAAAGCCTAACTTCTTAATTAGAAATTAGACTCCTTTGAATTAGCTAGTAATTCTATGATGCATCAATGATTTTTTAATTGTTTTATTGGACCTTTCGTAACTTCAGTCAGTTTTGAATTGATAGCAAAGATTTTTGCGTTAATAGTAGTGATTCCAAATTCAGCTAGCCTTTTTGAATGCATTGCTATATATTGTTCAGCTGTGCGTTTCGATTCAAATAGATAGATGCCGCCCGCTTCGTTTGTTTCAGGGCTCTCTGTCCAAATTTTCCACAAAAGTCCTTCCTCTTCATAAATACTTTTTGCTAAGTCAGAAAACGCTTCTGCCATCTCATCACCAAATGGTCCATCCAATTTAAAATCTACTTGTAATACGTATGTCATTGCCATTCTCCTCATTATTTAGTAGTAATATAACACTCACCAAGTATTTCCTTCATTTCATATTGATCTGATGAAAGCTCTTTTTTCACATAAGATATAACCTCTGACTTTTCCAAATCATACATGACTTCAATTTCTTTCGAAAATAGAAGCTTTTCTTTTTCAAGCAAGCTTAAAAGAGATGGCAGTTGTTTTGGTTGCAGCTCTTCAAAATTGAGAACCTGTTTGAGTCCTTCCACATAATTTACAAATGGACGCCCACCAACAATTTTCAACCCTTTATTATCTTCATTCATCATAATAATAGTTGGAAATCCTCTTACGCCTAGATTTCTTGCAAGGTCAAAATCTTCATTTAATAACTGTTGCCCGCTTGTTTGTTCTGATTCGTTTACAATAGCCACTCCATCAAGCCCCAGTTTATTTACAATGTCAATCATAACGGATGTATCTGCAATATTTTGATTAAATACGAATAGCGCTTCTCTTGCTCTGCGCAAATATTCAAATGCTATAGCATCATGCTGATTTTTTTGAATCACTTTAAAAACACGAGATGGTGGATAGGATGATTGCACTGGATTGTTCATCATCACTGTTCCATCTATTGGCATGCGATAATATTCTCCAACTTCTCTCCAGTGTCCTACAACGTCGGCAGGTCCAGATATTCCATTAGCAGGGTCTACTGGACCATCACCCCATTTTTCTAGTAATCCTCCCATAATCGTATGAAAGTTAAAATAGTGTCCGTACTGCTCGATAAAACGTCGAAGAACGGGTTCGAGTGCCCAACAATGAGAACATATTGGATCAGTTACATAGTATACTTCAATGGATTTCTTTGGTTGATTAAAATCAATTATCCCTAATTCCTCCTCGCCAGCTACTCCACATACACCTGTCTCTAAATCACAAACCATTGGATGATTCTTCAATTGACTATCCCCTTTTCTTACTTTCATTAAATATAAATATATAACTCTCTTATTTGCCTTACAGTTGTATTTTATTCATAATAAAATCATCAATAAACCAATAATCTATTTGAATTGTTGTTTATACAACACTTTGAAGAAATTGTTTAAAAAGGAGTGTAAGTAATGACCTCATCTAAGACAGATCTTCGTGTTATACGGACTCGTAAATTAATCATGGATTCTTTCATTACACTTTCTAGTAAAAAAGAGTTCAAGGATATAACGGTTAAGGATATTACGACAGAGGCTATGATTAATCGTGCGACTTTTTATTATCACTTTGAAGATATATATGATTTGTTAGAGAAGGTCCTATCAGAAGTATTATTAATTAATTTGAATGATGACTTTCTACAACATAACGAACTTAATGAAGGAGCTTTCATTATTCTCTTTAAAGCGATAACTAATTTTCAAAAGTCATTGTCTAATCGTTGTCATAGAGGCTATGAAGAGACAATTGCTCGCATTATTAGAGAGCAGCTTGAAATTATCTTTTACAAAATGTTATTGAAACAAAATGCAGCGACAGAGAACGAAGCGTTAAAAATGACTGCTGTAATATTAAGCTGGGGAATCTATGGCGCTTCTATAGAATGGAGAACTAGCAATCAGGAGATACAGCCCGAAGAATTTATCAAACCTGCAATTCCTTATTTAATGGCAGGTATTGATGGCAAAAATAAAAGTGAATAAACACCTATGAAATGCTATAAGTGTTTACTCACTTTTGGTGGTTTAGAGATTTTGTTGTTATGATTATCTTTTTATTTTTGGACAGGAGATACAATAATCATTTGCTTCATCAGAGGTATGATAATAGAAACAACATGTTTTTCTCAAGCGTACAGGTTGCTCCGATTCCATAATTGTCACTTTAGGACCACAATAGTCCGTCAAAGGATTTTTTCTCTCTCCAAAAATGGAGCCTGGTGCTAGGTTTACAATATAGTGATAATCCTCTTGTATACGAGCCTTTTCTTGCTCACTGGCTCCTTCCCCTATTTTCGTTTCATAGAGCCAATTCACATAAATAGCTGTGTTTTCCCATAAGATTGTTTTTGGAATTTTACTTATTTTCGCTAATGACTGCCAAACCTTCGCTAAATTATTCGCAAAGATTTCTCTAAGAACCTCATCACGCCATTTTTCACGGTCTTCAGTAGGTATTGACACTGTGCGATCGATTAGCCGAATAGTAGGAAGCCAAGGTTTTGAATATTCCGCTTCTACCCACATATTTTCAATTCTGCAATGTAGTCCTTTATCGTATCTGGACATAGCATAGAAGGCTGAAGCTATCGTTAAGACGCTATAGCGCTTCGCAAACAACGATGCCGTAACTAGGATAGAAGGCGATTGAAAGAAATGGGCAATTTTTTGCAAATAATCTAGAGCTTGTTCATTGTCCAATAAATTTTTGGCATATAAAGAGTATGTAGCATCTACTGCAGGCTCTATCGACAATCGATACTCTCTTAGTAACACGGATGTTTCTTCAGCTGACAGTGATAGGCTCAACAGATCCCTACCTCTAATTCCACTGTTTGAACTGTTCGCCCCTTGCCATGTGGCACACATAAAGGTGTACCAAAGAGCGGATCTTTAATAATGGTACAATCCATACGAAAAACAGCCTGGACCATCTCTGCTGTCACCACTTCCTCTGGCTTGCCTTGGGCATAAACCTGTTTATTACGTACCGCCACAATATGATGGGCATAGCGACAGGCTAAGTTTAAATCGTGTAATACCATAACGACGGTACGCCCTTCCTTGTCATTTAAATCAAATAGTAAATCTAAAATTTCTACTTGGTGTGCCATATCTAAATAAGTTGTAGGTTCATCTAGTAAAATAAGATCTGTTTTTTGCGCTAATGTCATAGCAATCCATACACGTTGCCGCTGACCACCTGATAATGCATCTACTGGACGATCGGCAAATTCAGTCATCTGCGTTACTGCAAGCGCATTGTTTACAATTTTTTCATCCTCCGTAGACCATTGCTTTAACCAACTTTGGTGTGGATAACGACCTTGCTTAATCAATTGCTGAACAGTTAATCCTTCTGGTGCAACAGGGCCCTGCGGTAGAATAGCTAAACGTTTCGCTACCTCTTTCGTTGAAATGGCATCTAGTTTATTCTCATCTAAAAAAATTTCACCCGACTTCGCTTTTTGTAATCGTGCAAATGTCCGAAGTAGTGTAGATTTTCCACAACCGTTAGCCCCAACTAGTACTGTAATTTTTCCTTTTGGTATTTGAAGATTCAAATCCTCTAAAATAAGATTTTCTCCATAGCTTACATGTAAATTTTGTGCTTCTAAGACATGTTTCAAATTCCTGTCACCTTCTTCTCCCGCTTTTAACTTTTTTATCATGAAGCTTTATTTATTGCGCGTTCTAAATAATAAATAAATAAAGAATGGTGCGCCAATTGCAGCAGTAAAGACTCCTGTAGGTAAGTCCTTTGGTAAAAAGGCTGTGCGTGCCACCATATCAGCCACAATGACAATGATTCCACCTATAATAGCTGTCACAGGAATTAATCCTGCAAAGGAACGCCCAACAAGCATTCTACTCATATGAGGAGCCACTAATCCAACAAAGGCAATGCCACCAGCAAAAGCTACTGCAGAACCAGCTAGCATGACACTAATGAGTAGAAAAAGTAAACGATACACTTGTACTTTTACTCCTAGCCCTATCGCTATTTCATCGCCTAATTCCTTCACATTCACCGTTCTTGCTAAAATAAATGTTAGTGGCACTAAAATGACTAGCCACGGTAATAGCAAATAGACATCCTGCATATTGGCCCCATACAAACTACCTGTCAGCCATAAATAGGCTTTCGTTGTAGCGGCTACATTACTGATTACAAGCAGCATCGTCACAACCGCCTTTGCTAAAGCTGAGATGCCAATTCCAATTAGTACCATTCGAATTGGTGTGACTCCTTTTCTCCATGATAGTAGATAAATGACGAAGGAGACAATACCGGCTCCTAATATAGCAGCTAACGGTAAAAATTGAATGCTGACTGATCCCATAAAGTACACGATAAAAATAATTGCACCCATCGATGCTCCGCTCGTTACACCAATAATATCAGGCGCAGCAAGAGGATTACGGATAATTCCTTGTAAAATTAAACCGGCAACTCCCAGCGCAGCACCAACTAATAAGGCCATCAACACACGCGGGAGCCTTAATGTATGTAAGACAAAATCGTAATCTCCATTGCCATAGCCTAATAATTCTTTCACCACTGTGACAGGATGGATAAACTCGCTCCCCGCAGATAAACCAAGAACCGTAATGAGGACTAATAATAAGCTTAAAAGTAGTTGAATCCAAGCCGTTCTTTTAGCAATTTGAAAAGATATACGATTAGTTTTCGTTCGAACCGACACATAATTAGGCATTTTTTGCTAACCCCTTTCGTGCAATATAAATGAAGAAAGGAGCTCCGATTAAGGCAGTCATGACACCAATCGGCATTTCCAATGGCATAATCACATATCTTGCCGCAATATCAGCCAACAGTAGCAATATTGCTCCTAATACGGCACTGTAGGGAATAATCCAGCGATAATCTGTGCCAACAAGTTGGATCGCCATATGAGGGACAATCAAGCCAATAAACCCTATTGAACCTGCAACAGCTACTGAACTGCCTGCCAGTATGATAATAATTATGCCTAGTGTGATTTTCGTGAGCATTGTTCGTTGTCCTAATCCTTTGGCAATATCATCTCCTGATTGTAAAATATTGATTGAACGCCCCATAAATATTGCCACAACTGTCACTCCTAAAATAAACGGTAGGACAGGCACGAGCATTTCAATACTACGCCCCGATACAGAACCTGCTAACCAAAACAGGACACTTTGTAAACCTTGTTCATCGATGACTAAAAGCCCCTGCGTAAACGAGACAAAAAGAGCTGTAATCGCTGCACCAGCTAATACTATTTTTATCGGTGTTAACCCATCTCTTCCTAATGAGCCTAGGAAAAAAACCATCGCCCCCGCTGCACCTGCCCCTAAAAAGGCAATCCACATATAGCTCATTAAAGATTGAACGGAAAAAAGAGTAATAGCACTGACAATAAAAAATATGGCCCCTGCATTAATACCTAAAATATCAGGAGCTGCTAAAGGATTTCTTGTTAATGCTCGCATTAATGCGCCCGCAATGGCAAGGCTTGCGCCAACTACTGTAGCGATCACAGCTCTTGTAAATCTAGATGTTCGAATAATGACATGCTCCTTGTCAGCAGCATCAAAATGAAAAATAGCATCATAGATTGACGAAAAAGGTATGGACGTTTGACCAATAGCTATGCTGAATATAAATGCCAGCAAAAGAATCAAACAGCTGATGAATAAACCTATTTGTTTCATCGGTGTACTGGAAAGAATAATTCTCATGTTTTGCCAACTTTCTTGATCCACGATTTAGCTTATGTAGGTTTCAATTATGCTCAAACACTACAATGAGAGGGCTGTTATTCAAGTATTCTCTAACACTTTTAACAGCCCATCCTTCATTCACTATTTTTCTAATTCAAACTTGTCATAAATATCATCTAGCATTAAATTAGCACTAGTAATACCACCTGCTAGATTCCAATTAATTTCATCTACCTGATAAACTTGATTCGCTTTCACTGCGTCAAGCTCTTTCCAAAGTGGATGGTTTGTCCAATCTTCATAAGTTTTTTTCACTGTCTCATCATTTTCCATAAACATATAAATAACATCAGCATTCATTTGTGTGATGCTTTCCTTGTCAGTTAGCTTCACAATTTCTAAAGAATCATCTGTTAAATTTTTAGGACCTTGGAATCCAAGCTCAGATAAAATAGAACCCGCATAACCTGTCACATAAATACGAGCATGGTCTGCTCTGAAGTTGACAACAGAAACATGGAATGGCCATTTATCGCCAAGCTTCTCTTTGATTTTTGTTTGGAAATCAGCTACTCGTGTATCCCAATCGCCAAGTAATTCATTCACCTTATCTTCTTGATTCATTGCTTGACCCATCATTTCAGCTGTTCCTTTGAAATCGAAAACCGTTTCATGAGCAACTGTTGGTGCAATCTGCGATAACTGATCATAAATTTCTTCATGACGTACTTTAGAAGCAATAATTAAATCTGGTTTAAGCTTTGCAATTTCTTCAAGGTTTGGTTGTGTTTCTTGTCCTACAATTGCAACGCCATCAAGCTCATTCTTCATATAATTATAAACAGGCGCTTCTGCCCAAGATTCTACTACCCCAACTGGTTTAATGCCCATAGCAACTGCAACATCTGTTGCGCCTTGATATAGTGTAACGATTTTTGTAGGTGTGCCTTCAATCGTTGTAGTACCCATTGCATGTGTAATCTCACGACTAGAAGATTCTGATTCAGTGTTGCTTTCTTCTGCTTTGTCGTTCTCTTGTGAACTACTGGAGTTCGATGTTTTCTCCCCACACCCAACTAATAATAACGCGAAGGTTAATAGTAGTGTGAAAAGTACAAAAAAGTTCTTTTTTTGCAGTGATAATTTTGGCATACATTTCCTCCTAAGAAATAATCGACAACGATAATCATTATCAATTAAAGAGTATACTGTACGATTGTTTTATTGACAATATCTATTTTTTCAAAAAACATACTTTTTTAATAAAAATTTATTTACATTATGACGCTAGGAAGAACGTTATTTGAAAAACCTATTCATCGTGTAGAAAACCACGCATTTGGCTGGTTGTTAGACTCATTATCTTCACTTTGAAAATATGTGCTATTTTGTTCACTACTGTTAGACATGAAAGAAGTTTTGCAGCATGATCAGGGGAGGATCATCGCCCTTTGGAAAGGACGATGATGGAACGGAAAACGCCTCGCCCCGCGAAATTGATTTTCCTGCCGTTGACATCATCATTTTCAACAATATGTCATGCTTTCATTTCACTCAAAGACGTAGGCAAATTGATTATAGATTTTCTACTATTTTAGTTACTTGTTAGATTTACCTATGCATTAATAGGCAAATAAATAGACCCTATCGACGTATATCTCATATCTTAATAATGAACTACAACTTATCAAAACAGGAGGTAATAACATGTTTCAACGAAGACGCCATCCGGCTAAAGGTCCACACTGCTGTCCGCCACAAATGATGCCAATGCAATATGATCCACCACAATTTTTACCACCAGAGCAATATGTACGTACAAATTATATCCATACAGTTGTTCCACACGTACAACCTGCACATGTTACAACAGTGAACAAACATATGATTGATCATCAGTATTATTTCCCATGCACAGAATCTGTCGTGAATGAATGCTGTGAAACACATACAATGTGCGGTATGCCACCTAACCCTTGCCATATGCCACACCATCATAAACATATGCGCTAATACTAAAATAACGATGGGGTTGTCATATGACCCCATCGTTCCTAATATGTTCAGAAAAAAACCGAGTACCCTCTATCAGGCACTCGGTATCTTTATGATTAATACATTTTTAAATATTGATCGCGTTCCCATTGATGAACAGTTGTACGGTACATATCGAACTCGATTTCTTTTGCTTCTTTAAAGTTTGCATAAATATGCTCACCTAATGCTTCCTGTGCTACTTGATCTTTAGCAAGTAATGTTAGTGCATCATCAAGTGCTGCAGGTAGGTTTTCAATACCATTTGCTTGACGCTCTTCTTCCGACATCACATAGATGTTGCGGTTAATAGCAGCAGGTGGTGTTAGGCTTTGACGAATACCTTCAAGACCTGCTTCTAAAATAACTGCCATCGCTAAATATGGGTTTGCAGAAGGGTCTACAGAGCGTACTTCAACACGAGTTGAAAGGCCACGTGCAGATGGAATACGAATTAATGGTGAACGGTTTTGTGCAGACCATGCTACATAACATGGTGCTTCATAACCTGGTACTAGACGTTTATAAGAGTTAACTGTTGGGTTTGTTACAGCTGTGAAACCTTGTACGTGTGCAAGAACACCCGCCATGAATTGCATAGCTGTTTCAGAAAGACCTAATTCTGTAGATTCATCATAGAACGCATTTTCTTTGCCTTTAAATAGTGACACGTTAAAGTGCATACCAGAGCCCGCTTCACCAAATAGTGGTTTTGGCATAAATGTAGCGTGTAAGCCATGTTTACGAGCGATTGTTTTAACCACTAATTTGAATGTTTGGATGTTATCACACGCAGTAACAGCATCCGCATATTTAAAGTCGATTTCGTGTTGTCCTGGAGCTACCTCATGGTGTGATGCTTCAATTTCAAAGCCCATTTCTTCTAGCTCTAACACAATATCACGACGGCAATTTTCACCAAGATCTGTTGGCGCTAAATCGAAATAACCTCCATGGTCATTTACTTCTAATGTTGGTTCGCCTTTTGCATCTAATTTGAATAAGAAGAATTCTGGCTCAGGCCCTAAATTGAAGCTTGAGAAGCCCATTTCTTCCATTTTTTTAAGAATTCGTTTTAGGTTGTTACGTGGGTCACCAGCAAACGGTTCGCCTTTCGCAGTGTATACATCACAGATAAAACGTGCTACTTTCCCTTTTTCAGAAGTCCAAGGGAATACTACGAAAGTATCAAGATCAGGATATAAATACATATCAGATTCTTCGATTCGAACGAAACCTTCAATAGATGAGCCATCAAACATCATTTTATTTTCAAGTGCTTTGTCTAATTGACTTACAGGAATCTCAACATTTTTGATAGTGCCAAGAATATCTGTAAATTGTAAACGAATAAAGCTTACGTTTTTTTCTTCGATGAGACGTTTAATGTCCTCTTTTGTGTATTTACCCACAGTTTTCCACACTCCTATAATTTGTCTAGCTTTTATGTTTACCCTACCCTATTTATTAATAGAATCGAGATAAATCCCCTCTTCGGATGGACGATTTTTGCATGCGCTGTGCTTGACGCATTTCTTCGCGCATAATTTGGCGTAATTCTGAATCACTTAAATCTTGCTCATCAGTTGTTGCAACAGGATTTTTCTTTTTAGCAAATATTTTTTTAATCTTCGCCATATTCATACCCTGTTCTAAGTAATCTTTAACCTCAAGCAATGTGTCGACGTCATTTAGTGAAAACATACGTCGATTGCCTTCTGTTCGGTGCGGCTCAATTAAATGGTGTTCTTCATAATAACGAATTTGTCTTGCCGAAAGCTCTGTTAATTGCATCACGATACTCATCGATAATAACGGCATAGTTCGTCTAATTTCACGACTCATTTAAGTCCTCCTCCAATACCCGCTTATCATATAACGAAATTTTTTTACTGTCAACCAACCATGTAAGGTTATCTAACATGGTTGGCACTATTTTTTTCAATTCGATTAAAAATTGTAAAAAACTATTCATATTTAGGCTTTATCTATTGTCTTGTTATGCTTTTTGAATGGCTTGAACCGCACTGCAAATAGCAAATTTAACGTGTTCATATGTTAGTCCCCCCTGGATAAATGCTGTATATGGAGGTCGTATTGGGCCATCCGCTGTTAGCTCAATGCTGGACCCCTGAATAAATGTTCCAGCTGCCATAATGACATCATCTTCATAGCCTGGCATATAGGCTGGTTCAGGAGCATAATGGGCATTTATCGGTGAGTTCGCTTGTATTTCACGACAAAAATCAATCATTTGCTGAGCCGTTTGGAACGATACTGATTGAATTAAATCTGTACGCTTCGCATGATAGCTCGGAGAAGTGCTCATGCCGATTTCCTCAAGCATTGCAGCTGTAAATATCGCCCCTTTTAGTGCTTGCGATACAACATGTGGTGCTAGGAAAAACCCTTGATAAAAATCACCTAGTGTATTTAATGTGGCCCCCGCTTCTGCTCCAATACCTGGAGATGTCATACGATAGGCACATTTCTCCACTAAATCTGCGCGTCCAGCAATATAGCCACCAATTTTAGCCAAGCCTCCACCTGGATTTTTAATGAGCGATCCTGCCATTAAGTCAGCCCCGACCTCTGTAGGTTCCTGCGCCTCTACAAACTCGCCATAGCAGTTATCTACAAAAATAATAGCTTTCGGAGCTAATTTACGTACCTTTACACACATATCTGTAATTTCTTCAATTGTAAAGGATGGACGTGTTGCGTAGCCTTTTGAACGCTGAATCGCAATCATTTTGGTTTGTGCTGTAATGGCCTCTTCAACACCTGCCCAATCAATGACCTGATTATCTAGTAAATCCACATGTCGATAACCGATTTTATAATCTTTCAGTGAACCTGTATCTTTATCACCACCATCGACAATGGATTGCAATGTATCATATGGCTGACCCGAAATATAAAGCAGCTCATCACCAGGACGCAAAACACCGAATAGACTAAGCGTGATTGCATGTGTGCCTGAAATAATTTGCGGTCGGACTATGGCTGCCTCTGCACCAAATACTTCGGCATAAACACGCTCTAGATTATCCCGCCCCTCATCATCATAGCCATAGCCGTTTGATGGGTGTAAATGATAATCACTTACTTGATGCTTTCTGAAAGCTGCTAGCACCTTCTGCTGATTGTAGAACGCCATTTCTTCTACCTCGGCATGATAAGGCCGAACTTGCTCCTCTACTTTTGCCGCTAACGATAGCGTTTCTGTTGATAAATTTGATGTAAACGTCATTCTTTCTTCTCCATTTCACAATGTCTCGCATTTCAATCAGTAAGATTTATTGACTATCTAAATTGACTTCAATCACTCTAGAATTCCCTAACCAACTACTGGTATATAAACGCTTTTGACGAATGTTTTTCTTTATTTTAATCACATTTTATCAATTTGTATGTGCACCTGTAAAACTTGCCTATTGTTTCTAAGAGGATTTTACGCTAAGCTAATGTGCGGACTCATTTCAAGATGCGTATTTAATGACCGATTTTGGCTATTAAATTCATAGATTCTGTTACGTAAAAAGTCTTTTAACTTTTAATAAAGTTTATTTATTGATAGAAGGGGTGAAAGGGATGGCTTGGGAGGTTTTTAGTATTATAGGAACAATTGCCTTTGCTATTTCTGGGGCAATTATTGCCATGGAAGAAGAATACGATTTATTCGGTGTATATATACTTGGTATTGTGACTGCTTTTGGTGGAGGAGCTATCCGAAATTTACTCATTGGACTACCTGTCACAACACTTTGGGGACAGGATATGATGTTTCAAATAGCGCTTGCTGCGATTACGATATTCTTTATTTTTCCGCATCATCTGATTCAACATTGGCATCGTTGGGGTAACTTCACAGATGCGATTGGCTTATCAGCATTCGCTATTCAAGGCGCACTCTATGCTGTTAAGCTTGATATGCCAGTAAGCGCAGTCATTGTAGCTGCTGTTTTGACAGGTTCAGGTGGTGGTATTGTACGAGATTTATTAGCTAGAAGAAAACCATTAGTTCTCCGTGATGAAGTTTATGGTGTTTGGGCAGCTCTTGCAGGATTGCTAATCGGATTCGAGGTTTTTACAGGAGACATTTTCCTTTATATTTTATTCGCAGTGATTACAGCTTTACGTATTCTTTCCTATATGATGAAGTGGCGCTTGCCATTACGAAAGTTAAATCGTGCATAAACACCATTCAGCCAATGACCAAAAATTAAGTCATTGGCTGTTTTATTGTTTTTATCTTTTTAACAACTGCATTGATTCTTCTAAAGTCACCATGTTTTTCATCATCGAGCAAGCTGCATCTAAAATAGGAAAGGCTAAGGCTGCTCCAGAACCTTCGCCTAAACGCATATTCATGTGCAACATTGGTTCAATGCCTAGTAAGGCAGCGGCAATTTTTGTCCCTGGTTCCTCTGAAACATGGGAAGGAATGATATAATCGATTACTTTTGGTTCGAGCTTATAAGCAATGAGGGCTGCTATAGTTGAAATAAATCCATCAATGACAACGGGTTTACGATGGGCAGCAGCGCCAAGAATAATACCTGTCATCGCCCCTATCTCTAACCCTCCAACCTTAGCCAGAACATCAATAACATCATTTGGATTAGGCTGATTTAAGGTAATTGCTTTTTCAATAACTGCCGCTTTATAGGCAATGCCTCCTTGGCCTACTCCTGCACCAAACCCCGTTACTTCGATAGGGTTGCATCCCGTCAAAACAGCTAATATCGCAGCACTTGGTGTTGTATTGCCGATGCCCATTTCTCCAGTCCCAAGTACATCAGCACCTTTTATGATTTCCTCAGTGGCCACACGGATTCCTACTTCTATCGATTGAATGGCTTCTTGTTTGGCCATAGCTGGACCTTGTGCCATGTTATCTGTACCATATTTAATTTTATGAATAATGACACCTGCATCAAGTGGAATATCTTCTTTTACACCCACATCTACTGTGACCACCTTTGCATTGGTAATCCCCGCAATCGCACAAACGCCTGTACCCCCCTTAGGAAAATTTAATGTTTGAAAGACCGTAACATCTTGTGGATTCGTGGTTACACCTTCCTCGCAAACACCATGATCTGCAGCACAGACAATCATCACTTTTTTGTCGACCATCGGATATAATTGTCCTGTTATACCAGAGAGCTGTACGGCAAGTGATTCTAGTTTACCCAAGCTACCTGGGGGCTTACAAAGCGCATCAATCCGCTTTCTAGCTTGCTCCATACTTTTCATATCAGCCCCCTGAATGTTTTGAATCGTGTCTTGTAATAATTGCATGATTATTTCTCCTCTCGTTCTCATTAAGACAAAATAAAAAGTCTGTAGTTTATTGTCATGACAAATAAACTACAGACTTTTCCATCATCTATATCTTCTATAGCATGTAGGCAGGTCTCCTGGCTCAAGTTCAACATCTCATAGTACCTTCCCAGCAATTTGCTAGTGGCATACACTACGAAACTCCCTCATACAGTGGCGGGTCCGCTAAAGCTTTTCACTTTATTCCCTATTCTCCCTAGTGGGCACCTATTGCTTTATGTAATTATGTTAAATCTACTTTACAACTTTTTTAGTGTCAAGAGGAAAAAATTTTTTGAGTGTTAACTTAGTACATACTGCTATTCACAATAAAAGCTTATCAAGTGCTTGTCCCAATAAATGAATCCTTCACTTGATTCCTAGTCTTCCATAATTAGTGCTTTTTAGAATTCTCTATGTCTAACACTCGGCTTGTACAAAAATCCATTACTGAATCAATTGCCATAACAAGTAAACTCAGACTTTTCAATCATCTCTATCTTCAATAGCATATGTTCTGCCAATTCACTGAGTAATGTTGAACATAAAAGTTGAAACCTTAATAATCTGTTCAATGTAAACATAAATTATTTCTATGATTAAAATTAGGGTAAGTATCAATAGTAAAACGATGAAAAGTTAGGAGTAGATACGATGAATGCAAAACAATTAAGAAACGCTATTGCTGAAACCTGTGAAACGCACGATAGCCTCTATGCCAAACTCGTAAAACCGATCAATCAGTTGTTAATCAATATCGACGCTTCGATCAGTGAAGAGACAGCAAATAAAATACTAGAAAATTTAAAGTTATTTCATAGTGGTGATAAATACATTACGGAGTGTCATTTCGAGGAGAGTCAAAATTTCTTGAAAGATGGCATTGAGCTTCTCCAAAAAGGGGATTTGGCGAATGGAGCACTACAAATTTATGGAGCTGGTCTAAACTTTGCTAGTTATGCTTCAAAAGTGCAGGGACAAAAAAATGTTAATATCTACAAAAACTTTGAAGAGAATTTTAATTTTATCATGGATGCCTTGAAAAAATAATCATGAAAAAAGAAAGAGTGTATACTCTTTCTTTTTTCATGATTTATTTAAATTCTAATTCTCCATCATAAGCCAGCATGCCGCCTTCAAGGTTTGTTACATCAAATCCTTGTGCCTCTAAGTAAGCACACGCATTGGCAGAACGAGCTCCAGCCTTACATACAATAATATATGGCTTTTCTACATCTAATTCCTCTAAACGTTCAGGGATAGTTCCGAGTGCAATATGTTGAGCACCTGGGATCATGCCATGGGCTACTTCATCCTCTTCACGTACATCGATAATATATAGGTCCTCATTTGCATCTAACAGATCTAATAATTGTGTTGTTTCCATTGTTTTCATAAACTTTGTCCTCCAAAATATCAAATTCCACTATCATTATAGCTTGTAGCAAAAAAAACAGCCAGTGTGAGAACACTAACTGTTTAACAAACTTATTATACTTCTGTCTCTAAAAACTCTATTTGTTTTGCTGGTACGAATGTAGAAATGGCATGCTTGTAGATTAGGTGCTGCTTATTTTCAGCATCAAGTAGTAATACTGTAAAATTATCATATGATTTCACAGTCCCTTTTAACTGAAATCCGTTTAACAGAAATACAGTTACAAAAACACTGTTTTTACGTAGTTGGTTCAAGAACGTATCTTGCAAATTGATTGATTTCATCAAATAGCCTCCCTACTAACTTTCTACCTCTTCATTCCTATAGTAGCACGTTCTACCAATTTATCAATTAGTAATTTTTAGAAATTTTTCTTTATTCTTATAATCGATCATCCGGCGTAATAAAATGGACATCCATTTTATTACGGAAATAAGTAAGCTGTCTTTTTGCATAGCGACGGGAATTTTGTTTTAAGCTATCAAGGGCTTCCTCTAGGGTACATTTGCCATCTAAATAATCATATAATTCTTTATACCCGATGGCTTGTATAGACTGTACTCCACGGATATTTTGCTGCCATAATCCCTTCACCTCTTGCAGAAGACCATTTTCCACCATTAAATCAACACGACGATTAATACGGTCATATAGCACGTCACGGGACATGTTTTGACCTAGACCTAAAATAACATGGTCGTAAAGGGGTACTTCCCCTCGATTTTGCGCTTCAGCTGCTTTTGATACACCGCTTAATTCCAGCATTTCTAATGCACGAATAACACGACGTGTATTGTTTGGATGGATTGTCTGCGCTGTTTGAGGGTCTAGTTGTTTTAGTTTGTCATGCATTGCCTCAGGGCCAAGCTTTGCTAATTCCTCATAGTAGGCTTTTCGTGCTTCTTCATCTACTTTTTCATCAGTAAATTGGAAATCATAGAGGACAGCTTGTACATATAAGCCAGAGCCTCCTACTATTATAGGTAATTTTTGACGAGCTTGTATTTCCGCGATCTTCGCACGTACTAATTTTTGATAATCTGCTACCGAAAAAGATTCTGTAGGCTCTAAAAAGCTAAGTAAATGATGAGGAACGCCCTCCATCTCTTCTTCGGTAATTTTAGCTGTCCCAATATCGAGCCCTTTATAAACTTGCATGGAATCACCATTAATGACTTCACCGTTATATTTTTTTGCCAGTTCAATGCTTAATGCCGTTTTACCTGAGGCAGTCGGTCCCACTATTGCTACGACCTCTGCCTGCTGCAATTTAGTTTCTATCATATTTTTCTAACCACCGTAATAAAACTTGAAAGACCGCTTCTTGATTGTCTTCATTTAAAATTTCATGTCGTTTATCCTCGAATAAATAAACCGTTACATCCTCTACACCCACCGCTGCTAACTGTTCAGCAACTTTGTAAACGCCTAGCCCCTGTTCACCAACCGGATCTTTACTGCCACTAATCAAGAGAATAGGGAGGTCTTTTCTTACTTTTGCTAATTCTCTTTTACGATTTAGTGTGGCAAAGCCAGTTGTCAAATCCACGAAAAATTGATTCGTTGGAATAAAGCCACAATAGGGATCATCGATATACTTTTCCACCTCTTGTTGTACTGAACATAACCAATCATAGGCAGTCTTCGGATTAGGAAATTGCTTATTAAAGCTACCAAAGCTCAATTGATTTAACAGCTTACTTTCAGTTTCTTTTCCTAGTCCCTTTGCTAAAGCCTTGGCTACTAGATTTCCTACAGCATGCAAGGCTGTCACATTTCCAGTGCCGCAGAGAATAACATTATCAACTTGCTCTCCGTATAATTGAATATAGCGTCTAGTAATGAAAGAACCCATACTATGGCCAAAGAGAATTAATGGTACATTAGCGTATGGTACGTGAAGTTGTGTAATCACTTCATGAGCATCTTTTACAACACGCTCAAAGCCGTTTTCTTCAGCAAAAAAGCCCAATGTCCCATTATATGCTGCCGTTTCACCATGCCCACGGTGATCGTGCATCGTCACAACATAGCCTGCTGCGTTGAGTGTTTTCGCAAATGTTAAATAGCGACCGCTGTGCTCTGCCATGCCATGCAAAATGTGAATATGTCCAATACATGGCGTTGAAGGCTCCAATGTTCGCGTGAAGACAAATTGTTCATCCGACATTTGAATATAACGCTCCATCCCTTACTCCCCTTCTTTCACAAAATTTGTTGCATCGTTAATGGCTTGCTCTAATTCAGCAATATATCTATTTTTTTGCTCCTCTGTATAATTTAAGCGTTGTTGCATCACCTGAATCACTTGCTGTTTATAAAGTTTTACTGCTTCAATATCGAAGTATAATAAACCAGTCCGACGGATAAAGAAGTCGCTTGGTGTATAGACCATTTCGGCTTCAATGCCATACAGTAGCATCGCATGTAAGGCAAGAGGCATTGTACTACCATGTTCATGTAAAAATTTCACCCGATCAAATAAGGCATCTACATTCGTGCCATACTTTTGTACGAGATGCTTGGCTTCATCATAATTTAAGCCATATTGTACGCCTTCACGAGCTTTATAGGCAATATAGTCAGGGAAATTAATAGCGTTAATTCCCTTTGCACCAGAAAGTGCTAGCTCACGTGTTAAACAGGCACTTGCATGCTTGTAGCGACGGGACTTCACAATTTTATCCACAATCGTTTCAGCCATTTGGCGATAGCCCGTAAGCTTGCCACCCGCAATCGTCATTAAACCACTTGGCGCTGTCCAAATTTCATCTTTCCTTGAAATTTCTGATGGATCCTTACCTTTTTCATAAATCAGAGGTCGGACGCCTGCCCAAGAGGATTCAATTGTGTCTCTTGTGATAGTAGCAGTTGGAAAGACCTTTTTAGCAGCCTCAATTAGATAATCCACATCTTTTTGTGTTGCCACTGGATGTACAGGATTACCTTCATAGACAGTATCCGTAGTCCCTACATAGGTTTTGCCATCTCGTGGAATGGCAAAGGCCATACGACCATCAGCAATATCAAAATAAACAGCTTGCTTTAGCGGGAAATCCTTTTGTTTGAGGACAATATGAACGCCCTTTGTTAGACGTAATTGCTTGTTATCTGCTACTTTATCTTTTTGTCGTACGTCATCAACCCAAGGACCCGTTGCATTCACAATTTGGGCGGCATGGACATTGAGCATTTTCCCCGTCACATGATCCCTCACTTTAATGCCAACAAGCTTTTTCTTTTCATAAATAAATTCCGTCATTTCAGCATAGTTGAGGCAAAGCGCTCCATATTCTACAGCCTTTTTTAATACTTCAATTGTTAGACGGGCATCATCTGTACGGTATTCTACATAATAGCCACCGCCGACTAAGCCCTCTTGATTGAGTAAAGGCTCTAATGCCAGGGTTTCCTGAGCATTTAACATCGTTCTACGTTCATGTTTTTTGACGCCTGCCAAGCGGTCATAGACCTTTAATGCCATAGATGTTGTGAAGGGACCGAGTGAACCCTTTTTATATAAAGGTAATAGCATTTTTTCAGGCGTTGTGACATGTACAGCATTATCATAAACAATTTCACGCTCTCGCCCTACCTCGGCTACAACTCCTACATCAAATTGCTTTAAATAACGTAGACCACCGTGAATCAATTTGGTTGAACGGCTCGACGTACCAGCTGAAAAATCTTGCATATCAATTAATGCGACAGAAAGGCCTCTTGATGCGGCATCTAATGCAATTCCTGCACCTGTAATACCACCACCAATGACTAATACGTCAAAGCTATAGTGCTCTAGATAATATAAAATTTTTGGTCGCTGCTCAAATGAAAACATACCTTTCTCCCCCAATAGCTATGATTTAAAAATTCGTGTTGCCTCTACAGCCTTCTGCCATCCTGTATACAGAGCTGTGGCTTGTTCTTCATCCATGTGAGGTTGATAGGTTTCCCCACTCACCCATAATGCAGATAAAGCCTCTTGGTTTGGCCAGAAGCTTGTCGCAAGCCCCGCTAAATAGGCTGCACCGAGTGCTGTTGACTCATTCAGTTTTGCTAGCTCTACTTGTAGCTGTAAAACATCACTTTGGAACTGCATTAAAAATTGATTTTTGACAGCTCCACCATCTACACGGAGTACTTCAATCGGAGTACCTGCTGCTTCTTCCATTGCATCTAGTACATCTTTCGTTTGATAGGCTAATGATTCTAGTGTTGCTCGAATAAAATGTTCTTTTGATGTTCCACGTGTTAACCCAAAAATGGCGCCACGTGCATCTGTATCCCAGTAAGGTGTACCGAGTCCAACAAAAGCAGGGACAACATAAACCCCATCGGTATGATCTACTTTTCTAGCATAGGATTCTGAATCCTCTGCTGTACGAATCATCCTAAGTCCATCGCGTAGCCATTGAATAGCTGATCCTGCTACAAATACACTACCTTCCAATGCATAGGTCACTGTCCCATCAATTCCCCACGCAATGGTTGTCAATAAACCATTTTCCGATGTCACTGCCTGCTCTCCTGTATTTAATAGCATAAAGCAGCCAGTGCCATACGTGTTTTTAGCCATTCCTTTGGTAAAACAAGTTTGTCCAAAAAGTGCGGCTTGCTGATCACCCGCAATTCCAGCTATCGGAATTTTTTCTCCAAAAAATATACTTGGAGTCGTTTCTGTATATATTTCTGATGAATTTCTCACTTCTGGAAGCATGGACATTGGGATAGCTAAAAGCTCACAAAGTTCCTCATCCCACTTCAATTCATGAATATTGTAGAGCATTGTTCGAGCTGCATTTGAGTAATCGGTCACATGAGCCTTTCCCTTTGATAATCGCCAAACAAGCCATGTATCAATCGTCCCAAATAATAAATCCCCATTGTCTGCCTTTTCACGAGCACCTTCAACATTATCTAAGATCCATTTAATTTTTGTCGCTGAAAAATAAGCATCTAAGCGAAGCCCTGTTTTTTGCTGAAAATGTTCTTCTTGTCCTTGTTCTTTTAAGGTATTCACAATGTCCTGTGTTTGGCGTGATTGCCAGACAATCGCATTGTAAATGGGCTGACCTGTGTGTTTATCCCACACCACTGTTGTTTCGCGCTGATTGGTAATGCCGATCGCATGAACCTCACTTGCTTCATGGCCACTTTCGGTTAATACCGCCGCAATAACGGACAAGATAGAACCCCATATTTCATTGGCATTATGCTCTACCCAGCCAGCCTTTGGAAAAATTTGTTGAAATTCTTTTTGTGCTACATGAACAATTTGACCTTTTTTATCAAATAAAATGGCTCTTGAACTTGTCGTTCCTTGATCAATCGCTAAAATAAATTCACCCATCCATTTTCCCCCTCTCCCTTACATAACCCGTTTAAACATTTTTTCCACTTCATATGATGTAAAGTGAATAAGCACTGGACGTCCGTGTGGGCATGTAAATGGATTATCTGCATAGCGTAAATCTCGTAGCAATGTTTCCATTTGCTCTTTTGTTAAATAATGATTGGCTTTGATTGACTTTTTACAGCTCATCATAATTGCGGCTGCCTCACGTAGTTTTTTGATATCAGCCTTTTTAGTTGTCAACACCTGTTCAATTAAATCCTCAATGATTTCCTGTTCCTCCCCTTGTGGGAACCAACTCGGATGCTCACGTACAACAAAAGATGACTGTCCAAATTCCTCTAAAAATACGCCTACAGCTTCTAATTCATGCCTGTGTTCTCGTAAGATCAGTGCTTCATCTGCTGCATAATGGAATGTTAGTGGTAACAATAATGCCTGACGTTCATGAGGATTAACTTGACCGACTTTTTCACGGAAGAATTCGTATTTAATACGTTCCTGAGCAGCATGCTGATCAATTAAATAAAAACCATCCTCCATTTGTGCGACAATGTATGTGCCATGGATTTGTCCCACTACTTCGAGTTCAGGAAAGGGTTCCTTCGTAGGCGTCTCTTCCAATATTTCCGACTGTGCAGCTATTGTTACTTCATCAATTGTTTCAGCCTCTATTTGTGGTGTAGGCTGCCAACTTTCCTCTCGAACCGTAGAAATTAGCTTAGGCTCATCTATCTGTTCAAGATTGTTTTCTTGAATGGTTTGGGCATCATATAATTTTTCTACGATGGCATTCATTTTCTCCACATCAATCTTCGGAGCAGGCTTCCAAATGTTTAATTGCTCAGTAGCTGGTTTAACTATTTTTTCTTTCTTTTCCATTTGTGGGACTCGAATAATGTTGCGTATTGTTTCACGAATGGTTTCCTCTATTAACTTCAAAAGCTCAGCCTCTTTACTTAAACGAATTTGATGTTTTGCAGGATGCACATTCACGTCTGTTAAGTAAGGATCACCCTCTATATATAGAACAACTATTGGGAAGCGCTCGATAGGTAAATACGTATGGTAAGCATCCACAATGGCCTTTTGTACTAAATAATGCTTGACCCAACGACCATTAACAAATAGAGTCATATAATTTTTAGAAGCACGTGTTACCTCTGGTAAGGATACAAAGCCAGAAATTCGATAATCATGTGACTCGCCTTGGAATAACACCATTTTCTTGGCATTATGTATTCCATAAATAGCTGCAAGCACTTGTTGTACATCTCCTCGGCCATTTGTTTGCAGTAGTTGTTGACCATTATGCAATAATCTAAATGCTATTTGTGGGTTACCAAGTGCGAGGCGATTCATCAGGTCTATTGTATGCCCGAGTTCGGTTTGAATGGTTTTCATATATTTTAAACGGGCAGGTGTATTAAAGAATAGCTGGGAGACTGTTAAATCAGTCCCTTTACGTAACGGACCAGGTTTATGAGTGAGGATATGTCCACCTTCAAGTTCTAAATGTGTTCCAGATTCACCATTTGATGTAATCAATGTCATTTTAGAAACAGAGGCTATGGATGCTAAAGCCTCACCACGGAAGCCAAGTGTTCGAATACGAAATAAATCATGTTCCTGATGAATTTTACTAGTAGCATGACGAGAGAATGACATTAGAGCATCCTCTTCATCCATACCGCTACCATTATCTATTACTTGAATAGAAGTGAGACCTGCTTCTAGTAAAAAAACATCAACGGACGTACTCCCAGCATCAATAGCATTTTCCACTAGCTCTTTGACAACAGAGGCTGGCCTTTCTACTACCTCTCCTGCTGCGATTTTATTGGATAGCCATTCGTCCATAATTTGTATGTTTCCCACTAACGTATCACTCCTTTATTTTTTAGCGTTCACTAGCTCTTGCTGTAGCTCATATAAAATATTCATTGCCTGCATCGGTGAAGTACCTAGAATATTGACCTTTTCTAATTTCTTTAGCACCTTTGTCTCGGCTGGGGAAATCGGTTCGTCCTCTGTAAATAAAGACATCTGTACTGGTTGTTCAGCTATCACCTGTGTTTCGGCAACTACTTCTTTCCCTGCCTCAAAGTTCTCAAGTAATACACGTGCTCTAGCTAAAATTTCCTCAGGTAATTGAGCAAGCTGTGCCACATGTATACCATAGGATTTATCAGCCGCTCCTTTTTTCACCTTATGCAGGAAAACGACCGTACCATTTTTTTCAGTGGCTGAAACATGCACATTTTGTAAGCGTGGTAAATCCTTTTCAAGTGCTGTCAATTCATGATAGTGCGTAGAAAATAACGTATTGGCTCCTATTTTGTCATGTATATATTCCATCATCGATTGTGCCAAGCTCATACCATCATAGGTCGATGTTCCACGTCCAATTTCATCAAATAGCATTAAGCTATTTTTTGTTGCATGCATAATAGCATGTTGCGATTCAAGCATCTCCACCATAAATGTAGATTGTCCTGCCGCTAAATCATCAGCCGCCCCAATCCGAGTAAAAATTTGATCGGTAATTGGTAGCTTCGCTTTTTCAGCAGGTACATAGCAGCCCATTTGAGCCATAACAACAATTAATGCTACTTGACGCATATAAGTACTTTTACCAGACATATTCGGCCCTGTAATAAGCATCATATTGTTCTGCTCTTCTAGCACACAATCGTTTGGTACATACATTTGCTTGTTCAGCATTTTTTCAACGACAGGATGGCGTCCTTCTATAATTTTAAGGGCACGTCCACCGTGAAATTCTGGTTTCGTAAATCGATATTTTTCTGAGACGCTTGCAAAGCTTAATAAGACATCCAATTCACTAATGTTTGCTGCTAGTGCTTGGACACGCGGAATATAAGTTTTTAATACATCACGAATTTCTACAAACAGGTTGTACTCTAATGTTAAGCTTTCTTCTTCAGCATTTAAAATCAATGCTTCTTTTTCTTTTAGTTCCTGTGTAATATAGCGTTCCGCATTCGCCAGTGTTTGTTTTCGCTCATAGCGTGTTAAATCTGCTAAATGAATATTTGATTTTGTAATTTCTATATAGTAACCAAAAATGCGATTATAGCCTATTTTTAAATTTTTAATACCCGTTTTCACACGCTCTTCTTGTTCAAGTTGGGCAATCCAATCCTTACCATTACGAGCGGCATAGCGAAGTTCGTCTAAGCGTTCATTATAGCCGTCACGGATAACATCCCCTTCTTTAATGGTAATAGGGGGATTATCTGTAATCGCTTTTGCTAATAATGCCTCGACATCTGAGCATGTATCAAGTTCCGCACCTAATTGCTGTAATGTTTCTTTATTTGACCCCATCAACTGTTGCTGAATAGTCGGCACTTGGCGTAAAGAATCACGCAATTGGGCTAAATCTCGTCCACCCACATTGCCAAAAGCAACACGACCAGCCAAACGCTCTAAATCATATACTTGTTTTAAGGATGCTTGAAGCTCTGTTCGTACAAAATATTCTTCCAATAAATCCGTAACAATCGCTAGTCTAGCCTCGATTGCTGAACGTGTGGCAAGCGGTTGGTGTAGCCATTGCTTTAATTTCCGTCCACCCATCGCTGTCACGGTGTCATCTAATAGCCATAAGAGTGTACCTTTTTGATCGCCACCACGAATCGATTGAATCAGCTCTAAATTGCGCTTTGAGCTAGAATCAATGCGTAAATAATTTTTAATTTCATTAAACGTGAATGCCTGAATATGTGATAAAGATCTCATTTGTGTTTGGTCAATATAAGCTAACAATCGAAGACACGCAATTTGTAACGGTTTTGGTACAGCTTCTAGATAACTTGCTGCTTTGTCCATTGGCATTTCATTCACTTCAATTGAAAGTACGATCCCAGCATTGACGGCATGCTCTGCTAATAATAGCTGCAAACTATCCGTGACAATCAGTTCTCGAATTCCGTAAGCCTGCATTTGCATTAATAAGGCTTTTCCATCGCCTTCAATAGAAGACGCTACGGCTTCACCTGTGGATAAATCTAAATAAGCATAGCCAAATGTTGTGTCATCTAATTGCTCTGCCGCTCCAATAAAATGATTAGATTTACCATCAAGAGCCTTTCCTTCCATAATTGTTCCTGGTGTGATAAGCTGAACAACTTCACGTTTGACCACACCTTTTGCTTGCTTTGGATCTTCTGTTTGTTCACAAATAGCCACTTTATAGCCTTTTTGCACAAGTGTTTCAATATAATTTTTAGCCGAATGATGCGGCACACCGCACATTGGTATTCGCTCTTTTGCGCCTGCATCTCGGCTTGTTAATGTAATTTCTAAAATTTGTGAGGCATTGATTGCGTCCTCAAAAAACATTTCATAAAAGTCACCTAATCTAAAAAATAAAAAGGCATCTTTGTAATCTTCCTTTACCTGTAGATACTGTTGCATCATTGGTGTATATGTTGTCATATCACTATTTACCTCGCTCTTGCCTTATAGATATATTTATTATAACAAAAGATACATGCGAAACGCTTTATTCACCTTTTTTAAGATGCTAGCATTTCGCATGTATCAAAAAATGATGTTTTTTAGACTTATCTTGGTCGTTCATCAGGAAACGATGAAGACTCTAACACATACCTGCCTTCTCCTTCAGGACTTGAAGAGGAGCTAGAACTAGAGCTTGATGAGGATGAAGATGAACTTTCATCATTAAGGCTCCAATCTTCTTCATAGTCTAGTGGATGGACACTAATACAAATTGTTGTTTCACCCATTACCTCAACAACTACTTCACGTTCCACTACAATTTCAAACTTTGTACCACATGGAGAGATAATCGCTTCAATACAATTTGGTTCTTGTATCACACGTACACGAACATCATCACCAACGCTAATTTCACCGTCTCGATAGTGAAGCTTCACTTTGTCTTTATAGTGAATCGTTTCAGAAAACACAGCTGTTTTCGAATGATTACTATAGGCATACCAAACATTGACATCAAATTTCCCTGTTACTTCTACAAATTTCCCGACTCTTTTTGCAGAGCAAGTGTGATTGATTACCCAGCACCCTAAAATACTTGTCGGTTTATTTGTTGGTGATAATGTTACACGTTCTTCCGTTCTCTTCTTCCCTTTGGCAACTACTGCTTTCGTCACGATTTGTCGTAAACGTTTCAGCGCAATTCCTCCTTCGACTCTTTTCACTCCATCATATGCAGGTAGCGCCCATTGGGTGAACATATATTTTTAGAGAATGAAATGGATCATTTAAAACTTTTCGATGAGAGGTCTATTATAGCAGCTGAATGCTTCAATAGAAGAAGACGTAAAAAAAGCTCGAATGACAGCATTCGAGCTTTGATTTCTATAATCTGTTAAGAGCAGCTACCTGGTTGACTATTTTCTACGTATGAACCCGTTTCACCACGAAGAACATCGCCACCAGTTGAGCGAATAATTTCATTTGTAACATTATTTGCGATCGTATTTGAAACAAGTTGCAATAAATCATTCACATCGCCTTGTGATTCTTTAAATTGTTGCACAACTGGGATGGCATTAATTTCTTCCTCGATTTTAGCAATTTTATCTTCAATCATTTTTAATGCTTTTTCTTTCCCTAGGTGTTGGAAATTAACCGCTTGTTTTTGTAAGCTTTTTAAGCTTGCAATACGTTCACGTACTTGTTGATTTTCGTTAATTTGCGCTTCTGCCTTTTTGAAAAATTCAACCTCTGGCGTATTTGCAATCATATGTGCAATTTCATGTGATTTTTTAATTAAATCTTCTTTTGTATATAAGACTTGTGTCATTTATGCTTCCACCTTTTCATTTTTTACGACTTCCACAAATTCACCAGTAAGTGAATAGGATGTAGTCTCTGTTATTTTTACTTTCACTAATTGACCAATTACTTCTGCTGGTGCTTTGAAGTTAACTAAACGATTTTTCCTCGTATAGCCCGCTAACACATCGTCGCGTCGTTTACTTGTGCCTTCAACTAATACTTCTACAACCTGACCATTTAAACGCTCTAATGCTTTGCGAGAGTATTCACCCACCACTTCATTTAAACGTTGAAGACGCTCTTTTTTCACCTCTTCAGGTACATTGTCAATCATTTTTGCAGCTGGTGTACCTTCACGCGGCGAATAAATATACGTAAAGGCTGCGTCAAAGCCAACTTCACGGTATAAGGACAATGTTTCCTCAAACTGTTCCTCTGTTTCATTCGGATAGCCAACGATAATATCTGTTGTTAAGGTTACTTCAGGTATTGCCGCTTTAATTCTATCCACTAAACCAAGGAAATGCTCGCGTGTGTATTTACGCGCCATAATTTTTAGCACGTCATTCGAGCCCGATTGTACTGGTAAATGGATATGCTCCACTAAGTTGCCACGCTTTGCAAGAACTTCGATTAAATGGTCATCAAAGTCACGTGGATGACTCGTTGTAAATCGAATCCGAGGAATATCGATCTTTCTTAATTCATCCATTAAATCGCCAAGACGATAATCAATATCCTCAAAATCTTTACCGTAAGCGTTGACATTTTGCCCCAATAACATAATCTCTTTGTAGCCCGCTGCCGCTAGCTCACGAACTTCAGCAATGATTTCCTCTGGTCGGCGACTGCGCTCTTTACCACGTGTATATGGAACGATACAATACGTACAGAATTTATCGCAACCATACATAATATTAACCCAAGCCTTAATGGAGCCAAGACGTTTCTTCGGCAGATTTTCAATGACATCGCCTTCTTTAGACCAAACCTCTATGACCATTTCTTTTGACATGTAGGCTTCTTTTAAAATGTTTGGCAGACGGTGAATATTGTGTGTACCAAACACCATATCAACATGTGGGTAGCTTCTTAAAATTTTATTAACCACAGATTCCTCTTGCGACATACAGCCACAAACCCCTATTAGCATCTCAGGGTTTTTTCGTTTATATTTCAGCAGGAAACCAAGTTCTCCAAATACTTTGTTTTCTGCATTTTCACGAATAGCACATGTATTTAGCAAGACAACGTCAGCCTCTTCAATCACCTCTGTTGGTGTGTAGCCTAGCTGCATAAAAATCCCGGCCATTACTTCTGTGTCATGCTCATTCATTTGGCAGCCATAAGTACGAATATAGAAGGTGCGATCTTTGCCCATTCCTGCGAACTCTTCTGCAATGCTAAAATCCTTATGATACTTCACATCTTCTTTCCCACGTTTTTTAGCATCTTTTAAGGATGGAGCTGTAAAGACCCTCTCAAAATATTTACTATAATCCTTTTCAGGCTTGTCTTCTTTTTTTGGTTGATTGACTTGTTGATTAGCTAAGCGTTGTTCCTCATTCATCGCAATCAGGTAACTCCTTTCAAACGAAATCCATGCACTTGAATTCCCATTTTATTATTATACTGAATAGTTGATACTTCCTACAAGGTTTGCGCCTCAAATGTCGAGGTTTCGACTTAATTATATGAAGATAGGCGTAATTATCCATCAGCTCTGGCGTTCTATCCTGAAAGTTTTAATGTCCTATCCATCAGTTCACATTTGCTAACTATTGCTCTTATTAAAATACTTGCTGTATTTTACCTGTAAATATGAATGATACAATTTCAGCTTTATCCAACGCTTGATATTCATATCTTCTTTATATAGTAATGCATCCGTGTATTGCCCTTCTTTCATTAATTGCTTTGCTTCTATTTTTAATTTTTCATTCTTCATGTATTTAAATAGTGTTTTTGAAGGAAGTAATGACCATACATGCTTCGTCTGGACATATGTTCGTTCATGATTAACCTGGTATAAATAATCATCCACCACATATTGCATTAAATTATACCCGCTTGCGGTCACATAGTAGCTTGAAGCCCCTGCTCGCAAATTCATTTCAAATAGCTTGTATTTACCGTCCCTTGCATCATATTTCATATCAAAATTAGCAAAGCCCGTATAGCCGATGTCCTCTAAAAAATGCCGAATGGATTCCATTAGCTGTTCATCATAATCGATCATAACAGCTAAAGAAATACCTTTGTTTTGTGGAGATGGATCTTCGAGTAGCTTGTTGCTAAGACACATTAATTTTACTTTTCGATCTCTTCCTACATATACATCTAGAACACGGATATAGGAATCGTCGCCTGGAATAAATTCTTGAACGATTAAGGTGTCTTGATAGCTAGAACGATAAATACAGCGAATAATGTGCTGCATCTCATCTGCATCATGCACTAGATATATTTTTTTCTTTTCAGGAAAGGAACAGTTCGTATAGGCAACGGTATTGGAGGGTTTAATAATAATGGGATACTGGATTGGAATTTCTCTATTTGGATGATGTTCCTTTGTTATAATGATGGTTTTGGGGTATTTTAACTGATATTTATCACAAAGCCTGTAGAACTTCTCCTTTGTTTGCACCCTATTTAGTAAAGCCTGATCAATGTAAGGTAAAATAAAGTACTTTTCAAGCTGCTCTTTATTTTCAATGATAAGCTCTGCATAGTAGCAGTCACAAACTAATAAAATCAATTTCTTTTGTTGGCACTGCATGGCCAATCCCACTAGCGCTTGTACAAAACGGGTAGGATCATCTAAATGTTCAACGTATTGAAAATCCAGAATACCGCTATTCTGCGTGGCAATTCCCTGTGAGCCTTTCAAAAGGAGTGAGCGCATCGTCCTCCCTTTTTTTGCTGGCTCAATGACAAGACTTTTCATGCGGTAGGCTGCATAAAATGAGCGTGCTACCCCGTACGCATGCTGACCCGATTGTATAATAATAGGTAAAAAGGGTTGTTCTTTAATAGATGTCAATCTGAATCGCCTCACATTATAAAAATGAATTTAATCATTTGTATGCGAGTAAAATTGTACTTATGTAATACGAATAAAAGGCACTACATTGAAGCTTTAGTGCCCTTTACTCAACCTATAACGTCATCATTTTTTTCACTCTCTGTTCAAAGGAGGCAATAGCTTGAACGCCATAACCCTTTAGCAGCTCTGTATTGGCAAATGTATATTTACCTAAATCATCTGGGAAATGTGCATCAGAGGATACAGTAAAAGCAACTCCATGCTCAAGTAAGGTTTGTAAAAAACGAGGACCCGGGCACATTTCCTGTACAGGGTAACGATAATACAGCCCGGCATTGATTTCAGTGGCGGTTTCAGTAGACGTTAGTGCCTTTGCAATACGTTTATACCAAACTTCAAGAAACGCACGATCCTCCACCTGATAATTAAATACTTTAAAATTATCTAAATGGGCAACAAAATCAAACATATTGGAAAGAATCATTTTCTCTACTACTTTAAAAAAACGCTCATAATTTTGTTGTAAAGAGGGTTGATCCATTTGCTCAAAAAGATACTTTGTTTGTGGATTATCAAAGCCCCACCCATCAACAAAATGAACAGAACCAATTACATAATCCCAAGGATAACCTGCTAGCAAAGCAGTTAATTCCTCCTCACCACCAACAAAATAATCTGCCTCTATACCAAGTCTCAGTGTAATGCCATGTTGACGCCATTTTTCCTTTGCCTGCTGAATGGTCGTCACAAAAGCATCCATATTTTCTGTCATCACACGATCCAGCCAATAGCGCTGAATTTGTCCAATTTTACTTTCATCCAGCCTCATAAATCGCTCAAAATAGGCACGCGTTTCTTGAAAACGATATAAGTGATCGACAATCCCCACCTCACGTAAGCCGAGCTGCTTTGCCTGTTCAAGATATAAATCCAACCATTCCTCACTATAACAGCCATTTTTCACACGCCTTGCTAGACGCTGTAAATGACAAGTTATTTGTTGTTTGGAGCCTTTTTCCGTTTCATCATCCGGATAAAAAAACTCCAGTGCCTGCGATGTACGCTCTAGCCAGCGAAATGAATAAGGTCCCTCTTCTAAATGTACGTGATAATCTATTGTCATCCACTCTTCCCTCCATTACATATCGTCCATTTTTCCTCATAAGCCTGCCATTCTAATGGACAAGTGCTTTCGCAAAGAATTTCTGTACATTCATCAAGATGACAGATTTGAAAAAATGATTTGCCATTAATTTTAGATGCATCGGCTAATAAATAACTCACTTTGCTATGCTTGAGCATTTTCTTTGAAATAAGAGATTCATCCAAATCGTAATCATAAACAATGCCCTCACTCATGCCACCACACGATAAAAAGGCCTTATCAAAATTCATATTATCTAGCATTTCTAACGTCATAGCACCTGCAACAGAAGATTGTTTTGGATTCGCCGTACCTCCTAGTAATATGACCTTGCCTGTCATGCGTCGTTCTTCTATGGCTAAATTAAATTGAATAGCTGCTGCAATTGAATTCGTTACAACTGTTATATCTTCCACAGCTAGTAAAAAATCGGCTATATGTACTGTTGTAGTACCTGTATCTACTGCAATAGTATCGCCGTCGCAAATGCGTTTTGCAGCAATACGAGCAATTTGTCTCTTTGCGTCCTTGTGCATTTGTAGCTTGCGTAAAAATACCGGTTCATTACGTACATTCGTATATTTAATAGCCCCGCCATGAACTCTTGATAATAAATGCTGTTGTTCTAATTCATCAAAGTCTCGGCGAATTGTTTCTGGTGCTACCTGAAGGGCATCGGCAATATTGGCAACAATAATTTTCCCTTCAGAATCTAATTGTTTTAAAATAAATTCAAATCTTTCCAGTTTAGCGTAAGTCATGATAGCGCAATCACATCTTCTTGTGCGACATAACACTTATAGGATTTTCCCATTTCAATCGAATACCCTTGTTGATGCAGTTGTTCCATTGTAAACGCCATTTCTCCTTCAAACGTAGTACGAATAATATTGCCGCTCATTAATGATTGTTTGGCAACCCCAAAGAGACATAAGTCCCCATCTCGTTGATCGAGATGTAACGCCTCAGGTCGTATAGCAAATTTCGTGGCTTGCTCTATTAAAGATGCTCCAAGCATTTTTTCTAAAGTTTGGCGTGGAAAAACATTATAATGACCGATAAAATTAGCAATAAATTCATTATTTGGTTTCGTATAGATTTCCGTTGGCGTACCATTTTGGGCAATGCTGCCATTATTCATGACAAATATTCTATCCGAAACAGCCATTGCCTCTTCCTGATCATGAGTAACTAGAATCATTGTCATATTTAATTTTCGCTGAATTGCTCGTAAATCTACTTGAAGTTTTTTGCGAATTTGAGCATCGAGCGCACTAAGCGGCTCATCTAATAACAGTACTTTAGGTCGGACAATTAATGCACGGGCTAGAGCAACACGCTGCTGTTGACCTCCCGATAATTCTTTCGGGTACGCATTAGCTTTCTCACTTAGATGAACAAGCGCTAGCATTTCATGAACACGCTGCTCTATATCTGCCGTATTAACTTTTTGCATACGCAAACCAAAAGCAACATTTTCGAGCACAGTCATATTAGGAAAAAGTGCATAGGATTGAAAGACCATACCCACTTGACGATCCTTCGGTTGTACGCCACTCATATTTTTTCCTTCAATCAAAATCTTACCTGCCGATGCATCTGTTAAGCCTGCAACAATACGCAAAATCGTACTCTTTCCACAACCACTAGGACCTAATAGTGTGATAAATTCTCCTTTTTGAATTTCCATATGAATATTGGTTAAGACAGATACTTGTCCATATTTTTTATGAAGCCCTTCAATAACAAGATAATTCATAGATTTGTAGCACCTTTCGATCGTTTCGTTACGATAGCAATGACGAATGTTAAAAGACCCATTAGCACGAGATAGATGAAAACAACAGCACTAGCAATATGTCCACTTGTGCTAAGCTTTTTCATTAAATAAATTTGAACGGTTTCAAAGCGAGAACCTACAACAAGATTAATTAAGACAAACTCACCAAATAAGACAGAGAAGGATAACAATGCCCCTGCAAATAAGCCTGGATAAACGGTAGGCAGTAAAATTTTTGTGAATGCCTGCCTTTTGGATGCGCCTAGTAATTGAGCGGCATCAAGTAGCTGCCTCGCATCTATATTTCTTAAACTATTTCGTGTACCTTGATAGATATAAGGAAGAATTCCCACAACATAGGCACCTAAAACAACAAATATCATCGGTATACCTATTTGGCTATAAACGCGTATAAGCCCTACAGCTAAAATGATTCCTGGAAAAGAATACACCATCACCACTGCCATCTGTATCCATTTTTCATATCTTGGAAAGTATAGGACGATGACGAAAATGGCTGGCACAATGACAAGGAGTGCAATGCTAACTGCCCCCCCTGCTAAAAATACTGAACGACCAAATGCCTGAATAAAATCGGTATCCTGAAACAATGTGGAAAGCCATTTTAGTGTGAGTCCTTCTGGCAATATCGTTTTATTCCATTTTGTTGCAAACGCATAGAGCATTGTTGCTAACACAGGTAATAGTAAATATCCCACGAGCAGAAGGAAAAAGAAATCAGCCAAACCACGCTTTTTCATTTTACTTTCCTCCTTGTTTTAGAGATGCTCCACTCACTGATCAGCATGGCCGTTACCATTGTCACTGCTAATATAACTGCAATGGCACTGGCTAGCTCTGGCTGAGCAAAAATATCACCTTTTATTAAGGAGCCTATACGAATCGCCACTAAATTATAATTACTACTTGTTAATGCATAAGCAGAGGCATACGCGCCCATTGCATTGGCGAACAATACACTAAAGGTTCCCACAATTCCTGGGAGCATAACAGGGAGACCAATTTTCATCCAAAACTGCCAGCTAGATGCACCAAGAAGAGCTGCCGCCTCCTTCCACTGTTGCTGAATTCCATCATAAATGGGATATAGAAGCATTAGTGATAATGGCAGCTGAAAGTAAATGTAAATAAGTAACAAACCGCTCCAACTGTATAATGAAAAGGATGTCAACGCCTCAATATCCCATTTGTCAAATAACAATGTAAATAAACCACTATTGCCAAGTAAAACGATAAAAGCAAATGCTAGCGGAATACCTGAAAAATTGGAGGTTAAGTTCGTAAGTATTAAAATCTTCTCCCGTACTGGCTCTGAAAACTTCATCATGGCATAAACTGCAAACAAGGTGATAAGTAACGCAATCATAGCTGAGATAACAGATAAAGTAATACTATTTTTAAAACCTTGAAGAATGTAGTCGTTCGTAAAAATTGATTCATACTGCTTCAGAGTAAAGCCCTCACTATTTTGAAAGCTTGTAATGAGCATATATAGGAGCGGTACTAAGAAAAACAGTAATAGTAATACAAGAAAAGGCGAAAGCCAAGCAATGGATTGCCGCTTCGATATCAACACACTCACTTCTTTCTATAAATGACTTGCGGCTCATGGGGATAATAGCCGCTCCTTATAATAAGAGCGACTACTATTATTTAAACCTCTTTTGCTGTAAACACACCTTCTAACAGGAGTGGTACCATATCTTCAGCAGGCTTGATATTTAATAAATGACAGCACAGTGGTGCAACTTGTAATTGAGAAATAATGCCTTCTTTTATGCCAGCCTTTACAGCATCTGAAATGACAAATAGCGGGACATGACGATCCTCATGTGTGGTACCGCCATGATTACCATCTCTTGTCATGCCATGATCAGCCGTAACGATAACCTCATAGCCCAGCGCCATACACTTTGGAATAAACAAGGATAGTAAAGCATCCATCGCTAAAACTCGATTGCGATATTGAGCAGAATCTGCCGTAAATTTGTGACCATCATCATCAACATTCATTGGATGAATATACAGGAAATCAGGCTGCTTTTGAGCCATTAACCATGCTGCATCGGCAAATACATGACTATCTGGATAATGATCCTCAAAATAGAACATACCATTGTCAATTGGTAAATGTGTATCGAGTTGTAGCCTGTCCTCCATATGATTAAATGGCGCTCTATTATAAAGCTCACTCACCCAATAATAGGCGGAGGCTGCTGTAGTTAAACCATGCTCCTTTGCGATATGAAAGACACTTTGCCCTTTCGATAAACGCACTGTCATATTGCTGGTAACGCCATGTACAATAGGGGGTGTACCTGTTAAAATCGTCTCATACAATGGTCTTGATAAAGAAGGCACCTCTGAGCAAACCTTATAGCGAGCAGCTACCTGACGCTCGACTAAATGGTGCAAGAACCCCATATGTGTGCAGGCTGTGTCAAAGCGCAAGGCATCGATAACAATGAGAACCACTTTGTTATTTTGCATGGATTAACACCTGCTCTTGATAGAGTTGAGGGATTTGCTTTGTTGTATCTTCCCATTTCTTTTGGTCTTTAACAGGTTGTGCATTCGTATACATATCAGCAGGTAATAGTAAATCTTTTACATCCTGTGGTAATTTCACTCCGTCCCGAATTGGACGCGCATAGCCTTTTGCTAAATTTTCTTGACCTGCATCAGATAAAATATATTCACGTGCTAGCATGGCAGCATGTGGGTTTTTGGCATATTTATTAATTACCGTTGCATAACCAGAAGTGACAGATCCCTCCTTAGGTATCACTACATCAAAGCGGTCCTCATCAATTTGATGACGATAACCTAATGCATTAAAGTCCCATAAGATCGCAACATCTATTTCACCTTTTTCTAGGTTTGCTACTGATGGATCTCCCTGTAGACGTCCTTGCTTCGCTAATTCAGCAAAGAAATCTATACCTGGCTGGATGTTGGACTCATCTCCACCAAATGCTATAGCCGCTGCTAAGATGGCAAACTGTGCTTGGTTAGCTGTTAATGCATCCCCAATACTTACTGTGTAATCTCCATTTTTTAGGTCTTCCCATGATGTTGGAGCATTCTTCACATTATTTTTATCTGTCAAAAAAGAAATGGTTCCTGTATAGCCAACAATCCAGTGTCCTTCATCATCTTTAGCCCAATCAGGTATTTCATCCCAATAAGACGTTTTGTATGGTAATGTTAAGCCCTTGTCCTTAGCGATTGGTCCAAAAGCAATCCCGACATCTCCAATATCTGCCGTAGCATCATCCTTCTCTGCTTCAAACTTCGCTAACTCCTCTGCACTCGACATGTCCGTATCCTTGTGTTTGATGCTATATTCGGTCCCGAGTTCCTCCCAGGTTTCTACCCAGTTCGCCCATGTATCTGGCATACCGACAGAATTAACAGTGCCCTCTTCCTTTGCTTTTTCTGTAATGTCCTCAAGCGATAAATCCTTGTTTACCTCATTTGCACTAGATGAACTGTCAGAACAAGCTGCCAACATGGAAATAGTTAATGCACCAATTAGACCTTTTTTCCACAGTTTTTGAATTGCCATGTGTTGGACCCTCCATTTGTTTTGCTTTATTTTTATTTGCTTACAAACGTTATGTTATAAAACAAACATTAAGCAAGTATGGAGGTGTTAAGAATATTTAGTAAAAATTATTGAGGAATTATAAATATCTATGAATTTAATGAATAAATGAAGTAGGCTTGTAAAGCTAGCGGGGGAAGATAAGAAAAATCTAAGTATGTGTACGTTTGCTTTACAGACGTACACATACTTAGATTATGTGGAGAGACCTAAAAAATCAGCATATGTATGCGGCTCATTTTCCTTGAGAATTGTTAAAAATGTAAATGCCAATTGCACAACTGACCACCATCTCATATTGTAGGACATTTCAAAACGAGAGGGCTCTAATGAAAAGACATCTTGAAAAATATCTAACGGTTCTATTTGCTCATCCTTTAAAATGGATAGAAAGCCAAGAAATAACGTATGATCTTTAACCTCAATCAATTTGTCCTCTACAAGAGCATCAATATTTTCAGGGTGTTGAAAATTACATTGTGTAGCTACATAACGTTCTAAATCCTGAGCACGCTTTCGGTCTTCACGTTCCTTTTTTTTTGCAATAAAATCAATGACGTTATTCACGTACATCGCCTCTTTTTTTCTTTTATTGTAGCATTTTTTTAAAGAATATTGCCTGCACCGCCCCCTACAATTTTTACATGAAACCTTTAATTGTGCTTTTACTTGCGGTTGATCGCTAAATACTAGCGAATCCAATAAAAAAAAGACATCTTATAATTAAGACGTCGCAATGGTGATTATCACTTTTCCTCCTCCCGTTATGGAATCATTAGCCAACGTTAGTGTTCCACCATGTTTTTGAATGATGGACTCGACAATATAAAGACCCATGCCATGATGATTTGCTGTATTTCTACTTGGATCTCCCCGATAAAATTGCTTTGTGGCTTCCTTTACATCTTGCGGTGAAAAACCAGCACCACTATCTATCACAGTAAAATGAATAACATCTGCCTCTCCCTGAACAGATAATGTGACTTTGCTATTATATGGCGTGTGCTCTATAGCATTGACAATCAAATTTAATAAAGCCCGATAAAAAAGCTCCTCCTCTATCATAAAGACATCAGGCAGTTTATCCTTTTCTACACTAACTTCAATATTTTTTTCTAAAGCAAGTGCCTTCATTTGCTGTTCTAGCTGTTGAATAAATGAAGCCATCTCTACAGTTGTTTTTACACCACCAACACTTTGCTCCATATTGGAAATATCTAATAATTGCTTTGTGAATTTTTCAATTTCTAGTGTATTTTTTAATATATAAGTGTTGTATTCTTTTTGTACTTCATCTTGAACAGTATCCAATAAAAGTTCCGCATTTCCTCGAATAATCGTAAGAGGTGTTTTCAAATCATGGGCAAGGGCAGAAATTTGTTCTCTGCGTGCGCGCTCTGCTTGCCATTGTTGTGTCAATGAAGTATTTAATGCTTCCTTCATCTGCTCAAAAGAAAGTGCAATATCATCAATTTCTCGAATCCCAGATGGTTTTAAATGAAAATCTAAATTTTGATGTTGGATTTTTTCAATGGCTTCTTGTAAGCCCATCATTTTTCGTTTAAGTCTTCTGCCGAAATGCACAGCAAGCACCGTTGCCTGTACGATAACGCCCATAATAAACAATAGTAAAACCGTTAATTGAGGATTAGGTAAATATTTTCTCATAACAGGTGTGCGATACTCAGGGACTAAACCATAGCGTAAAATGCACACTTCCTGTTCTCGCTCAACGAACGCATAAAATCGAGCATTACTTTTCGTCTCTCCCCTCTGCTTTAAACGCCATGCATGGGAAGCCTCTTTTTCTGTTAAAGTACCAGAAAGAAATTCACCCTTATTAGAAATCACTGCGTAGTCTACAAGATCAGGGATCATCTCGTCCGTTACCGAGCTGCTTGTAGCAATTCTGTCTTTTGCTAAAGTGATTTGTGTCTCTGCATAATTTGCAGGTAAAATAATATTAGCTGAAAAGGCAAACATAAATAGACCGATTAATAGTGCCACTAATAAAATGATACCTAAGCAAAGAAAGAATAAATATCTCAGGAAAAATGTATGAAGATGTGTTCCTTTCCTCGGTTTTATCGTCTCCATTTATAGCCGATCCCCCAAACCGTATCAATGACTTCTATGTCAAACGCATGTAGCTTTGACCGAATATTTTTGACATGCTCTGTTATCGCTGTACTGTCACTTTTGCCATCAAACCCAAAAATCGTTTCGTATATCTGCTCTTTTGAGAAAACCTGCCCGCGATGACGTGCTAAAAATTCACATATTTCATACTCACTTTTAGTTAGCAGAACGCGCTCATTCTGAACAAACAGTTCTTTACCAGAAAGATTAAAGTGAACTTTATCGCTATAAAGGATGTTCCGCTTCTCTCTGCTTTCCCTTCGGATATGCGCATTCACCCTTGCCCGTAGCTCTCCAATGCCAAACGGTTTAATCAAATAATCATCTGCGCCTAGGCCTAAACCATACATCACATCTTCTTCTAAGGATTTAGCTGTAAGAAAAAGAATAGGACAATCTACAGCATGCCTAATTTGCCCACACAATGTAAAGCCATCCATAATAGGCATCATCACATCAAGCAAAATTAAATCAAAGGAACCTAAATCCATCTTGCCTACTTCTGTCGGTTTAGACACAATGGTTACCAAGTGATCATCTTTATAAAGTGCATTTTTTATCAGCATTAAAATATCCACTTCATCATCCACTACTAATATATTTGCCATAATTCACCCTCTAATTTTCAGATGCTCTACCTTCCCATCTCCAAAACCATAAACAAGACAGCGTAAAAGTCAATAGGATACCCCCTAAGCACGCCATTATGCCCGTCTGGATACTTGTTTCGAGCAATGTTAAATTTGTTCCTGTCGATGATAAAATCCATAAAGAAACAAAATGACCGCTCCATCCATAAGGTAAAAAGGGCCAAATACGATCCCCTAAGCCTGTAAGCAATAGGGCGACCAGCAGAGCTTCTACAATACCTAAACCAATCGAAGCGCCTTTACCAAATTGGAAGCTTACAAACAAATGTAACATATAGAAAATCACATGACTGCCGAATAGAATACAAGCAGCCATACTATAAAATGAATAGCCCAAATCTACTTCATGTAATAGTTCTCTAAAGCCAAAACTAAAAATAGCTATAGATAGAAAGATGGCTCCAATGCTAAACAATAATAATAAGATAAGCTTGCTCATATATGTCTTTATTTTTATGTTTGTTGTAGCTAGCATACCTTGGAAACGACCAGCGTTTGCTTCCTGCTCAGATGCCATAGCACATACTAATCCTATTATAATTGGTAGTCCACAAGCCAGCCCCTGAAAATAGGCAGTTACTTTTCCTTGAAAATTCCATGGCGAATAGGAGTAGTAGGCTAAAAATAGCCCAGAAATAGCAAGGGGGACAAGTATATGTGTCAGCAAAAAAGGTGTTCGTTTTGTTTTAAGGCATTCCACTCTTAATAATCGTAACATGTCCATCCGCTATTTCGCCTCCCTTTTTGTGAACCACTTCGCCGTAAGAAAGCTAATCATCATAAACCAAGCTAATGCTATCAGTAAGCCTGGAAGTATAACGCCTTTATCCAATAAAGGACTACCTTGTGGTACTAATAGACCATTTGGTAATATGCCAAGTGTCGAACATAACAAACGAGGACCAATCGCAAATGGATAGTAATACCACATTTCCCCATCTGCAAAGGCAACAATCCCTACGATATTGGCTACTACATTGAGTAAGATGGTCAAATAGGTACCTAGTTTAGCTGCTAAGAAAAGACATAAAGGTATTTGCCACAAAAACGTCAGGAAAATAACAAAAGTACTTAGTAAACTGCTGGCTATTGGTAAACTATGACCAAATAGCAAGCCTCCAGCCGTGATTCCTCCAAAGAAAATAATCGTAATCAGAAAAAGCCATATGCTTGATGTTACTATTTTTCCTAGCCAAATCCTTTTAAGATCAAGTGGTAAGGCAAGAATACTATGGTATTTTATTTTTTTATCCTTTTCGATCACTAAGGCACAGCAAATCGTCAGTGCACCTGGCAGAAGCATCGTATACCACCAGTTATAAGCTCCTGTTTGAAAATATTCACCTCCCATAAGTACAGCGCTTATAAGTAAGGTTATAAGTGGCGTAAGCCAAAGTAATTTGGGAATAAAAGTTCGCTTCCATTTTAATTGTTCCGCTTTCATAATGGCTATCATGCTAGTAACCCACCTTTCTATTGGTGGCAACAACCTGCATGAATAGTGATTCTAATTCCTGACCTTGCGGTGCTGGTCCCTGATAGCCAAGCTTGCCATCAGCAATAATGCCAATGTCATCCACAACCTGTTCCACCTCTGACAAAATATGACTAGATAAAATCACAGTGATGCCTTGCTCTGGAAATGAGCGAATAAGCTGACGAAGCTCCTGTATACCAATAGGATCAAGTCCATTTGTAGGTTCATCTAAAATTAACAGCTTTGGCTTGTTTAGCAGCGCAATCGCTATACCTAATCGTTGCTTCATTCCTAAGGAAAACTGCCCCGCCCGTTTTTTTCCTGTATTCGTTAAATCTACAATTTTTAATACTTCTTCAATACGACTTTGCGGTAGACCTAATGCTATCGTGCGAACTTGTAAATTTTCCGTTGCTGTTAAATTATCATACAGGGGAGGTGTTTCAATTAACACGCCGATGTCCTGTAAATCATTTCGTGTCCATGTATGTCCATTAAAAATGATATTCCCAGCATCTGGTCGTAACATACCTGTCATCATCTTTAATGTTGTGGATTTCCCCGCTCCGTTTGGTCCAAGTAAACCGTAGACCGTATTACGTTGGACTTCTAACGCTACATTATCCACAATTTTTTGCCCTTTAAACGACTTATTAAGATTTTCTGTCTTTAATATCAAATCTTTCATCATTAGTCATCATCCTTTCGATGACCTTAGTGTAAGAAACAATTATAAGGATTTTATAAGGATTCAATATCAAAATACTCGCGGTAGCTATGCGTTTACCCACGATGGATCACTAAATACTCGCGATTCTTTCATCAAGCATAAAAAAAGCATTTGGAATGACTTCATTCCAAATGCTTCGATCTCATCAATTTTACATAAATTCTTTTACTAAATCATTAAAATCATTTTCGCTCATTTTGATATCGATATCTGTTAATGGTAACTCAGAGTAGCCAGGTACTTTTTCTTGATACGACGTTGTTTCCGTATCATGATAAATAATGCCTGTTACTAACCCCTCGTGTTCCATCACTGTACGCATTGCCATACCACGATCTGAGTGATCATAACCTTCAACATCTGCTAATTTTGTTAAATTTTCTTTAAACCAATCATATGTGTTCACTTTGTTATACGTTACACAAGGTGAAAAGACATTGATAAATGAGAAACCTTTATGGTTAATACCAGCTTCAATTAGTGCTGTTAATTCTTTAATATCTGTAGAGAAGCCCTGCGCCACAAATGTTGCACCACTTGTTAACGCTACCTCTAATGGTTTCAATGATGGCTCAATCGCTCCACCTGGTGTAGATTTTGTAATAAATCCAGCAGCTGAACGTGGAGATGTTTGACCTTTTGTTAAACCATAAATTTGGTTATCCATTACAATATAAGTTATATCAATATTACGGCGGATAGCATGAATTGTATGCCCCATACCAATAGCAAATCCATCACCATCACCACCAGAAGCGATAACATGTAAATCACGATTAGCCATTTTCAAACCCTGTGCAATCGGAAGTGCACGACCATGAATACCATGGAATCCATAAGAATTGATATACCCTGAAATTCGACCTGAACATCCAATTCCTGAAATGACAGCAAGTTCATTTGGTTCTATGCCGACATTTGCAGCAGCACGTTGAATAGCTGCTTGTACTGAGAAGTCTCCACAGCCTGGGCACCAGTTTGGTTTCACTGTATTACGAAAATCCTTAAATGTTGCCATTAGCGAGTCAACTCCTTCACACGATTTTCTAATTCACCAGGCAAGAATGGTGTACCATTATATTTAGTGATTGTCGCGATTTTATCGTGACCACCCACATTCATCTTCATAATATTAGCTAATTGACCTGTATAGTTATTTTCTACCACGATCACCTTTTTCGCTTGTGCAACAAGAGGTGCTATTTCTGAAGATGGGAATGGGTGAATTAAACGAATATGGGCATGATTCACTTTCATTCCTTGTGCATTCAGTCGTTCTTGCACTTCTTCAATAGCTCCTCTTGTTGAGTTAAAGCCTACTAATAAAATATCGGCTTCCTCATGTGGTGCATTGACAAAGACTGGGTTATCAAATTTCAAGCTCTCTAATTTGCGGAAGCGTTTATCCATTTGAGTTTGGCGATTACCCGTTGCCTCAGATGGCTTCCCTGTTTCATCATGTTCAACACCTGTAACGTGATGAATACCATGCAACGTACCTGGTAAGACACGAGGTGAAATGCCATCTTCTGTATCTTCGTAACGCTTGAAGTAGGCTTTATCTGCCGCTTCCTCAAGATCATCCATCACAATTTTACCGCGACGAATTTCAATTTTATTATAATCAAATGGCTCAACAGATTGTTTACCTAGAGATAATTGTAGATCTGTCATTAAGATTACTGGTAATTGTAATTCCTCTGCAATGTTAAATGCTTGGATCGTATCAAAGAAAGCTTCCTCCATTGTAGAAGGTGCAATGACTACTTTAGGAATTTCTCCATGAGTACCGTAAAGCATAGCCATCAAGTCAGATTGTTCTTGCTTAGTTGGTAACCCAGTTGAAGGGCCTCCACGTTGTGTATCCACTACTACTAAAGGTTGCTCTGTCATACCTGAAAGACCAATTGCTTCCATCATTAATGAAAGACCAGGACCAGCAGAAGCTGTAAAGGAACGTACACCGCCAAAATTAGCGCCAATAGCCATTGTTGCTGCTGCAATCTCATCTTCCGTTTGGATGACCGTTCCACCGAATTTTGGCAATTTTTTAATCAAGTATTCCATAATTTCAGACGCTGGTGTAATTGGGTATGCTGCCATAAAGCGTGTCCCAGCAGCTAATGCACCAAGTGCTATCGCATCGTTCCCAATCATAAACATACGACGTTTACCATCTGCAGGTGCAAGCTCCCATTCGCCTATACGATCAACTAATAGCTCATTCATAATTTGACGACCACGTGTAATGGCTTCCATATTTTTTTGTACGACTTCTTCGCCCTTTTTACCAAAAATATCATCGACAACATTTTGGAATACTGCGTCTTCTAGGTTTAGCAATGATGCAGTTGCGCCGATAGCCACCATGTTTTTCATTAACGAAGTACCAAGCTCTGCTGCTACTTCTGTAAACGGTACTGCAAATAATGGTGCTTTTGAATCCTCTGGTTTAACAGGATCAAATTTTGCATCAGCTAAAATAATACCCTTTTCTGTAAGCTCTTTATAATTGACATCAATTGTTTCTTGATCGAATGCCACTAAAATATCTAAATCATCCGCAATTGAACGTACTTCTGTTGGACGAACTGTAATTTTATTATTCGTATGGCCACCTTTAATTCGAGAAGAGAAGTGACGATAACCGTATAGGAAATAACCTAGACGATTCATTGCCATTGAGAAAATCTCACCTGTACTCTCAATCCCTTCACCCTGTTGCCCACCGACTTTCCATGAAAGCTGATGTAACATGTCAACAACTCCTTAAATCCAATGTGTACTATTATTTTTCCTTCATAAGTTTAACACGAAGAAACCGTCTGGACTATTGTTTCTCCACGATTTAGGCGAAAATCAGACCTTTGACTGAAAATCCTGTTCATAAAGTTGTAATTTTCAAATCTAAGCAAAATCACGCCCCTATTTCAAGTGACATCTATCATATGTAAAACAGGAAAACGAAAAAATGCTCCGCCACCATATTATGTGACAGAGCATTTTACTTCATTACTTTTTTATCGAATACGTTTTTCCACTAGCAGCTTTAATGCTGTTCGTTCTTCTCCAGCAATCAAAATATCGGCAAACGCCGGCGCGCAAATTAAATCTGTGCCACTTGGCGCTACAAATCCGCGTGCAATGGCCACTGCTTTCACGGCTTGGTTAAGTGCACCTGCCCCAACTGCTTGCATTTCTGCCTGCCCTTTTTCTCTGATTACCGCGACTAATGCACCTGCAACTGAATTTGGATTAGAGCGTGATGATACTTTTAATGAATCCACAATTATTCCTCCCCGTTTCGCGAATAGTGTTTACGCTCAACAACTCATGTCCCCCTTTTTGGACCTCAAGTTATTGTCCGTAGCACATTTTATGCTCCGCAAAACGGAAATAGACTAGTTTGACAAAGAAACCTATATCCCCGTAAAAGAAACGTAAAAAAACATTCTTCGACTTATCTACCCTTGAAATGGATAGTCTTCATTTATATAAATGCGTTCACAGGCAATAGCTTTTCCTGTTCGATCATCCATCTCTACAAAGAAACCACTCAAAACCTCTCGCCCTTTTTTCGGAACTTCAAAACGAGATGGCATGTTTGTTTGGAATTTATAGATGACACTTTCCTTCGTCATACCTAAAATTTCATCGTACGGCCCTGTCATACCAACATCCGTGATATAAGCCGTACCTTGTGGGTAGATTCTTGCATCTGCTGTTTGCACATGTGTATGTGTCCCAACAACCGCTGAAGCCTTTCCATCTAAATGCCAACCAAGAGCGATTTTTTCACTAGTCGCTTCAGCATGAAAATCCACGAAGACAAGTGGAGATATTTGTCGAGCCTCTGCAATCAATTGATCTGCCATTGCAAACGGATCCTCATGTGGCGGTAAAAATACGCGACCATGTAAATTAATGACAGATAATGTCACGCCATTTTTAGAAATCTGAACCATACCTTTACCAGGTGCTTCACTTGAAAAGTTTGCCGGACGGATTAAGTAATCCGCGTCATCAATAAAATCAAAAATATCTTTATTGTCCCATGTATGATTCCCCATCGTAATAACATCTACACCCATTTGTAGCAAGCTATTATAAATATTACGAGTAATCCCTCGTCCTGCCGCAGCATTTTCCCCATTTGCAATCACAACATCTGGATTATACTTCTTTTTTAAGCGAGGTAAATATTTTTCCACCGCATCTCGACCAATTGAACCAACAATATCACCAATAAATAGAACTTTCATTATGCAAGACCACACTTTCTCTAAATAACATCTTTTAGTTTACCATCTTTGCTTTGGCAATCGCAAAGTAAAATGCAAGCCTTACCACATTTACACATTTAAATGCCCGTTTATTTAGGATTTCTGGATGGGAAATTGTGCATCTTTTTTATTAGAGGAGTCCCCATTGGTATTGAGTTGCCCTATAAAAAAAGCGCCTAATTTCCATCTACTCATTATATATGTTATACAAATGGAGCAACTGAGACTGACAATAAATGAAATGGCAATGACAGAAAATACACTTAATGTTTCGATAAAATTCGTTAAAAAAATTTTAAGTAGGCTATTAACTAGGGGATGTAATAAATATATACCGAAGGAATAACGACTAATAAAAATGATAAATTTCGGCATTTTTCTTCTGTTACTCGCGATGAAAAATAACAGAAAAGCTACACTGAATGTATAAAGGATAACGTCTATTCTCTTTGAATGAACTTCCGTAATAATACCTGATAATTGAGTGGTTAGCAAAAGACTTACTGTGATTAGTAATACTGCTAGTAACAAATAACGAAAACGCTGTAACCACGATAGAAATTTATCATAATTTTTTCCACAGTAATAAGCTACTGCAAAATAAGCAATCCACGCAGGAAATGGCATCTTATTAAAAAAATCCCATTGTAAACTAGTATACGCTAAATCAGGAAAATACTTAAATGGATCCAAAAAATTAAAAAAGGCTAAGTAACCAAAATTAATGATAAAAGCAGTCATTATTACTTTATAGGCAGGGTATCTTGAGGCAATAAATTTCACAAAAAATGGATGAATGATATAAAACTGAAAAATGATCACGATAAAATAACCATGGAAATCACCTTCCAAATAATTTAGTAGTAGTTTTTTGGCAAATTCAATAGAAGGCGATTCAATTGATTTAAGAACGGCATCAAGTAGTCCAATAAAAAGAAATGGCGTTAACATATATTTATAACGTTTTACATAAAACTTTTTCGGCAAACGATCTGAATAGGAATAGGCAATGACAAACTCTGAGATAAATATAAAAAGAGGTGTCCCGAACATAAAGATCAGCTGAATAGATGTCAGGATTACGAATAGTGGACCTTCTTCTATGTCATACATGTTCAATGCCAACGTAACACTATGCATTAACACAATCCCTAAGCAAGCAACGTATCGTAATAAATATATTTCTTTGACTTCTCGCTTCATCACCCTCACCTGCCATTTCAAAGGAATCAATTTGCCTTTCAATTATGCTACTTACCTTACTCAATGCAGGGATAAAATTATTTACTATTGGTAGTTGTTCTCTTTAATTGCACCAAAATATCTCGCATTGTTTGAGGCTCAATAATAAAATTACCTACTAATAAAATAAACATCGTCCACAAGGAAATACATATAGCGGCTACAAGCCATGAACCTGCAGATGTAATATGGAGCTCGATAAAAAATATAAATGGTATTGCTGCAGTAAGTGCAAAAATACTATTTTGCACAATTTTTTTGACAGTATCTTTAGGTGAATTTTGTAAAATCTTTTTAGAAGAATAAATGATTAAATCATAAGTACGATAGCCGTATGAACAAATTCCTCCCAGTAATATTCCTTCTGCGCCAAAAAACTGTACAAAAACAAGAGAAACTACAAGGTTGATTAATGCTTCCATAATGGCACGATTTTTCGTCTCTCTAAAATGGCCTGCAGCATTCACTAACGTATTGGCAGGAATCCGAATTGTATTCGCTACTCCTACAATGACAAACAATATTGCTAACCAGGGCCTTATGTAATTGGCATCTTCAATCCCTGCTGTATAAATCTTTATAAATGGCAATATTAAAATAGCTGTACATGTGTAGCTAAAAGCAATGATGCCATAAAAAATATATTCAAAGTGATGAAAATATTTCCGAAGAACGTCCTTATCCTCTTTGACAAGAATGTCTCCAAAAGCTGCTAATATCGCCCCTGAAAAAGTGGATATAAACAATGTGACTGCATTAAACACCATACTATAAACTGTAAACACACTGACTTCTGTTAAGCCCAGAAAAATCGTTATTAAAATAAACGGCGTGTTAAACACCACTAACGAGGCAATTTGATGAATTAAAGCATCCCATTTATCTTTAATTGCTAACGTATTCGCTTGTTTTTTACTATTGAAATATGGATATTTCTTTTTAACATACAATCTTAAAAAAAGAACATCCAGTAGCAATATGGCACTTGAACTAGCAACAACAATGACGATGGAAAAACCAAATGCTATCAAAGTAACTGACAATAGTGCACTCGCAAAAAGCAACATTGTTTGAATGCGAAAAATAACAAAGCTTTTTTGATCTGCCGACAGTAGAACTAAATATTTCCCTATAAAAAAATACTCCCACATGCCACTAATCCCCAAAATAAGTACCATGTAAAGAGCCGTTCGCGGATTCACTTCATCTCCTACTAATAACGGATAACAAATGGCCAAAATGGCGACTAATCCAACAAAGACATAACCCGAACGTCTATAAAAAAGATTAGTCGCTGAAAGAATTCCATTTATTTGGTCTTTATCACCCTTGGCTAGTGGCTTATAAAGTGCCACTATCGATGCATTACCAACCCCAGCCTCTACTATTTTTAAATAACTTAAAAATTGCTTAATCGACGAAACAAGCCCGTTTGTAGCAGAGCCGTATGTTGTCATAAATAGTCGAGGTAAAATGAAATTAATAACCGCTGCAACAACTTGTAGTAATACATTAGACATTAAATTTAAAACTACTCTCTTAGTTCTCATGCTGATAAGCACCTTTTCTTTTGGTAAAAGTAGGAATTAAACCTTTGCAATCACTGATCCGCCGATTAAGCCTATTCAACATGAAAAGTAAAAGAATTTGTTTTTTCTTTAATAACCAAGTATAGATCTTTGATTTGAGCGGCATATTTGTCATCCGAATCGCATGCAACGATCCATGAAACGCTTCATGAATCAACATTTTCTTAATAAAGGTACGCTTTTCATGTAAACGCTTATGGTTGAATCTATTCAATTCATTATTCACCGCTGCCATCACTAAATAAGTAAAATAATACTGAAGTTGTTCAGCAAAATTAGGAACCTGGTCTGCTTTCCTATACTTTAAAACTTTCAATTGTTCATACAACACAAGTATTTTTTTAAAAAACATCTGATCATAACTAGCCGTCATGGAAGAAGAATGCTGACGGTAATGGTAGAGATACTGATTTTCTAATATATAAATACTTTCTGCATCAAGTAAGCTAGGATATGTACAAGCAGCATCGTCCCCCATGCAAATTTGATCATCCACATCAAAGAGATTTTTCTCTAATAGGTCTCTTTTAAATATTTTGTTAGATAAAGATGGGTATAAGCCAAAACGGTAATACTCGCCCGAATATAGCATAATTGGATATACTTCTTTTTCCATTCTATCCTTCCTGTACAAACCAGGCGAGACAAGCTGTGATCTCTTCACTTCTTGGAGTGGATAATTTTCTACAATGTCACAAATAACAATATCTACATCAAAAACACGTGCAGTATTACATAATGATTTATACATATCAACTTCAATCCAATCATCACTATCTACATAACCAATATACTGTCCTTTGGCGACCCTTAGCCCTGCTTTACGGGCACTGACAGCACCACTATTTGCTTGATGAATGACGGTAATTCTTGTATCAGATTCGGCATATTCATCGCAGATTACTGAGCAGCTATCAGTCGAGCCATCATTTACTAATATCAACTCAAAATCTACGAATTCCTGTCTCAGAATACTATCAAGACACATTTTTAAGTAAGGTTCCGTATTATAGACGGGGACAATAATGCTTAAATATGGCACTCACCTCACCTCTCATTCATAGTAGCTCCCTTACTTTTACTCATAGTCAGTGCAAACATAATTAATAAAATATGATATGGAAAATAATCCATGACAAATGAATCAAGTCCTATATTCGCTATTAACATGATATAGAGAGGAATAGCATTGATTGAAAGGATTTGAAAGCCTGGTTTATTCATAATTCCGACATTCTCTCTAAGTACTTTATAGAGGCTTGAAATGTATAGTACTGACAAGACTATTCCGATTAAACCTATATAATAGGGAGTTGATAAGTACATTGTATGTGCCATCTTTACCTTCGCAAAGCTTGTGCCAAAGCCTGCACCCAAAACAAATACTTTCGTGTTTTGAAGGATTTCATTTACAAATAGGCTCCAACTACTCACTCGACCAGTGGTAATGGCATCTGTCGATATTCCTGACCCAAAAAACCGAATCCAATAAATTTCGAATAACTTCTCGTAAAAAAAATAGAGGGCACCCCCACAAATAATCACGATAAAAGACGAAAATTTAATAGCAGTCTTCACATTATTTTTAGTGAAGACAATAAATGTCATCATAATGAAAACGATTAATGTAATAATAAACATTTTGGAATATGTCAGTATGCCAAAAAATGCTAATATCACGAGTAATACAATTAACTTTTTCTCCTTTTTTCCATCCAGATTAAAAAGCACTAATAAACAAGCCATAGCTATTAATACTTGCAAACTAAAGTAATTTGGATCTAAATCTAAACCCGTAAATCTTGTACTAATCGAGTTCATTGTCTTCACTGTATTCACAATGGTCATTGACTCTATGAAATTATCAATTTCTGGGATAGAATAACTAATCAATCGAACGATTGAAGCAGCTAGTAAACCCGATGCATAGATATACGTATACCTTCTGAAATATGCCTTATCATCGAGGGTCAATATTGCACAAAAGAGCACACTATAATTCAACACAAAGCCTAAAACTGCAATAAGATTACCACCACTAACTATCGTTACGGCCACCGTATAAAATGCAAATAAAAAATAGGTTAATAGGAGTCGTTTTGAAATACCTTGCTTTTGTAAAAAGAGCGTCAAAATACTTAACAAAATATAGAAAGAACTAAGTACAACAAGCAGTGAGTATCCTGATATATCGAATTTAATGACATACACCCACGAAATAAAAAACAATAAATAGTCAATTCGATGCTGCTGCTTATCTAGCAGCATCGCCAAACTAGTTAAAAGGAAGAAGAGCCAGAGAAATAGATTACTACCTGTATATATTTTGAATACGACAAAGATACTTGAAATTATACAAATGAGCACACTAAAATTCTTAGATTCTATCATGTACATCAAACTCCAATACTAGTTGCTCTTGAGCTTTTTTGTTTGTGTAGTGATTTTCCTCTATGTAATTTTTCATATTGTGTAGTAATTCTGTATTTTTCATAACACTAGAAATGACTTGAAAGATGTCTTGAATGTTAAAGCCTGTTATCAATCCGTTATGACCATTACAAATTTGTTCACCTGCTGCGGCAAAGTCCGTTGTAATAACAGGCGTTTGTACAATTAATGCCTCCCCAATGACCATTGGATAGCCTTCGTAGGCAGATGTTAAAACGAATACATCACTACATTTTATAAATGGATAGGGATTTTTCATTTCTCCTACAAATTCAACTACATCCTCTACACCTAGTTGCAAAGCTAATTGCTGATTTGAAAGTAGGTCTGGTCCATCCCCTAAAATGCGCCAGCGAAAATTATTTATAGAAGCTTCCTTTAACAACTTACACAGATGTGGAATAAGGTCGAACCTTTTTGTACTATTTTCAATTCGCCCGACAGATATTAAATCCAACTCGCTTTTATGAAACGGTGTATATTGACATGCCAGTTCTTTAATCTCTTCGATTGGAAAAAAATTATAAACCACTTGAATTTTATGGTGATATTGTGGAAGAAAATTTATTAAATTTTCCTTACATGCTACTGAAACACATAACAATCGATCAAAATTTTTATAGGTTTTGACACAAGCCTCATAATTAAAATTCGCTTTAATGGGATCTGTATGAATCCATGCGAACTTACGATCTGCTATCACAAACTGATCTACAAATAAATTGGTCCCCTTATTGAAGTATTGATTGGGTACATCATTAAAATAAGATATGGCGATATCATAATGACAATTATTGCGATGTTTTTTAAAAAGTATCGAATAGAAGTTGTGGGAACCGATTAATCGAACAACTATCATACACACAATGCGTAAAATAATATGCCATACGTTATTTCTTTTTTTCACTTCAGCAAAAGGTGTAGCAATTAGTTGTAACAGTAAGTTCCCTGTAGTTACCTTCACATTGGAGGGAATATCGTTCATTAATTCCCCTCCACTAAATGTGAAAATATCTATCTCATATTTCTCGTAGGGGCTGATTTCTTTTATCATATTAATTAATGCCTTTTGGATACCACCCATTTGAAAATTTTGTGCAACAAATAATATTTTCATATTAGTCCCCCTAAAAATACTACTGTAAATTTTCATATTGCTCTTCCGTTTGTGGATAAAAATTGGATCGATAGCCGCTACGAGCTACTCCCTTTGCTGCTCACACTCCGCATAGCTTTTATAAATTACTGTATAAATCTGTTATCCGTTTCTCCATTTTCGCCCAGCTGTAACCTTCTTGGTACAGTGCCTTCATTTCACGAGAAATTTCTGGCCATTCTTTTCTACGCTTTACCAAATTCTCAATTCCGTTTTGTAAACTCTCTCTATTGTAATCAATAAGTTCTCCAAAATTATTTGTTGCAACTACTTCTGACATTCCCGTATTTTTCACCATAATCAAAGGCTTACCAAGCATTAATGCTTCATAGAATTTATTAGGTGCAGCATAATAATGGTTAGAGATGGTAGGATCATAAATAGCCGTCATAATGTCACAACTATTTTCTAACTCTATTGTTTTTTCATAGGGTAACTTACCATAAAAGTGTATATTGTCATGCTTTTTCGAAGCTTGCAGCAATGTATCAGCTAACTTACCAAATCCACCAATATGCAGCTCATAACTTGGCGTATTTTTTACTACTTCAACCAATTCACTAATCAATCGATTTTCAGTAAGTATACCTACATAGACTATTTTTACTTTTTTCGGATTCAACTCTAAGCAATCATTGGAATCTATATAACGTGGAGTATTATATATGACCTCTATTTTTTTAGGTGAAGCTTTAGCAATCTGTTCTTTGCGCTTTTCTGTACATATAATGACTGCATCCACACTATTCATAAGGCGTATATCTAGACTAGCAATGACCTTTCCAATAATCTCCGGTCCATAAAATGGTGATGTATACGAATCAAATACGTCGTAGATTACTTTTTTACGAAGTAATTTCCCACATATTGTACCTATTAACGCTGTATCAAAATCACAAGCGTGAATCATATCATACGTATTTTTATGGCGAAGTAACCATTGAAAAAGTTTAAGTTGAAAATTTATAAATGGGACTAAGTTCTTTTTCAAACCTCCTCCAAATGTTGCCGGAATACCAAACCTTGTAATACGAATTGCCTGTTCACCTTCTAACAGCTGGTTCTTTATTTTATATTTTTTATCTCTATCCCAAGCTAAAATGTGAACCTTCCAATTATTTTTCGCAAGGCAATGTGCTTCCTTTTCAACCCTTGGATCTGGAGAAACAGGGTTACTCCTCATAAAAACAACTCGCATCTCATATGCCCCCCCTTAAACACTGAATGTCTCTAGTGCTTCAGCTACTTTTTGCTTCCTTTTATGTCCTTACAACTTAAAGGTGCTTTCCCATTTTAAAAAAACTTCCACCATTTTTTTGTGAAAGTATCATCTGGTTCATATACAATTAATGGAAGATTATTAATGATTCGTTCGTTATTTTCAAGCAAAAATTCTACCATATCCAAATCTTTTTGTTTTTCTAAAAATCTAAGTCCCTTTTCAAATAAGAAAGGACGTGTATTTAAGTTATGCACATCTGAACCGTATGTATGGACAAGATTCGAGCGCACTAAATTTAGCGAAAGTTTTTGGACGGTTTTGCCAAACAATCCTGCTAAACTCCCTGATGTAATTTGTGCAAGTGCTCCCTCGCGTATAATTTGTTCCAAATGACTTGGATTTTCTGAAATGACTCTATTTCGCTCTGGGTGTGCAATAATTGGTGTTATGCCTGCTGTTAATAACGAGTAAATGATATCCTTTGTATATTTGGGAATATGATTAGAGGGAAGTTCCAACAGCAAATAATTGGAATTTGCTAATGTATGTAATTGTTTTTTTTCATACAATTCTAGAATGTTACCTGCCAAGCGTACCTCTTGTCCCGTGTAAAGTTTTAACGGCATATTACGTTGGTCAATTGCCATTTGTAACTGTACAATTTGCTCATTCACGACATCAAAGGGGACATTATACAATGGATGTAAAGCATGCGAAGTGGAAACAATCGTTGAAATCCCCTCCAAAACTGCCTGCTCAAATAAACAAAGTGTCTCTTCAATCGTTTTCGGACCATCATCGACATCAAATAATATATGACTGTGCATATCAATCACTGTACTTCACTTCCCTGTCTAGATACTTGAATTAACGATAATATTGCTCATAATATTGATGGAGTGGCATTTTATAGTTATTTAATACTACGCCTAAAATATTTGCTTTTGAGGCTTCAAGGCTTGACTTTGCTTTTAACACACTTTCATTTTCTGCAACTCCACTGTTCACAATTAATAATGTACCATCACATTTATTAGACAAAATTTGAGCATCTGTTACAGATAATAGGGGTGGCGCATCAAAAATAATGATGTCAAACTCTTTCTTTAGTTCCTCAATTACACTCCCCATTAAGGTAGAAGCTAGTAACTCTGCAGGATTGGGGGGAATAGGCCCACTTGTCAAGACATATAGATTAGCAATATCTGTATTATTGACGACTTCGGAAATTGTAAAATGTCTTGTTAGTAAATTTGATAGACCTCTAGCATTTTGCAATAGAAACGTATAATGCATTGTTGGTTTTCGTAAATCTGCATCTACGATGACGACCCGTTTTCCTTCTTGTGCGAAAACAACACCTATATTGGCTGCATTGGTTGACTTTCCTTCACCTGGTGTTGCAGATGTTACTAATATTGTTTTAATTTCTCTATCAGGCATTGAAAAAGTAATATTTGTTCGGATTGTTCGAAATTGTTCAGAAATAAAAGAATGGCCATTTGCAATCGTCACAAGTTTTCGTGCCATTTTCACTAACTTCTTCTTTTTCTTTTTTTTCCAAAACATTATGATCCTCTCCTCGTTTTACGAGATTTTATCCTAGTGCTTTTATTGTGAGCATCACTAATTTGACTAATCAAGCCAATAATCGGTAGTCCTACTAGCTCTTCAATATCTTGCTCCGTCTTGATTGTAGTATCTAAGCTCTCTATTATGATGATGATAGCAGCACTTAAAACAAAGCCAATAAATGAGGCTGCTACTATATAAAGGGTTTTATTTGGCGCAATCGGTACAGGTTCCTTATCTAATTGTGCAACTGACAAAATATTAACATTATCAACCGTCATTAAAACTTGGATCTCCTCTTGAAACACATCTGCTATTGTATTGGCAATTTCGACAGCCAACTCTGCTTGCTTGTCTACAACATTAATATTGACAACTTGTGAGTTATTGGCACTAGATACAGTAATTTGATCCATTAAAACTTCAGGTGTGACATCCAAATCTAGCTTATTTATAACTTTAGATAAAATAGCAGAACTTGTTATGATAATGTTATACGTATTAATAAGTCGGAGATCTGTTTCAACCTGTTGTACACCTAAATGTGGTTGCTCTATATTTTTTTGATTAACTAAAATTTGCGTTTCTGCCTCATAGGTAGGTTTTAACACAAAGATGCTAATAAAGGCTGTAACCAACGCTGCAAAAAGTGTAAAACTTATGATAAAAAGAAAGTTTTCTCGGACTATTTTCAATATATCTTGTAATGTGATTGTTTCTTTCAATGCTCTTCACTCCTTGTCAAAACATAAACCAGTTGTAAAAATGGAGTATAACTAAGCTGTTAATTTTTAAAAAGTATTCATGTTGAGGCTAGTTCACTATGCTTTATTCCATACTATATTGTTGGAATCATCCATTTATTCTTACTGGGTAGATCACATCGAATTTATTCACATACAAAAAGGCACCCCCTGACCTTGGTCAAGGGATGCCTATTATTTTAATATTTATTTCGCGTATTCCACAGCACGTGTTTCGCGAATAACTGTTACTTTAATATGACCTGGATAATCGAGTTCTTCCTCAATACGTTTGCGAATATCACGCGCAAGACGATGAGACGCTAAATCATCAATTTTTTCAGGTTGTACAATAATACGAATTTCACGTCCAGCTTGAATCGCATAAGATTTTTCTACGCCATCATAGCTTTCTGAAATTTCCTCTAACTTTTCAAGTCTGCGGATATAGTTTTCAAGTGTTTCACTACGTGCACCTGGACGAGCAGCTGATAATGCATCAGCTGCAGCGACTAATACCGCAATAACAGATGTTGCTTCAGTATCACCATGATGCGAAGCAATACTATTAATGACAACTGGGTGTTCCTTATACTTTGTTGCTAATTCCACACCTATTTCAACGTGGCTTCCTTCAACTTCATGATCGATTGCTTTTCCAATATCATGTAATAAGCCTGCACGACGAGCCAATGCTACATCTTCACCAAGTTCAGCAGCAAGTAATCCTGCTAAATGTGCGACTTCAATTGAATGTTTTAGGACATTTTGTCCATAGCTTGTACGATATTTCATGCGGCCTAAAATTTTCATTAAATCTGGATGTAAGTTATGAATACCAATTTCAAATGTAGTTTGCTCACCTGTTTCGCGGATTTGTTCATCCACTTCACGTCGAGCTTTTTCCACCATTTCCTCAATACGAGCTGGGTGAATACGACCATCCTGTACAAGTTTTTCAAGTGCAAGTCGAGCTGTTTCACGGCGAATTGGATCAAAGCCTGATAATATAACCGCTTCTGGCGTATCATCAATAATTAAATCAATTCCTGTTAACGTTTCCAATGTACGGATATTACGGCCTTCGCGACCAATAATACGTCCCTTCATTTCATCATTTGGCAAGTTCACAACAGATACAGTTGTTTCTGCTACGTGATCTGCAGCAAAGCGTTGTAATGCTAATGATAAAATTTCACGTGCTTTTTTATCTGAGTCTTCTTTCGCACGTGTTTCAGCTTCTTTCGTCATCACAGCAATATCAGTTGATAACTCTTTTTCTACTTCATTGAGGATAATTGATTTAGCTTCATCCCTAGTTAAAGCAGAAATACGTTCTAACTCTGTTTTTTGTGATGCCATGAGCTCGTCCACTTTGCTCTCCATCTGTTCAATATGCTGTTGTCTTTCAGCTAGAGCTTGTTCTTTGCGCTCTAAGCCAGCTTCTCTCTTATTTAGAGCATCATCTTTGCGATCAAGATTCTCTTCTCTTTGCAATAAACGGTTCTCTTGTTTTTGAAGTTCTAAACGACGTTCACGAATGTCATTTTCAGCTTCAGTACGAAATTTGTGAGTTTCATCTTTGGCTTCAAGTAGTGCTTCTTTCTTCATTGCCTCCGCTTCTCGTTTTCCTTCTTCAACGATTGTTTCAGCGACATGTTTAGCACCAGTGATTTTTGAGTCATTCACTTTTTTCATGTAGATATAGCTAACAGCGGCACCAACGATGAGTCCAAGCAAAGCGGAGATGATAGTAATTCCATCCATATGAACACCTCCTCTTGCTATTTGGGTATTACAGTTTCAGTCGGCGCATACATCTATGTCGCCTTAGCTAAAATGCACCAGATTTTGTTAAAATTTATGCAAAACCCGTTTCATTGGCCAAAGGCATTATCTTCATCCAGTAGGCGTTTAGACATCCATTTTAAAGGATATTTCACTATAAAACATTTGCTAAATGAGGATAAAATGTACTGCCTATTTAAAGTCATAATTCAGAAATTATACATATTTAATTGTATAGCTAGCCTCATGCTCTGTCAAGGATAGTCAGGCGTATGTTCGCCACCTTAGCCAAAAAAAGTAAGTCCTATCCATTCAGTGAATTTTTTCCCTATTACTATTTCACTAGAAAATTTTTCATGTTAAATACAATTAATAAAAAAACAGTACATAAGAAATAAACACATAGCCTCTCTCTTATTATGTGTAAAAATTTAAGAATATAGACAAAAAAATGCATTGCCCCCTCAATAAAGTGGGAACAATGCAATCATTAATTATTCTTCTTCCAGAAGTAACATTAATTCTTCATCCATCTCTTCTTCATCATCATGGGCAGCAATTGTATAAGAAGAAGCTGCAATACCATAAGAAGCTCGGATTTTATTTGCTATGTCTTCTAGGACAGCAGTATTTTCTTTTAAATACTGTTTAGCATTTTCTCGTCCTTGACCTAAGCGCTCATCGCCATATGCATACCAAGAACCACTTTTTTGTACAATGTCTAATTCTACGCCTAAATCGACTGTTTCGCCTTCTTTAGAAATTCCTTCTCCATACATAATATCTACTTCAGCTGTACGGAAAGGTGGTGCTACTTTATTTTTTACAATTTTAATTTTAGTACGGTTACCAACAATATCATTACCTTGCTTAATAGCTTCTGCACGTCGCACTTCTAAACGGACAGAGCTGTAGAATTTAAGCGCTCGTCCACCTGGTGTTGTTTCTGGATTACCGAACATGACACCGATTTTTTCACGAATTTGGTTAATGAAAATAGCAATCGTTTTTGATTTATTAATCGCACCTGAAAGTTTACGTAAAGCTTGAGACATTAGACGTGCTTGTAAGCCGACATGAGAGTCACCCATATCCCCTTCAATTTCAGCTTTTGGCACTAAGGCAGCAACAGAGTCAATAACGATAATATCAATAGCTCCACTACGCACTAATGCTTCTGCAATTTCAAGTGCTTGCTCACCTGTGTCGGGCTGTGATAATAATAGCTCATCAATATTCACACCTAATTTTTGTGCATAGATTGGATCTAATGCATGCTCCGCGTCGATAAATGCTGCTTGTCCACCTGATGCCTGTACTTCAGCAATGGCATGTAGAGCAACAGTTGTTTTACCAGATGATTCTGGACCGTATACTTCAATAATACGTCCACGTGGATATCCACCGACTCCTAATGCAGCATCAAGTGCAAGTGAACCACTTGAAGATGTCGCAATTTCTAAATCGGTTTTTTCACCGAGTTTCATGATGGAACCTTTACCAAAATTCTTTTCAATTTGTTTTAGAGCCTGTTCTAAGGCTGCTTTACGATCACTCATTCATTTTCCTCCTTCGAAAACTGTTCACTGTTTTTATCTATCTCTACTATACTTGTTTTTGAGAAAACACGCAAGAAAAAAGCGAACATTTATTCGATTTTTCTTCAAAATAAAAATTTGGATAGTTTTCCTCTACCCAAATTCCTATGTTCTACTCTATTTTAATATCGTTTTGTGTAGCCACGTTCTTCTAAAAGTTGCATTAAATAATGGCATGTAAATTTCACCGCACGGAGTCGATTCGTATTCCGCATGCCTGATAAATGAAGTAAATATGTAAGCGGCTCCTCGTCATTTATGGCAATACCAATCCAAACCGTACCTACTGGCTGATGATCATGTGCAGTGGGACCTGCTTCTCCTGTAAGACCAATCCCAATATTTGTAGCAAATTTCTCACGAACAGCACTTGCCATTGCCGCTGCACACTCAGCACTCACAACACCATGTGTATCAATTAATTCTTGTGAAATGCCTAGCTGTTTTACTTTCGCATCTGCTGCATAGGTAACAACGCCTCCTATAAGTGCATTGCCTACCCCTGGAATTTCCGCAAGTTCAGATTGAAATAAACCAGCAGTTAAACTTTCTGCAGCCGCAATTGTTAGCTCATTATCCAGTAGCATTTCTACCGTTTTTGAGGCAAGGGAATCATCATCTACACCATATTGATAATCACCAACAAGTGCTTGTATTTCTGCAACCTTTGCCTTAATAAGCTGGCCAGCTTGTTGCTCTGTTGCGGCTTTAGCTGTTACGCGTAACGTTACCTCACCATCAGAAGCAAGTGGAGCAACTGTTGGATTGGTTTGTGCATCTAAAATATTTTGAACTTGTACTTCAAGCTCGGCCTCACCAATTCCATAAAATCGCATAACATGTGATGCAATGATCCCTCCATCATTAAGCATCGCAGCAAGTTTAGGTTTAGCCTCAAATTGAAACATTGGTTCTAACTCTTTTGGAGGTCCTGGTAATAAAATATAAGTGCGATCATTTTTTGTGAAGATCATACCTGGAGCCATTCCATGGTGATTAGCTAATACTTCACTCCCAGCTAAAATTAATGCCTGTTTACGATTATTTTCCGTCATTGGACGTCCTCGTTTAGCAAAAAATTGCTCAATATACGTCAATGCTACTTCATCAAGCTCAAGAGAAACACCAAGATGACGTGCAATCGTTTCCTTCGTTAAATCATCTTTTGTTGGACCAAGTCCTCCCGAAAAAATAATGAGATCTGCACGAGACTCTGCCACTTCGATAGCTTGTTCTAAACGCTTTGCATTATCGCCTACTACGGTATGATAAAAAACGTTGATGCCAAGCTCGGATAGCTGGCTTGAGATAAATCTCGCATTTGTATTCGTAATTTGACCTAATAATAGTTCTGAGCCAACCGCAAGAATTTCAGCATTCATGATCCCAAGACCTTTCTTATTTAGACTCAAGTAATACACGTCGATTTAGATAGAAATAATCCCATCCTGACCAAAGTGTAAAGAACAATGCAACATAGAGCATGATTGTATCAAATGGAATACCAACCAATGTAAAGATTGTATTGTGTAAAAGAGCAGCAGCAATCGCTACAATTTGTGCCCAAGTTTTAATTTTACCAAGCTGATTGGCAGCTACGACTTCTCCTCCACCTGCCAAAATCAAACGTAAACCTGTTACAGCAAATTCACGACTAATAATAATGATAATTACCCAAGCAGGTGCCATCTTAAGCTCGACCATTAAAATAAAGGCTGCTGAGACAAGTAACTTGTCAGCTAAGGGATCTAAAAATTTCCCAAATGTCGTTACAAGATTATACTTACGTGCGTAATAACCATCCACCCAATCGGTTGTTGAAGCAAAGATAAAAATAAGTGCGCCTATAAAATGATGAATTGGCATCTCTGCACCAAAAAGTGATAATGTTCCCCAGCCAAAATCAAACATCATAACAATGACAAAGAATGGAATAAGTAAGATTCGAGAGATGGTAATTTTATTTGGAATGTTCATTTTTCTAACACCTTTCATGATGAAAGAAAGTAGTCATCATGTGATGACTACTGTTCTTTATTGAAATTGATGACGATATTTTGCGTTACAATTTGTTGTGCATACGTTAGAAGTTCGTCATTAATATAGATTTTAGCTTGCGTTGAATTACCGAGACGAATACGAACATAGTTTTGTGTTGAGGCGTCAAATTCAACTACTTCCCCGGCATTATAGACACGCGTATCTGTTAAGATTTCTTGTTGCTGTTGATTGCGAATACCAACAAATGTAGGGCCTGATATTTCAATTTTCAGTTTCATTGTATCTGTCCCTGTTAACGTATAAGAAGTTGTCGCTCCATCTGCTTCAACAGTACCCGCGGAAATTGTTTGCTTCATCTCTTCAGTTTGATCAGTGTCATCTTCATCAGTTGGTGTTTCTTCTGTAGCTTTTGTATCTTCTTTATCATTTTTCTGTGCATCTTTATTTTCTTGTTCTTTTTTATCCTTCTCACTATCAATTGGCTTGACATTTGTGTCATATTCAATTTCAGGAGTTGGATTTACTTCTTCGCTTGTCCCTGGACTGTTTTTTGATTGCCATAGCACCCATATAGCCACAATAATGACTACAATAAATAAAGCAACAATGATTTTTGGCATAGCCTCCATCATTTTATTCGAAGGGCCTTTCGTTACTTTTCTTCTGCTGGGGCTATTCGTCATCGATTGACTTACTTGATCGTTTGGAGTGCTCGGTAGTTCATTTTTATATGTCTCTAAGATTTCTTCCGCATCCAACCCAACAGCTTCTGCATATTGTTTGATAAAAGCTCGTACATAAAACGAACCAGGCATAATGGAATAATTGCCCTCTTCAATTCCTACTAAATAACGTTTTTGGATTTTCGTTATTTCTTGTAAATCGTCTAAGCTGTAGCCTTTAGACAGTCTCGCCTCTTTCAGTCGAGTCCCTAATTCTGCCACTAATAACACCTACTTTAACATCAAATTAAAAATTAAATCCTCCAAAAGAATCGGATTCGGACATATGATTTTTTTCCATTATTTCATAAGTAATTTCTTCATCAGTGTGATGACGTAGTTCAATAATATAATCAAAATCCTCTATTTTATATTCAGAATGCTGAACAAACATATCTGGATGCTCTACAACTTTGATACAAGGCATATTCATCATTTCACGCACTAATTGCAAATGTTTCTCATCAGATGAACGTCGAGTCACAATACCATCTAAAATAAAAATATTGTTACGACTAAATTCATCTCCCACAAGCTTATTACGAACTGTTTGCTTAATCATTGTAGATGATAAAAAGATCCATTTTTTATTGGCACAGACACTGGCGGCTACTATGGATTCAGTTTTTCCAACACGTGGCATGCCACGAATACCAATCAGCTTATGTCCCTCTTTTTTAAAGAGTTCTGCCATAAAGTCGACTAAAATACCTAATTCATCTCTTACGAAATGGAATGTGTTTTTTTCATCTGCATCTCGAGGAATATAACGACCATGCCTAATGGCTAAACGGTCACGAAGTTTTGGTTGTCGAAATTTGGTTACGTTAATATGTTCCATTGTCGAAACAATTGTACGAAAACGCTCAATTGCCTCATCATTGTCTGTATGCACTAACATACCACGTCGATCCTCATCTACACCATTTATTGATATAATATTGACACGAAGCATCCCTAAAAGTGAAGCAATATCTCCTAATAATCCAGGGCGATTCACCTGAATTTCATATTCAAAGTACCAATCGCTCAACACACTCGTTCCCTTCCTATTAGTTAACGTAAAAAATCCTTTATAAGTTCCATCATAGCTGATTTTTTATGTAATGGAAAGTTAGAATACATGGAATTACAGCGTTATTTACTAATTTTTTTTGAAGACTGTTAAATAGGCTTACATACGTTCCCGTTTTCACAGATAAAAAGTTTATTGTATAGCAAAAAGAGGAGATTGGCTCTCCTCTTTTATTTACTGCACATGCTTATTTTGTACAAGCTTAATGACACAATTCGCTAATGCATGTTTTTCATCTTCAGAGGCAACGCCCCATAAATCCGACAGCACTCGCTCTTGTTCGTTTTTAGGATCGACATTAGTCGCCAAATATTCCCCAATTTGGACAGCAGCCGTTTGAATCATTTTCTTCGGCATACCGCTTGATTCAGCTTGCATAACGTTTTGTCCTAAAAACGATGTCCATTTTTGCCAGTTTTCTAAAATGGTCATATTCTTCCTCCTCCTTTACACAAGTAGTATGTGCAAAAGAGATTATTATATGTACCAGCCTCCATTTAATCGTACGATTTGTCCTGTCACATAATTAGCTTTACCAGACAAATAAAAACGTACCATTTCAGCCACATCTTTTGTTTGTCCAATGGAGCCTAGTGGGATATCGTCCAAAATGTATTGAAGCTCTTCTTGATTTAGATGGCTGTTCATTGAGGTATTTATAAAACCAGGAGCAATAGCATTCACTCTAATCCGAGATAATGCCGCTTCTTTTGCATAGGATTTAACAAAAGCATGTTGCGCACCCTTAACAGTTGCATAAAGTGCCTCCCCCGCTGAGCCAGCTTCTCCCCAGATGGAACCTATAAATAGTACATAGCTCACTTCATGCTTGCGAAGTTTTCCAGAAAGTAAAGCTGTTAGTCTCATAGGATTTTGAACATGAACACGCCATAAAGCATCCATATCCTCAACTGTCGTATCTTCGAGCAATGAATAGTGGGCTTGTCCATTGGCAAAAACAATAGCCTGCACATTGAAAATTTGCGCGGCTACTAATTCTGCTCCATTAACAATTGAAAAATCCCCCTGTACAAGCATAAATTCTTGTGCAGGGAAATTTTCGGAAAGCATTTCACATAATCTCTGTGCCGCATTTTGATTGTTTGAATAATGTACATAGATAGACCAGCCGTCCTCAGCTAAGCTTTGACAAATGGCATGACCGATATCACCTGATGCACCTAAAACAAGGGCAAATTTTTTCACTGTGCATCCTGCTTACTTGGCAGAATTTTAAAGACCGTTTGCTGTGTTTCACCTTGGATAGAAGCAAATGCTTTTTGTAAATCATCCACAGTTAATGTCTCAAGTACTGGTACTACATCAAATAAATTCATGTCATTAAAGGAATATCGTGTGAATTGGTTTGCGATAAACTCGATCGAATTTAGTGCACGTAGGAAGAACCCAATTTTTTTGCGTTTTATACGATCCAAACCAGCACGATCAAACTGGCTATTTCCTTCATATTTTGCTAATTCGTCCATAATCGTTTTTGCCAATTTATCAGGCTCTGCTGAATCTGATCCGATCATGGCAAACCCAAAGCCATTTTCTAAGGTAAAATCAAAAGCATATGTCTCATCAATTAAACCTTCCTCGTAAACACGTTCATAAAAATCAGAGGTACGTCCAAAAATAAGTTCAAGTGCAATTTGAACCGACAACTCATGCTTTAACATGTCCTGACCTGATAAATTAGTGTCTTTCGCTTTTAAACCTACATAAATTTTTGGTTTTTGAACATCCATATTTAATGTACGTTCTTTAATAGCTACCTCTGATGGTTCTATATCAAAGAAGCGTTGAATAGGCGTTGGTTCTGGGAACTCTTTTTTACCTTGATTCTCACGAATAAACGTCATCATTTCTTCTGGTTCAACAGCACCAATCACAAATAACAACATATTCGAAGGATGATAAAACGTATTGTAGCACGTATATAAGTGCTCCGCTGTAATGCCATCAATCGATTCAATTGTACCAGCGATATCAATCTTTACAGGATGATGATGATACATATTTTCGATTGTGCCAAAGTATAGACGCCAGTCTGGTTGATCATCATACATTGTAATTTCTTGCCCGATAATTCCTTTTTCTTTATTGACAGTAGCTTCTGTAAAGTATGGTTCTTGGACAAAATTCAATAATGTTTCTGTACTTTTATAAATATTGTCAGTAGATGAAAATAAATAAGCTGTACGCGTAAACGATGTAAATGCATTCGCAGAAGCACCATATTCGCTAAATTTTTGGAAAACGTCTCCATCCTCTTTTTCGAACATTTTATGCTCTAAAAAGTGTGCAATACCATCTGGTACAGTAATACTTTCTGTTTCACCAATTGGCACGAACGTACGATCGACAGAGCCGTACTTTGTTGTAAATGTAACAAATGTTTTGGAAAAGCCTTTTTTCGGCAATATATAAACATCTAAGCCATTGTCTAGTTTTTCATAATAAAGTATTTCATCTAATTGTTTAAATTCTATTGTTTTCATTGTGCGGCTTGCTCCTTTCCACATAAGAAATAGACCGCTTCAAGCTGCACTTGCTTTGCCATTGCAACAACATCTTCTTTTGTCACAGCTTTCCACTTATTTGCCCAGGCTTGAACTGAGAATTCTTCAGGTAAATCCTTATATTGATCAAAAATTTCAATTTGACCTCGTGCCGAATCTAAGGATTCTTTTAGCTGATTCGTCAGCATAGCCTTTGTTTGCTCCAGCTCTAAATCTGTAATGTCCCCAGCCTGCATGACGGCAAGTTGTTCTTTAATTAAAGATAGCGCTTTTTCTTCATTTTTAGCTTCAATCCCAGATACAACAAATACAAGTCCATAATGCGAAGCATAGGAACTAGAAGCATAATAAGCAAGACTCTCTTTTTCACGAACATTCATAAACAACTTAGCATGTGGATATCCACCAAAAATCCCATTAAAAATTTGCATCTTAGAGAAATCTGCATCTCCAAATCTAACAGGTGTGCTAAAGCCAATATGAAGTTTACCTTGTTTCATTTCATGCTGTTCTCTTACATAATCATTGTTTGGATGTTGTTGAGGGAGTACTGTTGGAACTTCCTCAGGAGTACGATCCTTAAATGGTAGCGCTTTTTTTAATTTCGCAACAATTTCCTCTTCATTAATGTCTCCAGCTACATAAATATCGATTTTGTCGTTAGCTAGCATCGATTGATAAGCCTCAAATAATGAGGCAGGGGTAATCTTTTGAATTTCTTCGACACTACCATTCGCTGAAATTGATGCTGGCTCATTTGGTCTCAGGATTTGTTGTAGACGGAATTGAGCAAAGCGAGATTTATCGTCAAAAATAGATTCAATACGTTGAATAACTGTCTTTTTCTCACGCTCAACAACGGATTCCTTAAAGACACCATTTTCTAGATTAGGCTCAAAAATAGCTGTATGCAATAAACCAAGGACTTCGTTTAAGACACTTGTATTTGCTAGATAATGATCATTAACAGTCTCTACATTCATAAGAACCGTATGCTCATTTCCGCGCTTCGATGTATCAAAATACAAAACTGTACCATACAAGTCATCTAAAAAGCTTCGAAAAGCAGCAGTTGTCTTATATTTAGCATTACTGTGCTGCAGTACATTTGTTAATACTGTACGCTCTGATGCACTTTTAGCCGTTAATGCTCTTCTCCATTTAATTGAAAAATTTACGGTTTTAAATTGGGTCGTTTGTCGGATATGCAAATTGACACCTTTTGCAAAAGGTATTGTTTTAAACATATGAAACCCTCCTATCCTTCTTAATATAACGATGTACTACACATACTATACATGTCTATTGTCTATAATTGCAAAAGGAATCCAAAGTATGTATGGGAAAAATTAAAAATTACGCCAATTATAATAAAAAAAGGACCGAGCATAGTGCCCAGTCCTTAAAATGCTTTTCTTAGCGTTTACCTTTAATATAAGGTTGTCCACTCGCTTTTGGAGCGTTTGCTTTACCAATAAATCCTGCTAAAGCAAGAATTGTTAACACATACGGTAAAATTTGTAGATATACTGCTGGAACATTCTCGATTAGCGGAATTTGATTCCCTGCAATACTTAATGTTTGTGCTAAACCGAAGAATAAGGCTGCACCTAGTGCTCCAATTGGATGCCACTTCCCGAAAATCATTGCGGCAATAGCCATGAAACCTTGACCAGCAATTGTTGCATGTGAGAAGTCGTGTGTAATTGTTTGTGCATACACTGCACCACCAAGACCACCTAATGCCCCTGAAATCATCACGGCAATATAGCGCATTTTATTTACATTTATACCCATTGTATCTGCTGCCATTGGATGTTCACCCACGGCACGCAAACGCAAGCCGAATGGCGTTTTATAAATGATAAACCATGCCCCGAATGCTACAGCGAACGCTAAAATAGATGTGCTGTAAACATCATGGAACAGTAAACGACCGAAGAACGGAATATCCTCTAAGTAAGGGACACCGAAACGACGAATCGGTTGGTCAATCATATCTGTTTGACCTTTATCATAAATCATTTTTACTAAGAATACGGTTGCAGCTAAACCTAGTAAGTTAATAGCTACCCCTGATACCGTTTGATCGGCACGGAAAGAAATAGAAGCTACAGCATGGAAAAGCGAGAACACAGCACCAATCACAACAGCTGCTAGCATTGCTACCCAAACTGTTGCTGCCCCTAATGATGAAGCGAATTCTAAATTGACAAAAATACCAACAAACGCACCGACAATCATTAAGCCTTCTAGCCCGATGTTGACAACACCAGAGCGTTCAGAGAATACCCCACCGATGGCCGTAAAAATCAAAGGTGTTGCATAAAGAATCGCTGAAGGGATGATGAAATATAACATTTCTAAAAAGCTCATGTTATTGTCCCTCCTTTTTCTTGCTCAGCTTTTGTAAGCCTACTCGAATAATATAGCCTGATGCAACGAAGAAGATAATCAATGCAATAATAATGGATACGATTTCTTCTGGAATTCCCGCAGCATTTGGCATATTTAATGCACCATATTTTAAAGAACCAAAAAGGGATGCCCCAAACACTACTCCAAGTGGTGTATTGGCACCAAGTAGCGCAACGGCGATACCGTCAAACCCAATTCCCGTAAAGCCAGGTTTAATGGATGCGTTTTGGAATGTCCCTAAAGCTTCCATCGCACCACCCAGACCTGCAAACATACCAGAAATTGTCATAGCTAAAATAATATTTTTATTGACACTCATACCTGCATAATCAGCGGCATTTTTGTTAAAACCTACTGCTTTTAGCTCGTAGCCTCGTGTTGTTTTTTCTAAAATGAACCACATCACAACTACCATTAAAAGTGCAACAATGATCCCATAGTGAAGACTTGAGTTGTCTGTAAGCTCTCTTAAAAACGGAGAACGTAAAGAAGCTGACTCATGGATACGTTCTGTTTTAAAGCTGCCATCGGACAATTTTTTAATCACTGCATTTGCAATATAAAGTGCAGTGTAGTTCAGCATAATTGTCGCAATAACTTCGTGAACTTTAAATTTCGCTTTTAAGAAACCTGCAATAAAGGCCCAAAATGCACCTGCAGCAGCTGCTGCAAGCAATGCTAATGGTAAGTGAATGATTTTAGGAAGTTCAAACGCATAACCTACCCATGCAGCGGCTAACCAACCTAAAATTAGCTGACCTTCAACACCGATATTGAAGAGCCCTGTACGGAATGCAAATGCTACCGCAAGACCTGCTAAAATATATGGTGTAATTTGACGAATTGTGTTCCCGATTGAATATGAATCTCCAAAAATACCTGTCCAAAGAGCGATATAACCTTGCACTGGGTCATAGCCACTGACTACCATAACGATAGCCCCTACAATTAAACCGATAATGATAGAGATGATAGGAACGAGGATATTAATGACACGATTTGACATTAGTCGTTCCCCTCCTTCGCATCACGCTTTATATTTTTTTTACTTTGTCCTGCCATTAGTAAGCCTAGCTCTTGTTCAGTCGTTTCTTTCGGATTTAACTCATCAACAATTTGTCCATCATAGATAACAGCAATTCGATCCGAAACATTCATCACCTCATCTAATTCAAATGAGATTAACAAAACGGCTTTCCCTTTATCACGTTGCTCAATTAGACGAGAATGAATGAATTCAATAGCTCCTACGTCAAGTCCACGCGTTGGTAGAGCAGCAATTAGTAGATCAGGGTTACGGTCAATTTCACGACCAATAATTGCTTTTTGTTGGTTACCACCAGATAATGCACGAGCTGGTGTCATCTCTCCATTACCAGTACGCACATCATACTCTTTAATGATTTGGCGAGCTTTCTCTGACACCTTTTTATAGTCCATCACAAAGCCCTTCGCTATTGGAGATTGGTAATATGTTTGCAATGCAATATTATGACCAATTGGGAAATCTAAAACTAATCCATGCTTATGACGGTCTTGTGGAATATGTCCTACGCCTTCCTCTGTAATTTTACGAGGCTTCATGTTAGTAATATCTTTACCATTCAGCTTGACTTTACCACTTTTAATTTTGCGTAGACCTGTAATGGCTTCTATTAACTCGGATTGACCATTACCATCAATACCAGCAATACCTACGATTTCACCTTTACGAACATTTAAATTAAGACCTTTAACTTTATCAATATTTCGATAGTCTGTAACAACCAAGTTCTCAATCGCAAGCACTTCGTCAGTCGGGGTCGCATCCGTTTTTTCCGTTTTGAATTCAACCTGACGGCCAACCATCATTTCTGCAAGCTGATCAGGATTTGTGGCAGCGGTTACAACTGTGCCAATCCCTTCTCCCTTACGGATAATCGTCACACGGTCTGAAACTTCCATAATTTCTTTTAGCTTATGCGTAATTAAAATAATGGATTTACCCTCTGCGATAAGACGGCGCATTATTTGAATTAATTCGGTAATTTCTTGCGGTGTTAATGATGCAGTTGGTTCATCAAAAATTAAAATTTCGGCACCACGATACAATGTTTTTAATATTTCTACACGCTGTTGCATACCAACCGTGATATCCTCGATTTTGGCGTTCGGATCAACATCTAATCCATACTTTTCAGAAAGTGCTTGTACTTTCTTAGCCGCATCTTTTATATTCACAATTCCCATTTTAGTAGGCTCAGTGCCTAAAATGATATTTTCTGTTACCGTAAAGTTTTCTACCAACATAAAATGTTGATGCACCATGCCAATCCCTAAATCATTGGCAATATTCGGGTTTGTAATTTTTACAGCCTTCCCACGTACACGAATTTCGCCACCCTCTGGTTGATACAAACCAAAAAGGACGTTCATCAAAGTCGATTTACCTGCACCATTTTCACCTAGCAATGCATGAATCTCGCCTTGTTTCAGTTGGAGGGTGATATTATTATTCGCCACGAAATTACCGAATTCTTTACGGATTTCTAGCATTTCAATCACATAATCCAAATTTGTCACTCCCTTAATAGGCACTATTATTAAGTATTTTCATCTTAGCGTATAGTATCTGCTGCTACATGATGGATGGTACAGATAAGCCATACGTCCAGTAATAAATTTTCTACTAGAGGCTATATTTTATTACCGATTTAATATCCCACCTATAGAGGTAGATGTTTTGCTAAATTAATACAGGAAAGGTCATCGTTAGAAACCTTTCTTCTATTAACTTGTTACCATCATTATTCAAATCATAATTACTACCTCTATAAGGTTTCTATAAATCTAGTTAAATAGAGTATTGCGAATAATCTAAATATAACGATAGATTGAAAAATCATCATAAGGTCCTTCTAAGAGTCCCTTATGATGATCAAAAGATGAATTATTTTTCCACTTTTTCTGGAACTTTGATTTCACCCTTAGCAATTTTTTCTTTATATTCGTCGATTACTTTTTGTACATCTTCTGGAATCGCACCGCGAGAATCCGCAAGTTTAACGCCGTCTTCAGCTAAACCGTAAACAAGTGTTTCTCCACCTGGGAAATCACCATTTTTCGCTCTATTTGAAATATCTACTACTGCTGTATTAACACCTTTTAACATAGAAGTTAATGTAACGTTTGTTTTATCGTCTACTTTACCTTCTTCGTATTGGTCAGCATCTACACCGATAACCCATACATCAGCATTTGGATCTTTCGCTTTACGCTCTTTTGCTTCAGAGAATACACCGTTACCAGTTGCACCAGCAGCGTGGAAGATTACATCTACACCTGAAGAATACATGCTGTTCGCTGTAATTTTACCAAGATCTGCTTTATCAAAGGCACCAGTATATTTTACTTGAATATCGATATCTGGGTTTACTGCTTTAGCCCCTTCAACGAAACCAGCGTGGAAACGGTTAATAACTGGAATATCAACGCCGCCTACGAAGCCGATTTTACCTGTTTTAGATGTTTTCGCTGCAGCAACACCTGCTAAGAAAGCACCTTCTTGCTCTTTGAACAGTACGTTTACTACGTTGTCTGCTTCTACTTCAGCATCGATTAATGCAAAGTGGTTATCTGGATTTTCAGAAGCAACTGCATCAATTGCATCAGCCATCATGAATCCGATACCAAATACTAAGTTAAAGTCACGACGAACTAAGTTGTTTAAGTTTGTTTCATAGTCAGCATCTGAAGCTGATTGTAGGTAGTCAAAACCACCATCACCTTTTGATAAATCATGCTCTTTACCGTAAGCTTGTACACCTTCCCATGCAGATTGGTTGAATGATTTGTCATCAACGCCACCTACGTCAGTAACCATCGCTACTGAGAAAGCTTCTTCTGTGCTTTCGCCACCTGAAGCATTGTCATTTTCTTTCGCTGGCTTTTCGTCGTCTTTCGTACCACAAGCACCTAAAATAGCACTTGCCGCTAATACTGATGTTAATACTAAACCAAATTTACGTTTTTTCATTTAATTAACCCCCCAAAGGTATTGTAATTAGCAGGAAAAAATTTAGAAATGTTCTACACCCGTTTACGAACTACATGGAAGCTGAATTTATCAGCTCGGAAATAATTTTTTGAATAGAGCACTACTTGATCATGATCATCATAATGCAATTGCTTTAACACTAAAAGAGCTGTCTCACGTCCACAATTTAAAATCGGTGAGGCTTGTTCATGATACCCAACTGGATCAATATAGGTTACAGCATAAGCTACATGAATTTTGCCAGATTGCTCAAGTGCAGAGAACAGTGAAACTTCTTTTTTTTCGACAAAGTCAGTAGGCAGGAAGCTTGCAGGTAGCCTGTCTATGCAGTATACTACTGGCTCACCATCCGCTGTTCTGACACGTTCAATCGTGAGTATTTTATCGTCGCCATCACTTTGGAAGCGTTTTAAATCTTCCTCAGAAGGCACATGCTCAGTCGCTTTTAAAAATCGCGAACCTGGCTCCATACCTGCTGCCTCGATCATAGAAGAAATACTAGATAAATGCTCGATGCCTGATGTAAACAACGGCTTCGGGTTGACAAAAGTCCCAACCCCATGTCGGCGCACAATCACATTTTCCTCTTCCAACAGTCGAAGTGCTTCTCTAAGTGTTGCTCGACTGACTCCTAGTGATTTCGATAATTCAAATTCTGAAGGCAGCTTTTCATTTTCTTTAAAAACGCCAGCCTCGATGTCAGATTTTAAACGATCGATTACTTGAAGATAGAGATGACGATGATCTGCTTTAATAGTCACATATATCACCACCAAAATCAGAGATCAGACATCTGATGTACAACATTCCTACTAATCGTTCATAAATATAACATTTTTGCAGAATGAAATAAACAGTTTTGAGTAAAATCTGTTATAGAATTCATTCTTTCTTTATTTTATCTGCAAATTTTTGGACAAAAATACAAATGCTCTCGCCATTTTCGTCTTCATTTTTTGCTTAGTTATCGTATTGGTGAACAAGTACTTGACGAGGTTTACTACCCTCTGGAGGCCCAACAATACCGCGTTGCTCCATCTGATCAACAATACGTGCAGCTCTTGAATAACCAATACGGAAGCGACGTTGAAGCATAGAGACAGATGCTGTTTGCATATTGACAACTAATTGGACTGCTTCATCATACAAATCATCTGTTTCCTCTAAAATGGTCTCTTCTTCAGTAGGAATCATCTCCTCCTGATACTGAGCTTTTTGCTGTTCTATAACAAAATGAACGACTGCCTCCACTTCTTGATCTGATAAAAAGGCACCCTGCACCCTTTTTGGTTTAGAAGCTCCAGCAGGTAAAAATAACATATCGCCTCGTCCTAATAATCGTTCAGCTCCACCCATGTCTAAAATTGTTCTTGAGTCAATCGCGGAAGAAACTGCAAAAGCAATTCTGGATGGAATATTTGCTTTAATGACACCTGTTAAAACATCTACACTTGGTCGTTGTGTGGCAATAATCAAATGAATGCCAGCTGCCCTTGCCATTTGCGCTAAACGTGTAATCGAATCCTCTACATCACTTGATGCGACCATCATCAAATCCGCTAACTCATCTACAATAACCACAATATAAGGTAGCTTTGGATGCTTTTCCTCTGTTTGATCATTAACCTTTTGGACATGTGCATTATAGCCCTCAATATTTCTTGTACCTGTATGAGAAAACAAATCATAGCGGCGTTCCATTTCAGATACCACTTTTTTCAGTGCTTGCGAAGCTTTACGTGCATCCGTTACGACAGGCGCTAATAAATGTGGAATCCCATTATAAACGTTTAATTCAACCATTTTTGGGTCTATCATCATGAGCTTCACTTCATGCGGTTTTGTACGCATTAGTATGGATACAACAATGCCATTTATGCAAACACTTTTCCCACTACCTGTAGAACCAGCTACAAGTAAATGTGGCATTTTATTGAGCTCTGCTAATACAGCTTGTCCTGTAATATCTCGACCAAATGCTACTTGTAATAATGCTTCAGGCTTAGCACCATCTTTCGATTCTAATACCTCACGAAGTGTTACAATGGCTACCTCACTATTAGGTACTTCTATACCAATCGCAGATTTCCCAGGAATTGGCGCTTCCATACGAATATCTTTAGCTGCCAATGCTAATGCAAGATCATCTTGCAAATTGACAATTTTGCTTACTTTCACACCGATATCTGGTAAAATCTCGTACTTCGTAACAGCAGGACCTAAATGCACCTGTGTCACCTTTGCCTTTACGCCAAAACTTTGTAATGTCTGCTCAAGCTTTTTGGCATTTGCCTGAATCACTGAATATTCACCACTTTGATCATGTTGTGGAGGTAATTGTAATAAATTATATGATGGGAGCTGATAATCTGCATTTTCTACTGCATCTGTGCCCTGAATCTGGACATCATCCGATGCTTCTTCAAGTTCATTTTCCACCATGTGAGTTGTATCAATCACTTCTCTTTCCTGTGAAACATTCTGTGTAAAAGCAGAAATAATTGGTTCATGTGGTATTTCTTCTTCTTGTTCAGGCATATCTATAGATTGATTAACAGCTGCTACTTCATCCCCACTCTCTACTCTTGAACGACGATTATTTGGTTTTTTCGGTGTATTTTTTTTCTTATCATGATGCTTTTTTTTCCATTTACCAAATATATCTGGCGTTTTTTCTGCTAGATAAGGCACTAATGCTTTACCAGTGACAAGAATTAAACCAATAAAGAAAATAACCCAAGCAACAACTTTTGCCCCCGAGGCTTCAAACAGCACATGAAGCCCACTAAATAGTAGGGCACCAATCATGCCACCCCCTAAAGCATTACTACGATGAATGATACCATCTGTATTAATCAAAATTCGCCATGATTCACGTAGCACAGAATCAGATAGTAGACCACCTGATTTGGATAGTTGTTCAAATAATATGCCATGACTAAAAATCGTTAAGCTCATAACAATGAGGAACATGCCAAGTATTAATCGATCCTTTATCCCAACTTTTTTACGACCAATCATCATTAACAATGCAACAAATATAAGCATAAATGGAACAGCAAAATGTAAATTACCAAAAAGGAACATGGCGATTGTTTGTAGAATCCGCCCGATCATGCCGTATTCAAAAATCATAATGACTGCTAATGCAATTAAGAGCAACCCTAATATTTCGTACATAAGCGGATGCATTTCTTTTTTTTCTGTTGTCGCTTTACTTTTAGTAACTTTTTTTCTCTTACTAACTGCCATCAAATTCACCTTCTTCTGCAATCCATTCTATATATGTAGCGAATCATCACATGTAGAACTTGAATATTTCAAAAAAAGGATTTTCCACCGCAATTGGGAGAAAATCCTTTATCATTTATTTTTTCCTCAAAGCATATACGATGAGCTTGTTCAATTAATATTCCATAATAATAGGAATAATCATTGGGCGACGTTTTGTTTTTTGGAATAAATACGTATTTAGCGTATCTCTAATTTCTTGTTTTATGTTCGTCCATTCAAAGGTTTCTTTCCCAACGTACTTTTCTATCACATTCCTCGCAATGTCAGAAGCCTCAATCATTAATTCCTCTGATTCTCGTACATAGACAAAGCCTCGTGATAAAATTTCTGGCCCAGAGGCAATTTTCTTTTGTGCTCGATTTAATGTTACCACCACAATGAAAATACCATCCTGCGATAATAATTTACGGTCACGAAGGACAATATTACCTACATCGCCTACACCAATACCGTCAATTAAGACATTACCAGCTTGTACACGACCACTCATGCGCATTTTATTATTTTTATATTCTACGATATCCCCTTTATCAGCGATAAAAATTTGGGATTTTTGCATACCTAGCTGTTGTGCTAATTTAGAATGCGCAATTAGCATACGGTATTCTCCTTGTACGGGAATAAAGTACTTTGGTTGCATCAAGTTTAGCATCAGCTTTAAATCTTCTTGGCTACCATGTCCTGAAACATGGACATTTTTGCTAGAAGTCAAAATTTCAGCGCCTGCTTTTGACATAGAGTTCATTGTATTCGCCATTTGAACTTCCATGCCAGGAGAAGGTGTAAAGGTAATTAGTACCGTGTCACCTTGTTTAATTTTAATGTCACGATGGTGCTTACGGACAATTTTTTCTAAAGCATCGAGAGGTTCTCCTCTGTTGCCTGTTGCAATAATGATAATTTCATCATCTTGATATTTTTGCATTTCCGAGATCGGAATAATTGTATCTTCTTCGACTGTTAAATAACCAAGCTGTACGCCTAAATCAACTGCCTTTTCCAATGGTTTGCCCACAATTACAACCTTACGGAATGATTTCTGTGCTTGAGCAAATACTTGTTGAATTCGAATAAAATTCGATGCGTAAACAGCTACTAAAATACGACCTGGTGCTGAGTGGAATGTTTTTGATAATTGTTCTTCAATGACAATCTCTGATGTCGTATATCCTGGTCGCTCAGCTTCGCAAGACTCAGATAGTAAAATGAAAACGCCGTCTTCTCCTAGCTGTGCCATTTTTGCTAAATCAGGTTTAAATTTACCTGTCGCTGACTGATCGAATTTAAACTCTCCTGTATGAACAATCGCGCCTTCAGATGTATGGAACACTACCCCTAACGAATCGGGAATACTATGTGTTGTGTGGAAGAATGTTACATACGTTGAGTTAAAATTCATACGACTACGGTTTGTTACTTCAAAAAACTTCACTTGATGTGGTGCAGGTAATTCTTTTAAATGTTCCTTTGCTAATGCAATAGTTAATTTCGATCCGTACACAGGTGCCTTTATTTTTTGTAATACATAGGCAATTGAGCCAATTGCATCTTCATGACCATGTGTTAAGAAAATACCTTTCACACGTTCTTTATTTTCTTCTAAGTAAGTAATGTCAGGAATCACGATATCTATACCTAGCATTTCATCTTCTGGGAACATTAAGCCGCTATCCACCACAAATAGCTCTTCATCAATTTCTACTACGTACATGGCTTTCCCAATTTCGCCTACACCACCAAGAGGGATGATGCGGATTAATTCATTTTTCTTTTTTGTCAATTTATTTCCTCCTAAAAAATATCCCGAACAGCAACCACTTAACATTTATTATACGGTTTGCAAAGCTTTTGCACAAATTAAAAATACATGTTTCACGTAGGAAATAGATTTTCCTGCTATTTGCTTATTACTAGCAGATGGAAAACAAATATTGGCTATCCTGTATAAATAGAGCTAAATAAGTATTTGTAAGGACGAGGAGTTACAAATTTTGTACATACTTTTTATTTATAAAATATAAAAAACGAGGCTGAAATGCTATCAGCCTCGCTCCTATTTATCTAAAACTTTTCGCTTTTTCTTGATACGTATCCCAAATTCGGTCAAAATTAGCTTTCTCTTCATCTGTCATTTCCATCATCGGCAAACGAACATTGAGTGTATCAAATCCTAATTTTGTCATCGCATATTTAATCGGTGAAGGGTTGGGCTGAGCGAACAGCGCACGTACTAAAGGTAATAAGGCTCGGTGAATTTGGGCTGCTAGCTTATGATTTCCTTCTTCAAACGCTTTAATCATTAATTGCATATCATTGCCTACCACATGGGCAGCTACAGAAATAACACCTGCTCCACCAATGGCCATTAGTGGGAGTGTTAAACCATCGTCCCCACTATACACTAAGAAATCATCAGCTGGATCAACATTCTCAATAACATCACCCATCTGATCTAAGTTACCGCTCGCTTCCTTAATCCAAGCAATATTAGGAATCTTGCTTAATGCAACAGAAGTTTCATAGGCAACATTGACCCCAGTACGCCCTGGAACATTATAAAGCATAACAGGGAGACTAGTTTGTTTAGCAATGGTTTCAAAGTGAGCATAAATCCCACGTTGATTTGGCTTATTATAGTAAGGAGCTACAAGCATAATGCCGTCTGCTCCATTTTCTTCTGCCTTATGTGTCATCGCGATAGAGTAAGCTGTTTCATTATCCCCAGTACCTGCAATAACTGGTACGCGACCTGCTACTTTCTCTACGGTAAAGCGTACAACTTCAATTTTCTCTTCTGTAGACATAGTTGGGTTTTCAGAAGTCGTACCACAAGCAACAATACAATCAGTACCATTGTCTATTAAATGATTAATAATACGTTCTAGTTCTGGATAATTAATCGTGCCATCATTTTTGAACGGCGTAATCATTGCCGTTCCAATTCGACCTAAATTCATCCTTACACCCCTCTTATAGTAAGTTATCCTCAAGCATTGCTTCTGCAATTTGGATAGAGTTTAATGCGGCGCCTTTTAATAAATTGTCAGAAACGATCCATAGATGGAACCCTTTGCTGTTGTCTAAATCTTGACGGATACGTCCTACAAAAGTAGCGTCTTCCCCTTCTGCATAAATAGGCATTGGGTAAGTTTGTGTTGCAATATCATCTTGTAATACCACACCTGGTGCGTTGCGTAATACTTCGAAAATCTCTTGGATTGACGCGTCTTTCTCTACCTCAATATAAACAGATTCAGAGTGACCTGAAACGACTGGCACACGAACACAAGTAGCAGCTACTTTTAGCTCTGGTGCATGCATGATTTTTTTCGTCTCATTAATCATTTTCATTTCTTCGTATGTAAATCCATTATCTGTGAATTTATCGATTTGTGGAATGACATTACGAGCAATTGGGTAATGACGTTTATCACTACCAGACGGTAAAATATTTGCTTCTACATCTTTACCTGCATCCCAGTTTTCGCTTTGTGCCTTTAATTCTTGGATCGCAGAAATCCCTGCACCTGATACTGCCTGATAAGTTGAAACAATTACTTTTGTTAAACCAAATGCATGACGAATTGGTTCAAGCGCAGCTACCATTTGAATTGTCGAGCAGTTTGGATTCGCAATAATTCCCTTATGCTTCGCTAAGTCGCCTCGATTCACTTCAGGCACGACAAGCGGTACCTCTGGATCCATACGAAAATGGCTCGTATTATCAATAACTACTGCACCACGCTTAGCTGCTTCTGGTGCAAGCACAGCTGATACTGAACCACCAGCTGAGAATAAAGCGACATTGACGCCTTCGAAAGCCTCAGGTGTCGCTTCTTCAATTGTATATGTTTCCCCATTAAATTCGATTGATTTTCCTGCTGAACGAGCAGAAGCTAGAAATTTAATATGTCCAATCGGAAATTTACGTTTAATCAACTGCTCCATCATTTTCGATCCTACTGCACCTGTTGCCCCAACAACCGCAACTGTTAACTGCTTTGTCATCTGTCATCTCTCCTTGAATACATGTTCCATAATGTGTGCTATTGTATCACAAAAATACTGAAAATTGTGTGTAATCTCTTATTTATTTGAAATATTGTATCAACAGCGGTTGTAATTGCTTTTTCTGCGTAATTGCTGCATGAACAGTATCCACCATTTGCTCAAAATCAGCAATTAAAGAATTTGGTTTGGAGTGAGGGGCATCCTGACCAAAGGGAATAAAATATATATTTTTGGCATTTAACAGTTTCATAATATTTATGCCATTTAAGCCTAGTGCATCGTTTGTGGAAATACCTAAAACTACAGGCGAACCATTACGCAAAGTAGCCTTTGCTGCCATTAACACAGGACTATCTGTTGCCGCATTAGCAAATTTACTTATGCTATTGCCTGTCATGGGGGCTATGACCATTGCATCTAATGGATTGGATGGGCCAAATGGCTCCGCCTCTTTTATAGAAGAAATAACTTTTTCTCCTGTCAAAGCTTCTATTTTGGCAATCCACTCTTCACCTGTACCAAAGCGTGTAGCTGCATGTAAAACGGAATGGGTAATGATTGGAATAACTGTTGCTCCGACATCAATAAAATTTTGGATTTTAGGTACTACATCTTCATACGTACAATGAGAAGCAGTAATACCTAAGCCAATTCGTTTCCCCGTTAACAATTTTCTTCCTCCTCTATTGCCTTGCACAATATTGTAGCAGCATCATGTGCAAAGTATTTCCCAGGCAATGATGGCAATAGTACATACGTTTGTAATTGATCAGAATCTATATCTAAACATCCTGGCTCTGAAGCCAAGTCATATAAAACAGTTGGAACATGCTCTATAAAAGACTCTGTAATCCATTTAGCAGGAATTGTATTAATAAAAATGCCATCTGTAATAGACCATTGGCGATCATCTAAATTCGTGGCTTTATAACCATAAGCTTTTGCTTCACTCACTTGTACAACTGAACGTGCAACAATATGAACATTTGCACCCATCTTAACTAGTAAAGAGGCGAGCATTTTTGCGATGCGACCAAAACCTGCGATTGTGAAATTTTGTCCGTAAATACATTTTTGCTCGAGTCCGTAAAACGTGGCGATAAATCCCTCCGCTGTTAATCGAGCATTTTGCCAAATAAATGATTCTTGTTGTAAATAGCAAATAGATTCATTTTTCTCTAGTAATTGCTTCCAATGCATTGTTAATCGACCTGTATAAAATTTCACTTGTGATATACCATAGAGCTGCTCAACTTCTATTTTTAATGGAAGAATAGGTAATACGATTTTATTAGGCTGGAATTCTAAAACAAGTTTATTTAACTCTTCGTTCCATACAGTTGTTCTTTTATAAAATACTGTTCTCGATGGACTTCTTAGCATTGTAGCTAGTTCCTTTAATCGGGAGTCCTCACCGATAACAAGCCATTTTTCGTTTTCCAAAAGCTCACCTCACTGTAAATATTCTGACTGTACTGTAGATGTCTTATTAAATAAAATACGATCTTCACCAATTAAAATAATTTCGTGCCAAGGTATCATTTCACTAACTTTCATTTTCTTTTTTTGGAATGGTAGTTTATCTTTCACAATTTCAAAACCATGTATTTTCCCTGTTTGCACATCTAATAGGCATTCTGTATGTGCCAGGATGCCAAAATGTACGCCACCCTCAATTTGAATTAACTCCTTATCCACCATCTCAGATAGTAGCATGCCTCATCTCCCTCCTTGAGCCGTTACCTCAATATATGCGGACTTTTTGCAAATCGTGACCCCTACCTAAAGTACGAATATGTTGCATTTTTATCGCTTTCTGTATATAGTGTATATATACAGTTATAAGAGGTGATGATTTGTGCATATCCATTTAAGTAATGCGAGTGAAAAACCTATTTATGAACAAATCACCATACAGCTCAAAGAGGCTATTTTAGCTAATAAATTACAGGCTGGTGATGCACTACCGTCTATCCGCGCTTTAGCAAAGGATTTAAAAATAAGTGTGATGACCACTAAACGTGCCTATGCTGATTTAGAGCGAGATGGTTTCATTGAAACAGTCGCTGGTAAAGGGAGCTTTGTCACAGAACGAAATCAAGACTTTCTACGTGAGGAGCTATTACGGCAGGTAGAGGGGCATTTGCAAAAGGCAGCAAAAATAGCGAAAACCGCTGGACTTTCTGGTGAAGAATTACAAGAACTACTATCTTTAATGTTAGAGGAGGATAAGTAATATGAATGCCATTGAAATTCATGATCTACATAAGGGCTTTGAAGGCTTTTTTCTTAAAGATATAAGTTTTTCCGTCCCACAAGGCACGGTAATGGGTTTTGTTGGAGAAAACGGGGCTGGCAAATCAACAACGATAAAATGCATGCTGAATTTAATAAAAAAAGAATATGGCGAAATTTTGCTATTTGGCAAAGATCATGTCGAACACGAACTATCGATAAAAAACGACATCGGCGTTGTATTTGACGATTTACATGTACCAGAAACGCTAAATGCGACGCAACTCGACAAAATCATGAGAAAAGTATTTCAAACATGGGATTCAGACTATTATTTTGAAAGATTAGCTCAATTTAAGGTGCCAAAGAGGAAGAAGATAAAGGAACTATCACGAGGAATGAGGATGAAGCTATCAATTGCCTTAGCATTGGCACATCATCCAAAATTATTGATTTTAGATGAGCCAACAAGTGGATTAGACCCTATTATTCGGGATGAAATTCTGGATTTATTTTTAGCATTTATGCAGGATGAAACGCACAGCATTTTATTTTCATCGCATATTACAAGCGATTTAGAAAAAATTGCTGACTATATTACGTTAATTCATAATGGTGAGATTTTATTGAGCGAGAGTAAAGATGCTCTATTATATGAATATGGTATTTTCAAAGGTAACAGTGAGGAAGTAAACGACTTGCCAGAGCATGCTATTCTAAGAACCCGTCCTGGTGCGTTTGGAATAGAAGCATTAGTTCTGAAAAATGAAGTAAATGAGGCTTTCAGACTTGAAAGGCCTTCTATAGAAGATATCATGCTATTTTTCGTGAAAGGTAGTGTTTAAATATGGTAGGACTTATCCTAAAAGATTTAATGACCATTCAACGACAAATGAAAGCACAAGCATTTGTTCTTATATTTCTTCTTGTGATGGCGATTTTTATGCAGCAAAGCGCAATGCTTCTAGCTGTTATTGTTTTTATTGTTACGATACAAGCGATAACTGCGCTTAGCTACGATGAACAAAGTAAGTGGGATAAATACGCTAATACTTTACCAATTTCTAAAGCGGATATCGTTTTTAGTAAATATATACTCAGTGTGATGTTAATGATTTTCGGACTTGTTATGGCATTACCTATCCTATTTTTTATCAATTTTTTTACCAATAACGACATCACTTCAGAATTTTTCCTAACGTTTAATTTGATCATAACATCGGCGCTCTGTTTATTAGCCGTATTACTACCTATCTATATTAAATTTGGCTCTATTAAAGGAAGAATAGTCCTCATTGCGTTTTGTTTTATTCCTGGCTTCTTAACGGGGATGTTTAAAGAATATATCCCTGATATGACTCAAACGTTTCTATATTTAAAGCAATATGTCTATTTAGCACCTTTGGGCGGGCTAATACTGCTCTGCCTCTCCTCTCTAGTTTCTACTGCTATTTATAAAAGAAAAGAGTTTTAGGAGGGATCTCATGCGAGCACTGTTGTTACAAAGAATTGTCGTACAAAAATGGACTATTCTTTTTACAATGACGATATGTTTACTTCTTCATTTTGTACATTTACCTTTTGTAGATAGTCCTTCTATCGGATTATTTGTTGTCGTTATTTCAGCCAACATCGTAGATAATTTATATAGAGGCGACCGTCAAGTAAAGTGGACAATGTATGTCAATACGCTACCTCTATCAAAGAAAACACAATTGCAATCCGATTTTTTATTTTGCTATGGCCTTATTGCATTGCTCTTTATTATCCTTGCGCCTATGTATTTCTCACAACCTGATGCATCTGAAAATTTTATCGAGCATCTTGCTATGTACTTTGCTTATATAAGTAGCGCCTCTTTCCTCATCTGTAGTCAATTTTATATTCAGCATCTTGATGAAACAGAGAGAATGCGAACGGTTAGAATGCTTACAGCTATTGTGCTTATCATTCTGCTAAATTTTGTTATTCATTATTATTTATCACTAGTAGCTGCAAATTTAATTATCTTATTCATACCAACACTGATTAGTATCCTCATCACTTTTCTTGTGTTTCACAAATGTCTTTATTTATATTTGGCAAAGGAAATTTGCTAAACATTCATCAAAAAATAGGCTGCCTTATTTGGCAGCCTATTTTTAATCGTGTTGAATAGCAAAACAGTCAATCAAAAGGAAATGGATTTCATTGCAGGCTACTTGCTTTCCTATGAGCATGTGCAGAGCGGCTTCCTTCGCTACCTCTCCATTTAGAGAGGGTGACATGTCTCGCTATCCCCTTGAATCAAGTACCTTCCCTCGCCAGTTCATAAAGTGTTACCTTCTGGGTAAAGGTTTTCACTACTCATTTTATGGAGGGCTGTTGTCACTTATCCACATTGAAAATAAATGCCAATCTCCTATCTAATAATAGCTTGAACAAATACTATCTTATTAAAATATCTTTATTCGCTAGGACCTATGATTGAGATAGCTGGTTCGGCTTTTAAAATTTTAGCAATCAGCCGATCCACTGACTCCATCGATACGGCATCTATCGATTTAAGAACCTCGTCTACTGTTCGATGCTTGCGATGAACAAGTTCACTTGTTCCATTTCGATTCATACGAGCTCCCGTCCCTTCTAAGCCAAGGACAAAGCTTCCTTTAAGCTGCTCTTTCGCATTATCAAGCTCCTCCTCTGTCACACCACCCGCTACAATATCTAATAAAGTGGCATCAATCGTGTGCTGAAGCTGTGCTAATTGCTGTCGACTAGTACTACCATAAATCGTAAAAGCACCTACATCTGCATAACACGATTGATAGGAGAAAATAGAATAGGCTAGCCCACGTTCTTCTCGTACTTCCTGAAACAATCGAGAACTCATATTGCCTCCAATTATATTGTTAAGCGCAATAAAGCTATACATATCTGGATCTTTTACACCAATTGCTGGATAGGAAATCGCGACATGTGCCTGCTCTGTATCGCGTATTTTTGTAATTTCCCCTGGATAAAATGAAGGATTTGTCAGGACAGGCGCAATAGCATGCGGTGAAGGTTGATAGTGACCAAATAAATCTTCAATCGTTTGCATAAGCTGAGATGAAATATTACCTGCAATAGAAATAACAACGGACTCTGGCCCATAATGTTTATCCATATATTTTCGTATAGCATCTGCTGTAAATGTCTTTAATGTAGCAGCCGTACCTAGTATTGGACGACCGAGTGCATCATTCGGATACATGACACCCCACAGCTTCTCATGAACGTCATCATCAGGAGCATCTTCGCTCATTAAAATTTCTTCTAATACTACTTGTCGCTCTTTTTCTAATTCTTCTTCCGCAAAGGTAGAATTGAAAAACATATCTGCTAGTATTGTGACCGCAAGCTCCGCATGATGATCTAAAACTTTAGCATAGTAACATGTATTTTCTTTCGATGTGAAGGCATTTAGCTCTCCTCCGATTCGATCAAATTCTTCAGCAATTTGACGAGCTGAACGAGTTGTTGTGCCTTTAAACAACATATGCTCAATAAAATGTGTGATACCATTCTCTTCAGGTAGCTCATAGCGAGAGCCAGCATTCACAAAGATACCTAATGCCACTGATCTTACATGATCAATTTGCTCTGATACAATTCGAACACCATTCTGACATGTATGTACTTGAACCAAACTATCTCCCCCAATTATAAAAATCCTCTACTTTTCTTCTTGCTACTATCGAAAAAGGCTGCGCAATTTACGCAGCCTTTTAATCAATATTATTTTTCTTGTTCAGCGCGCTCTTTTTCCTCTTGAATTACTACTTTGCGAGATAAATTCACACGACCTTGCTTGTCGATTTCAATCACTTTTACAAGTAATTGATCGCCAAGTTTTAAGACGTCCTCCACTTGCTTTGTTCGTTCCTCTTGAATTTCAGAAATGTGAAGCAAGCCATCTTTCCCTGGGAAGATTTCGCAAAAGGCGCCGAATTTTTCAATACGTTTCACTGTTGATAAGTAGTATTCCCCTACTTTTGCTTCACGTACGATATCTTCAATAATTTGTTTTGCACGTGCATTCATTGCTTCATCAGCAGAAGAAATATAGATTGTACCATCTTGCTCTGTATCAATCTTAACGCCCGTTTCTTCAATAATTTTATTAATTTGTTTACCACCTGGTCCAATTACATCGCGAATTTTATCAGGATTAATTTTTACAATAACAATTTTTGGTGCAAACGCAGATAATTGTTTACGTGGCTCTGGCAGTGTAGCAAGCATTGATTCTAGAATATGCATACGTCCGACTTTTGCTTGTGTCAGTGCTTCTTCTAAAATATTGCGAGATAAACCATCAATTTTAATGTCCATTTGTAGAGCTGTTACACCTTTAGCTGTACCAGCCACTTTAAAGTCCATATCGCCTAAATGGTCTTCCATTCCTTGAATATCCGTTAAAATAGAATAATGTTCACCTTTTTTAATAAGGCCCATTGCAATACCTGCAACTGGTGCTTTTAATGGGACACCCGCATCCATCATGGCTAATGTAGACGCACAAATAGAAGCTTGAGAAGTTGATCCGTTTGATTCAAGTACTTCTGATACACAACGAATTGTATAAGGGAAGACCGACTCATCTGGAATGACTGCTTCAAGTGCACGCTCACCTAACGCACCATGACCAATTTCACGACGACCTGGTCCACGGATTGGACCCGTTTCCCCTACAGAAAATTGAGGGAAGTTATAATGGTGCATAAAGCGTTTTGACTCTTCCACACCCAAACCGTCAATAATTTGTACATCACCAAGCGCACCTAATGTACAAATAGAAAGTGCTTGTGTTTGTCCACGTGTAAACAGACCTGAACCATGTGTACGTTGTAATAAGCCTGTTTCAGAAGAAAGTGGTCGGATTTCGTCGAGCTTACGACCATCTGGACGAATCTTATCTTCCGTGATTTGACGGCGTACTTCTTCTTTTACCATCTTGTCAAGAATTGTGTACACTTGTTTCATTGTTTCGTCATCTGCTTCTTGCTCTTCATAGGAAGCGATAACTCGCTCTTTAACAGCTTGAATTGCCTCATCACGAGCATGTTTCTCTGCCGTTTGAATTGCGTCATGCATATCAGTCTCACAAGCTGCTTTTATATCGGCTTGAATTGCTTCGTCAATTTCAAATAGTGTCACTGGTAACTTTTCTTTACCAACCTCTGCCACAATTTGCTCTTGGAAAGCAATGATTTTTTTGATTTCTTCATGACCGAACATAATCGCTTCTAACATGATTTCCTCTGGTACTTCAAGTGCTCCCGCTTCAACCATATTGATAGCATCTTTGTTCCCTGCTACAGACAAATGAATTGTTGAGCGATTCGATTGCTCTACTGTCGGGTTTACAATGAATTCTCCATCAATATAACCAACTTGTACACCTGCTATTGGCCCATCAAATGGAATATCAGAGATCGCTAATGCTAATGATGAACCAACCATTGCTGCCATTTCAGATGTACAGTCAGGATCATTTGACATAACCATAGAAATAACTTGTACTTCATTACGGAAACCATCCGGGAACATCGGACGAATCGGACGGTCGATTAAACGGCTTGCTAAAATCGCCTTTTCAGATGGACGTCCTTCACGCTTAATAAAGCCGCCAGGAATTTTACCTGCAGCATATAGACGCTCTTCATAGTTTACTGTTAATGGGAAGAAATCAAGTGGTTTAGGTGATTTTGACATTGTTGCTGTAGCAAGTACAGAAGTATCGCCATAGCGTACTAATGCGGCTCCGTTTGCTTGTTTTGCTAACTGTCCTACTTCAATTACAAGTGGACGGCCAGCCCATTCATAGGAATAGACTTTCTTTTCGTTCATTCAATGAACCCCTCTCTATTATAAAAACACTTACTTCGTCTGTATGTACTAATAGTAAGTGTACCAAAAATGCTTGTTCTATGCTAAATAATATTTCATGAAATAATCATACATTTAAATTCAGTTATTGCCAATTTATTTAAGATTTATTTCATTATTTTATTGAAAAAGCATTTTTGGTATATGGATTTTTTTATATTGATTCCTTCTTGACGAAAAGTAATGTATGTAAATGGAAATAACTGCTTCGCTAACATTAGTTTTTCAAATACAAGTTTAAACAATAGACTTATTATAACATGGAGCTTATCATACAACATCCTATAAGGTAAAAGAAAGTTGGTTCATCTAGGAAAGTTAGTAAGTCAGGCAAATAATAGTCGGGATTTACATAGTATTGAAAAGTAAAACCATCAATAGAATTTTTGTGAAAGTAGCGTAAGTGAGTAAAGCTGAATCATCGGACGCCCAGTGGAACGAAAATCACCCCCTCACCTTGCTTTTCTGCTAGTGACATTTCTTTTTTCAACAACTTAAATACCCCACCCATATAATGGGCGGGGTATATTCAGACTAATGAGTAGTCTCCTAATATAAGATATGTAAAAATTTTATTATGTAATTTTAACAGGTTGAACAACTTCTTTTTTCTTATTTCTCGCCATCTTTTCACCTATGATTGGCATAATAAAGCGGTCAAGCCCAAATTTCCCAGCATTGTAACCAGCAACGGCTATAAAGATTGCAAGTAAAATATCCCAAGGATTGCTAGATATAGTACCTGCCATTAGGAAGGCAAAATTCATGACCATACCAAAAAATGCAGCATATGTCGTTAAGCATCCCAGAATTAATCCTAGCCCTACTAAAAATTCTCCCCAAGGCACAAGAATATTAATTAGCTCAGCATTTGGCAAAGCAAATGATTCAATAAACTTTACATACAGTGGGTAGGCGAGCTCTTCTCCACTTGTCACTGGATTTGCAATAGCATTGGCTAAAAAGCCAGATGCATCAAAGCCATTAAACAATTTTCCCCAACCTGCTGTAAGCCAATGCCAGCCTAAATAAACACGAATAACTGTTAAAATACCTGCAACAATATTATTCTCTCTTAATAATTGGTTAAACATCCTACTCACCCTTCTAAATGATTTAGTTTACATTTCACCAACTATTAACATAGAAAGTTTTCTAACCCATAGCCATCGTTTACTAGTATTCAATGATAGCATTTAGATTGTATGATTGACGCTTATGTACCAATTTTGAGCCTCTATCCTATAATTTGCTGGATTGTATTTCATGAAATATAATAGCAATCTAGCCTTCAATTTATCTACTTCAATTACACTTGCAAATGATGAACGCAATGACTATAAATGGGCTGTGAAATGTGATTAGAATATATCACCCTTTTATCAAGTATCAAATCATTTTTATCTATCGTTCATCGTAGTGTAAAAAAGTTATGGCTTATTGTTGAACAAAATTAACAAGATTATCTCAAAAAAAAGACTGTAGACAAACATCAGTTTGTCTACAGTCTAATATAGGATTACTTTTGCTATTAATTAGCGACGTAAGCCTAAACGGTTGATTAATTCACGGTAACGTTGTACGTCTGTTTCACGAAGGTATTTTAATAAGTGACGACGACGACCTACCATTTTAAGAAGACCACGCTCAGAGTGGAAATCTTTTTTGTGAGTACGTAAGTGAGTATTTAGAGCATTGATTTCCTCTGTTAATACTGCAACTTGTACTTCTGGTGAACCAGTGTCACTTTCGTGAGTACGGTACTCAGCGATAATTTCGTTTTTACGTTCTTTTGTAATAGCCATTTGTATGGACCTCCTAAATTATAATTAATCCCCATTAGCACAGTAAACGTTGGAGTCATCGATATACCGAGCTAAGGTTAAGCATTTATGCACTTATGAATATTACCATAAATCACATAGTCAAGCAAGTAAAACGTCGACTTGGCTAATGTGACTACAGTAATGAAGTACTTCTTATAGCTGGTTAAAGTAACGGATTGCTTCTTGTTTATCCTTTTCAATTTGTGTTTTCAAGGCCTCAATACCATCGAATTTCCGTTCACTTCGTATACGTTTATACCATGCCACATGTACTTCTTCACCGTAGATATTTTTATCAAAGTTTAAAATATGGACTTCAATCGATAATTGCTTATCATTTGGATCTTTGAAAGTTGGCTTATAGCCCACGTTGCAAACACCATCATACCAGTTATTTTGTACAAGCAGACGAACAGCATAAACACCACTAGCTGGAATAAACGTTCCTTCTAATGCTTGGACATTTGCAGTAGGGAAACCAATAGTACGACCACGTTTATCACCATGGACAACAATCCCATTGATTTCAAACGGTCTCCCTAATAAAACTGTTGCTTCTTCCATATCGCCTTCTTGTAATAGCTTGCGTATACGGGTAGAGCTGATTTTCTCAACATCATCTGTTTTCTTCTCAACAATTGTAACGCCATAATCACCATTACTTAATAAACGCATATCTTCCATTGTTCCCTTACCAAATGCTCCAAACGAATAATCGAAGCCAGCTGTCACATGCTGAATATTTAACCCACGGATAAATGTATCAATAAATGCCGCTGGTGAAAGTTTGGCAAAATCTGAAGTGAAGTGGACAACGAATACCGTATCCACACCCTGTTCTTCAAACAGCTGTAATTTCTGTTGTAAGAGTGTAATATAAAAAACCTTTTCGTTACGTCCACCAAGGACTAATGAAGGATGTGGATCGAATGTCATCACTGCAGTTGGAATTTGTCGCTTGTTGCCCTCTTCCTTAGCTGCCTTGATAACTGCTTGATGCCCTCTATGTACACCATCGAAAAAGCCAAGAGCTAATGAATACGGCTGCATGCTTTCTCGTTGCTGTAATTGATGTGGGTATTTTAAATGAATGACCTCCATTGAAAAATCCTCCTACTCTATCGTCGGAAACATCTTATGTGGCTTCATCAAACCATCCTTTGTTGGGTGAGCTTGATAAACCGCAACTGCCTTTCCATTGATTCCATACACAATTTTATCATGACTATTTAATAATGCATCTGCTGGAAGCACTTGTCCATTGAAAATTTCTTTTTCATTGGCATTCGTAATCTCAATATATGGATAGTCTGCTAATGCATACTCGACAGGTAAAATGCAGGAAGCTACTTGCTCAGTCTCCATTAGCTCAGCAACCTGTGCTAACGTAAAACAGTTATCCTGTGTAAAAGTACCAGAAGCAGTTCGTACAAGCTCCTTCATATGTGCTGGATAGCCAAGCGCCTCACCAATTTGCACAGCTAATGTTCGAATATATGTCCCTTTACTACAGGCGATACGTACTGGAAATGTGATTTCTTGTCCCTCATAATGTGCTAGCTCATCAAGTAGCTCTAAATTATAAATTGTTACTTGGCGAGTTGGTCTTTCAACACTTTCACCTTTTCGCGCATATTCATAGAGGCGCTTCCCATTAACTTTTACTGCTGAAAACATGGGTGGTGTTTGTTCAATAACTCCAGTCAATGAAGCTAAAACCTCTAACAACTGTTCACGAGAAAATTTTTTTATCGTAAGATCTTCTTCAACGGTTTCACCTTCTGCATCCTCGGTTGTCGTGGTACGACCAATTGAAATGATTGCTTCATAGGTTTTCCCTGCGTCAGTTAAATATTCTGCTATTCGAGTTGCTTGGCCAATACAAATTGGTAGTACGCCCTCAACACCTGGATCCAGTGTACCTGTATGCCCAACTTTTTTTGTCCGCAAAATTTTGCGTAATTTAAAGACACAATCATGGCTTGTCATGCCTCTTTCTTTCCAAAGCGGTAAAATACCGTTCATATAGCTCCTCCCAAACTGCTTACTCTATCATTTATTTATTCATTGGCAATATAACTTTTTCCATGAAGCTAAAAAGTCTGCCTGCATAAACATGCATGTGGCAGACTTTTTTAGCTTATTCTTTGTGTAAATCTCTTAACAATGAATCAATACGGTTCCCATATTCAATCGATGAATCAAATTCAAAGATTAATTCTGGTGTACGTCGTAAACGAATGCGTGATCCGATTTCAGAGCGAATGAAGCCCGAAGCTTTTACTAAAGCTTTAAGCGTTTCCTCTCGTTCACGTTCGTTGCCTAAAGATGTAATATAGATTGTCGCTTGCTGTAAATCACCCGTTACTTCAACACCTGTAACAGTCACAAAACCAACACGCGGATCTTTTATTTTACGGCCAAGAATATCACCAAGCTCCTTTTTCATTTGCTCGGCAACACGGTTTGAACGTAGAGACATAATTTGTCACCTCTATTTCGATGTACAGATAGTTGTGTGTTCCATGCCTTCGTAAGCTAGACAACTATCTACTACTACTTATAAATAATCTCGCCACACATTAAGCTGTTCCCATGACGGATTTGACTCTAAATAGTGGAGCGCGTGATTAATTTCTCGTTCAGCTGCTTCTTTGGAAGAAGAAACAGCAACAAGTGCTAATTTCGTACGCTGCCATACATTTTGATGGTCAATTTCCGCAATAGAAACGTTAAATTTCTGCTTTGTGCGGGTAATCATACGCTGTAAGACAGCACGCTTTTCCTTTAACGAATGGGCAGTTTGAATGATAAATTCAACCTCTGCATACACGATCATTAGGCGCGTTTAACCTCTTCCATAATATAGGCTTCAATAATGTCGCCTTCTTTAATATCATTGAAGTTTGTAATCGTAATACCACATTCGTATCCTTTTGCCACTTCTTTTACTTCATCTTTGAAGCGTTTAAGCGTATCTAGCTCACCTTCAAAAATAACGACGTTATCACGGATCACACGTACACCTGAATCACGTGTTACCTTTCCTTCTGTTACATATGAACCAGCAATTGTACCAACTTTTGATACTTTAATTGTTTGACGAACTTCTGCTTGACCAATAATTTTTTCTTCAAATTCAGGATCAAGCATACCTTTCATTGCTTGTTCAATTTCTTCAATTACTTTATAGATAATGCGGTGTAAGCGAATATCTACACCCTCTTCTTCTGCTGCACGTTTTGCGTTAACATCCGGACGTACATTAAATCCAATAACGATGGCATTAGAAGCTGCTGCAAGAGAAATATCAGATTCGGTAATAGCTCCAGCACCTGTATGAATAATTTTCACATTTACGCCTTCCACATCAATTTTCATTAGGGAGGCTGCCATAGCTTCAACAGTACCTTGAACGTCAGCTTTCACAATTAAGTTGAGCTCTTTCATTTCGCCTTGGCTCATTTGTTCAAATAAGTTATCAAGCGTTACACGTTGTTTTTCTGAACGTTGTGCTTGAATCGCTGACATTGCTCTTGTTTCTCCAACTTGACGTGCTGTTTTCTCGTCTTCAAAGACAACGAAACGGTCACCTGCTTGAGGTACATCATTTAAACCTGTAATTTCAACTGGAGTTGATGGGCCAGCTTCTTTTACTCGACGACCTTTGTCATTTACCATCGCACGTACACGACCATACGTATGACCTACAACGATTGGGTCACCTACTTTTAATGTTCCATCTTGTACTAAAAGCGTAGCAACAGAGCCACGACCTTTATCAAGCTGAGCTTCGATTACTGTTCCAAGTGCTAAACGTTCTGGATTTGCTTTAAGCTCGCCTACTTCAGCTACAAGTAAAATCATCTCTAACAATGTATCAATGCCTTCACCTTTTAACGCTGAAATTGGAACGAAAATTGTATCTCCACCCCATGCTTCAGGAACTAAGCCATGTTCTGTTAATTCTTGCATCACACGATCTGGATTTGCCGATGGTTTATCCATTTTATTCACAGCCACAATTATTGGTACTTCAGCAGCCTTGGCATGATTGATCGCTTCTACTGTTTGTGGCATAACACCATCATCAGCAGCTACAACTAAAATTGTTAAATCCGTTACTTTTGCACCACGCGCACGCATTGTTGTGAAAGCCGCATGTCCTGGTGTATCAAGGAATGTAATTTTCTTGTCGCCTTCTGTAACTTGGTATGCACCAATATGTTGTGTAATACCACCAGCTTCTCCTGCTGTTACTTTTGTATGGCGAATAGAGTCTAATAAAGTTGTTTTACCATGGTCAACGTGACCCATAATTGTTACAACTGGCGGACGTTCTGATAAATCTGCCTCGTTTACTTCTTCTGTTTGCTCGAAGTGTGTTTCTAAATCCGTAATATCTACACGAATTTCTTCTTCCACTTCTACACCGTAGTCTGCGCAAATTAATTCAATTGCATCCTTATCTAATTCTTGGTTAATTGTTGCCATTACGCCAAGCATGAATAATTTTTTAATGATTTCAGATGGCTCACGGTGTAATTTTTTTGCTAATTCTGCAACTGATAATGATTCAACAAAAGTAATTTTTTCTGGAAGTTCCTTTTGTTTCACTGGAATTGATGGTTGATGCGTTTTTGGATGGCGACGTTTGCCTCCATGAATCCCTGGTTTTGGACGTTGGTTGTAACCACCGCCACCTCTACGATTATTATTGTTATTATTATTATTTTGTGTCATATTTCTATTTTGATTACCTTTTGTATTCTTAGATTTTTCGTTAGACGAATTTGAGTTTTGCTGTGCATGTTGCTGATTGTTTACTTTTGGCTTAGAAGTAGCAGATTGCTGCCTTTGTCCTTCTTGCTTTTTCACCGAATGCTGTGGTTTTTGCTGGCCATTTGATTGAGGTTTTTGTGCCATGTTTTGAGTTGATTGTTTTGCTACATTTTTCTCAGGTGTTGCTTTAAATGTTTGATTTAACTTTGCCACAGCGTCTTTTTCCAACATAGACATATGGTTTGTTACACTCACATTTAATTTACTTAGTGCTTCAATAACCTCTTTACTCGTTTTATTCACTTGCTTCGCATATTCATGAACTCTGATTTTGGTCATCTGCTCACCCCCGATTAGTTTTCGTTGAGTAGACTAGACAATTTACTTGCAAAACCTTTATCGGTAATAGCTAAAGCCACACGGGCCTCCTTACCTGTAGCATGTCCTAGATCATATCGATCTCCAATTACATGATACTCAACGTTGTAGTACGTGCACTTATCTTGAATTTTTTTACTAGAGTTTTTAGAAGCATCGTTTGCAAGCAGTACTAGTTTAGCATTGCCATTGCGGACTTCCTTTACTACTAACTCTTCTCCTGAAATCACCTTACGTGCTCTTGCTGCGATTCCAAGCAAATTAAATATTGCTTGATTTATCATAAAATTGACTCCCTACGAATCAGCAAAATAAGTTCCTCGTATATTTCTTCAGGAATTTTCACATCAAGTTGGTGCCCTAATACATTTTTCTTACGCGCGAGGTCAACTGCCTGCTCTGATTTAGAGACATAGGCACCACGCCCAGGCTTTTTCCCGGAGACATCTACACTTACTTCGCCCTCTTTCGAACGAACAACACGTATCATCTCTTTCTTTGGTAGCATTTCTCCAGTTGCTACACATTTACGAAGAGGTACTTTTTTGTTTACAGCCATAAGAATCACCATTCCTCTCTGAAGCTTGTCGTAAGAGGTGGACAAGTCATGCTCTACTTGACGCTCTGACAGTATTCAGTCGGCGTAGGGGGCCCACTGAATACTGTCAGCTAACTTGTCACACGGGCTTTCTTACTTATTCTTCGTCGTCTTGATATAAGTCAACTGCTACATCATCAAAATCACTTTCTTCATCATGAGCAGGGATGAAAGTGCTTGTAGCCGAAGGATAAATACCTAATTCACGGGCATCAGTCTCACTCTTAATATCAATTTTCCAGCCAGTAAGCTTCGCTGCTAGACGAGCATTTTGCCCACGTTTACCGATAGCTAGAGATAATTGATAGTCTGGTACAACGACTGTTGTCGACTTTTCTTCTTCATTCACTTGTACATCTAATACTTTTGATGGGCTTAATGCATTAGCTACAAATACAACTGGGTCTTCAGACCATTCTACGATATCAATTTTTTCACCATTTAGTTCATTGACAATTGTTTGTACACGAGCTCCCTTTGCCCCAACACATGAACCAACTGGATCCACTTCCTCATTATGAGCGAAAACAGAAATTTTAGAGCGATCTCCAGCTTCACGTGCAATTGATTTAATCTCTACAATACCCTCATAAATTTCAGGTACTTCCATCTCAAATAATCGACGTAATAAACCAGGATGTGTACGAGACACAATCACTTGAGGTCCACGAGTTGTACGTTCCACTTTTGTAATATACACTTTAATACGATCATGTGGATGATAAGATTCACCTTGGATTTGTTCATTAACAGGCAATGCCGCTTCTACTTTCCCTAAACCTACATAGATATTACGAGCATCTAAACGTTCAACAACGCCAGTTACGATATCATCTTCACGGTCTACGTACTGCTCATAAATTAAACCTCGTTCCGCTTCACGTACGCGTTGTGTAACTACTTGCTTTGCTGTTTGTGCAGCAATGCGTCCAAAGTTACGTGGTGTTACTTCCTGCTCCACGATATCCTCTAGCTGATAGGCTGGATTAATGACTTTTGCATCTTCTAAAGAAATTTGCAAACGATCATCTTCTACCTCTTCCACAACATCTTTACGTGAAAATACACGAATTGAGCCCTTATCTAAATTTAAGTCTACTCGAACATTTTGTGCTTGGTTAAAGTTGCGTTTGTAAGCTGTAACTAATGCCGCTTCAATGGCTTCGATTAACACATCTCTTGAAATTCCTTTTTGTTCTTCTAGCGCATTCAGCGCATCTAACAAATCACTACTCATTTTGTTTTCACTCCTAAATATGCTTTATGCAGAAAAATCGATGGCAAGTCGTGCCAATGCGATTTTTTCTTGTTCAATTGTTACTGTTATTTTACGTGTTTTAATACGCACTTCCATCACTAATGTATGTTCATCGTATGACGTTAAGTAGCCTTGGAATTCCTTCATGTCCTTGATGGGCTCATAGGTTTTTACATAAATAAACTTGCCAACTGCTTTGACAAAATCCGTATCTTTTTTTAATGGACGTTCCGCTCCAGGCGAAGAAACTTCTAAATAATAGTTTTGTGTAATTGGATCTTTTTCATCCAATAACAAGCTTAGTCGTTCACTCACTTGAGCACATTGATCTATGTCAATTCCACCCTCAGGTGTATCAACATAGACACGTAAAAACCAGTTTCGTCCTTCTTTTACGAACTCAATATCCACTAGCTCAAGATTTAACTCATCCACAATTGGTTTAGCGAGCTCTTCAATTAAAGATGGTACTTTGCTCATTATTTCCTCCTGTATTTATCAAATTCTAGCGTATGAATTGTTCATCACTATCAGGTTAACGCAGTAATGAACCATAATAAAACAGAAATTCCACCAGTTGCTTTGGTGAAATTTTACGGTCTTACCTGCTGTTAGTCAAAATTTGTTTTGCTACGGTTAAACAACAGAAAAGAGCGGGTATGCCCCACTCTTTTGCTGGAAAAATATCAACAAATTATTACCATTAGAATAGCACAGTTCTCGACACAATGCAAATTTCCTTCATTATAGATAACCATATTGTGTCAGGAATTTGAATTTACATTGTGACCTTTCCATGCAAAACAATTGTAATACTAGAATAGCGATAACTGATTAGCATCAGGCATGCCTTCTAAACAACCAAGCTGGTCCATGTATTCGATAAGCGTTTTGGAAACACGACCACGTTGCTGTAAATCTTCCTTGGATAAAAACTCTCCCTCTTCACGAGCAGCTACGATCGTTTTCGCCACGTTGGTTCCAAGACCCGGAATTGCATCGAACGGAGGGATTAGTGAATTGCCATCAATGACAAACTCACTAGCTTGGGAACGATATAGGTCAACCTTTTGGAAACTCATACCTCGCTCACACATTTCTAATGCAAGCTCCAGCACCGTTAATAAGTTTTTCTCTTTAGTGGATGCATCTAAGCCTTTCATATTGATTTCATCAATCCGTGCTCGAATCATTTGCGATCCTTGCACCATTGCAATTAAATCAAAATCATCTGCTCGAACTGTGAAATACGCTGCATAATAAAGGATTGGAAAATGTACCTTGAACCAGGCAATTCGTACTGCCATTAGCACATATGCTGCGGCATGGGCTTTCGGGAACATGTATTTTATCTTTTTACAAGATTCAATATACCAACCTGGTACTTTATTGGCGAGCATCTCGGCTTCAAATTCTTCTGATAATCCCTTCCCTTTACGAACAGATTCCATAATTTTGAAGGCTAGTGACGGCTCTAGACCTTGATAAATTAAATACACCATAATGTCATCACGACAACCAATTACTTCTTTTAGCACACATGTACCGTTTTGAATTAATTCTTGTGCATTCCCTAGCCATACGTCTGTTCCATGGGAAAGTCCAGAAATTTGTACAAGTTCCGAGAATGTCGAAGGCTTCGTATCTTCTAGCATTTGACGTACAAAACGCGTACCGAATTCTGGTATACCTAGTGTCCCTGTCTTACAGCCAATTTGCTTTTCTGTAACACCTAAAGATTCAGGAGAACTAAAAATTTTCATGACGACAGGATCATCGGTCGGAATTGTTTTAGGATCGATTCCCGATAAATCCTGTAACATTCTGATCACCGTTGGATCATCGTGTCCAAGTATATCTAGCTTTAAAATATTGTCATGAATAGAGTGGAAATCAAAATGGGTTGTACGCCATTCTGCATCCTGTGCATCTGCAGGGAATTGCACTGGAGAAAAATCATAAATGTCCATATAATCTGGAACAACAATAATTCCTCCAGGGTGTTGCCCAGTTGTACGTTTTACTCCTGTACAGCCTTGAACTAAACGATCAACTTCTGCTCCACGAAAATGTAAATTATGATCATTTGCATAGCCTTTCACATAGCCATATGCTGTTTTCTCCGCAACTGTACCGATTGTTCCAGCACGGAATACATAATCCTCACCAAATAGCACCTTTGTATAGTTGTGCGCTTGAGGCTGATATTCACCCGAAAAATTTAAATCGATATCTGGTACCTTATCACCTTTGAATCCAAGGAAGGTTTCAAATGGTATGTCTTGTCCATCTTTTTTATAAGGTGTTCCACATTCCGTACAGTCTTTATTTGGTAAATCAAAGCCTGAGCTGACAGATCCATCATCGAAAAACTCGGAATGTTTACAACTAGGACAAATATAGTGAGGCGGTAATGGGTTAACCTCTGTGATTTCCATAAAAGTGGCTACTAATGAGGAACCCACCGAACCACGTGACCCTACCAAATAGCCATCAGCTAATGATTTTTTCACTAGCTTGGCAGAAATTAAATAAATTACACCAAAACCGTGTCCCAAAATCGATTTTAACTCTTTTTCAATTCGAGCTTTCACAATTTCCGGTAACTCCTCACCATAAATACGATGGGCCATTTCATAAGTTAAATTGGTTACTTCATCATCGGAGCCCTCAATTTTTGGTGTATATAGGTCATCCTTAATCGGTTTAACGTCCCCAATACTTGCTGCTACTTTTTGAGCATTCGTCACAACCACTTCTTTTGCAAGGTCCGGTCCTAAAAAATCAAATTCTTTCAGCATTTCATCAGTTGTTCTAAAATGGACTTCTGGTAGCTTAGAACGATTTAAAATATTTGCTCCACCTTGTGAACCAATAAGTATTTGCCTAAACATCCCATCTGTCGGATCTAAATAATGAACATTTCCAGTTGCAACAACAGGTTTATCTAGCTTCTTCCCGAGTTTAACAAGTTTACGGATAATATCTTCTAATGTCCATTCATCACGTACAACATTGCGTTCGATTAATGGTGCATATACAGCCTTCGGTTGCACCTCAATATAATCATAAAAACGAGCGACTTTCTCTGCTTCCTCTGGAGACTTATTCATCATTGTTTCGAATACTTCACCATTACTGCAACCTGATCCAACTAATAAACCCTCACGATATTGTTCAAGCACAGCACGTGTCACCCGAGGAACACGATAGAATGTTTTTGTATGAGAGTGTGAGACGATTTTAAATAAGTTTTTTAAGCCTGCATTATCAACTGCTAAAATTGTACAATGCATAGGTCTACCTTTTTTATAAGCATCCCCACCACCAATATGCTTATTGAAGTCATCATGGTATTTAATAGCTAGCTCATCAGCATCCTTTAATAGCTGCAGCAGTAGAAATCCTGTCGCCTCTGTATCATAAATTGCTCGGTGATGCTGTGTTAATTCAATATTGAATTTTTTACACAGTGTATTCAAGCGATGGTTTTTCATTGTAGGATAAAGCAATCTTGCTAGCTCTAATGTATCAATGACAGGATGGACTGTGTCTTCAAGACCAAATTTTTTATAGCCTGTATATAGGAAGCCAATATCAAATGATGCGTTATGAGCGACAACGATTGCATCTCCAATAAAGGCATGAAATTCTTTAATGACCTGCTCTACCTCTGGTGCATTTCGAACCATATCATCCGTAATACCTGTTAATTCAATGGTAGTAGCCGAAAGTGGATGATGTGGATTTGCAAAACTTTCATATTTATCAATAACTTGTCCATCTTTAATTTTAACTGCAGCCAATTCAATAATGGTATCATATGCAGTTGATAGCCCTGTCGTTTCTACGTCAAAAACAACATACGTTGTGTCTGCCAATAAACGATGCTCTGGAGCATAGGCAATTGGTACACCATCATCAACTAAATTTGCTTCCAGACCATAAATAATCTTAATGCCATGTTTTTTGCCCGCTGCATATGCTTCAGGGAAAGATTGCACCACCGCATGATCTGTAATAGCTATTGCTGGATGCCCCCACTTTGCAGCTTGAGCAACAAGCCGATCAACAGGTGTAACAGCGTCCATTTGGCTCATTGGTGTATGCAAATGTAACTCAACACGCTTTTCACCCTCTGGTGCTAAATCTTGTCGTGTTTCTTTTTTGATTTCATTAATATCATTCGCCATAACTATTAAATCACGAATAAACGTATCAGTTTGCACAGAGCCTCGAACTTTAACCCACATGCCCTTTTTCAGATGTTGCATTAATTCAGCATCATCATTGTCACGAGAAAACATTTTAACAATGATGGAATCTGTATAGTCGGTAATTTTGATTTGTAATAAGGAGCGTCCACTTTTTAATTCTTTTATTTCCGTATCAAAGACAAATCCTTCAATAATAACACGGCGTTCTTCTTCAACAATCCGTTTAATTTCCATGATTTCATCATCTTTAATATGCATCCCAAGTTGGAATGGACGGTCGCCAAGGTTGGCCAGTGCCGGATTGTCTTTCTTCTCTTGCTCACGCTTTTGGAAATCTTGCATCGCTTGCTGTGCCAGAGCCACTTCTTCCAGACGTTTCTGCTCCATAAATGCTTCCTGTGCCGCTATCATTTCTTCCGTTTCTTCTTGTAGCACAAAGTCGATTGCCATACGAGGGAAACCAAATTGACCATAGCTTTCTGCTAGTTTGTCCGCATACTTCGTTTTGAGCATCATAAATTCCATTTCCTGCATACAGGATAAAGTCATTTTTTGGCCGTTCCATGTTGGTATTTGAGTGATGAGACAATTTTTAAGCGTTGGAGCCATCTCATCAATTTGTTCCACAACATTTAGCCAGTACGCTTGCACCAGTTCCTCTGTGACATTTTTTTCTAATGTTTCAAATGTCGTATTAACTTGTGCTATCGTTGAAAATTTCTCTGTCAAATGCGTACGGAAAAGCTGATATAACGGAAACGGTAATATATCCTTTAACTTAATTGTGAAATGCCAAAGTCTATCCTTTTTATGAACTGTCAGGCGTGATAGTTCACCTTCCTCAAAAAATGACATATATACATCATCTGTTAACTCTAGTTGTTGCAAGAGCATTCGAAGTCTCATTCTTGCCTCTTGTTGCTGTTCCAATCTAATGACACCTACTTTCAGAAAGAGGCAATTTCTTTAGCCTCATGTTCTAATTCGTCTCAAACGCATGATGAATTCAAGAAAAAAATTCGCTCCCACACTGCGGGCGCTCTTCAAGTTTAACAGATATTTTACCATCTGTTGTTGCTTGCTTGGCTCACTGTCCCGCAGAAGTGTCGCGAATTATTTATATCTATCTTATCAAAATTATACGAAAGCCTCTATTAAAAGCATCAAATTCTAATTATCACCAATTTTTAGCTCGTCATTAATTTTTACGGAAAAATTCATTCAGACGATCAATTACTTCTTCTTTTTTCCATTCAAATGTTTCACCCGTTTGACGGAATTTCACTTCTACAATACCTTCTGTTGCTTTTTTACCAACAGTTACTCGAACAGGTAAGCCAATTAAATCAGCATCAGCGAATTTTACACCCGCTCGTTCAGGACGATCATCTAGTAACACATCATAACGGTATGATTTTAATAAGCCATAAAGCTCCTCCGCTAATGTCACTTGTGCCTCATCTTTTGTGTTTACTGGCACAACATGAATATCATATGGCGCTAATTGTGTTGGCCATGTAAAGCCATTGTCATCTTGGAAGTGCTCCGCTACAGCAGCTAGAATACGAGAAACACCAATACCATAGCACCCCATAATAAATGGTTGAGCCTTACCTTGCTCATCTAAGAAAGTACCATTCATTTTAGCAGAGTATGTAGTACCTAATTTAAAAATATGACCAACCTCGATACCTTCTGCAAACTTAATGTTACCTTGTCCATCAGGAGAAGGATCTCCCTCTTGAATAAAACGAATATCTAAATAGTCATTAACTGCAAAATCACGCTCAGGGTTAACATTGACTAAATGGAATCCATCTTCGTTGGCACCTGCAATACCATTACGGATAGATTTAATAGCATGGTCTGCTACTACTTTTACGTCTACCGGTAATTTCACTGGACCAATTGAGCCAACGCCACAACCTAATAATTCTTGAATCGCTGCTTCACTTGCAAGTTCCACAGACCCTGCATCAAGTGCATTTTTCAATTTGATATCATTAATTTCATGATCCCCACGTGAAAGCACTACTACAAGCTCTCCATCTACATCAAAAACTAGAGATTTGATGACATTAGCAGGTTCTACTTTTAAGAATGCTGAAACATCTTCAATTGTTTTTTGCTCTGGAGTTGCTACTTTTTCTACATCTTTTAGAGCTTCATCAGATGGTTGATAGTCAACAATTACTTCAGCCATTTCGATATTTGCTGCATAATCAGAAGTATCTGAGTACGCAATTGTATCTTCCCCAATTTCAGAAAGGACCATAAATTCATGTGTTCCTTTACCGCCAATCGAACCTGCATCTGCAATAACAGCACGGTAGTTTAAGCCGAGACGGGAGAAAATATTAGAATAAGCACGATACATATCTTCATATGTTTCATCTAAACTTTCACGTGACGCATGGAAAGAATAAGCATCTTTCATGATAAATTCTCTTCCTCGTAGTAAGCCAAAGCGAGGACGTTTTTCATCACGGAATTTGGTTTGAATTTGATACAATGTTAGCGGTAATTTTTTATATGATTTAATTTCATCACGGACTAAAGTTGTAATGACTTCTTCATGTGTTGGCCCTAATGCAAAATCACGGTCATGTCGGTCTTTTAAGCGCATTAATTCAGGTCCGTATTTTTCCCAGCGACCTGATTCCTGCCATAGCTCAGCAGATTGTAGAGATGGCATTAGTAGCTCAATGGAGTTGATAGCTTCCATTTCTTCTCGGATAATTGTTTCAATTTTTGTTAGCACACGTTTTGCAAGCGGTAAATACGAGTATACCCCACTTGTATTTTGACGAATAAACCCTGCACGTAGTAATTGCTTATGTGACTTTACCTCAGCATCAGCAGGTACTTCACGTAACGTTGGGATAAATGTTTTACTTTGCTTCATTCAGTGTTCCACCTTTTTCAATAGATAAGTTTATACTCTCAATAGCATAAACAAATTTAGCTTTGAGCGCAATGTTTCATCGAAATTGCGCTCAAAGCTAGGAAATCAAATTTCATTTAACTGTAAATGAATTAAAAGAAAAATCTTTGTATATCGTTCCATGTAACAACCACCATTAGAATCATGAGTAGGACGATTCCTACAAAATGTACAATACCTTCTTTTTGACGGTCAATTGGTTTACCACGTAAAGCTTCAAAGCCAAAGAATAATAAACGGCCTCCGTCAAGTGCTGGTAATGGAAGTAGGTTCATAATTCCTAAGTTAATACTTAGCATTGCTGCCCAATTCATTAGGTTCATAATACCATACTGGGCAACTTGCTCTGTTGCTTTATAAATACCTACAGGACCTGAAAGTGCGTCTATTGTGAACTTACCAGTAATTAGCATACCTAATAGTTCAAATATTTTCACTGTCATATTATAGGTTTCTTGAGCTCCATAAACAACTGCCTTTAATGGGTTAAATTCTCTGGGACTCTCATAGCGTACACCTATTTGACCATATTTCTCGCCATCCTGCTGGATTTCCTTAACAGTCATATTTAAGTTCACTGATTGTCCATTTCGTTCAACTGTCACAGCAATATCTTCGTTTGGATGATCTTGAACGATTGCAGCTAAATCTTGCCATTTTTCAACTGCTTGTCCGTTAATAGCTGTTACTCTATCTCCTGCCAGCATCCCTGCCTGTGCAGCTGGATCATTCTCTACTACTTCTGTGATAATTGGCTCGTATGTTGGTACACCATGGATCAATCCAATCACTAAATAAATCACAAACGCGAGAATAAAGTTAAACAAAGGGCCTGCAAAGATAGTCATTGCTCGTTGACCAACTGTCTTTGCATTAAATTGACGATCCTGTGGCGCAATGACAAGTTCACGACCATTTTCCACAAGCACACAGTCTCTAGCTACTTGATAACGAACTAGACGTTCTTCTTCATCATAACCCTCTACAAATAACTCCTTCTCTAAATCGGCGCGTTCAACTTCTAAAAATAATAAATCTGGTAACTGCTTATTATTTTGATTGAAAATAATTTTTTTAACAATATTATCTTCATTCACAATAAGCCCTATTCGGTAGCCTGGCTGTAATTCCGTGCCATCCATATCCTCGCCGGCCATACGTACGTATCCCCCGATTGGTAATAATCGAATAGTATACATTGTTTCACCATGCGTTTTTCCATAAATTTTGGGACCCATTCCGATCGCAAATTCACGTACTAAGATACCTGCACGTTTGGCGAATAAGAAATGTCCAAGTTCATGGAAGAAGACGAGCATACCAAATATTAATATAAATGCAATGGCTGTTTGCATAATACCCCACCTTTAATAGCGATTAGTTAACGATACAGTGCTTTCGTTATTTTACCATGTCTAACACTATTTTTCTTGTCTCACTATCCACATGTAATATGGTTTGTAAATCTGGTACTGCAATGTTTTGGTGTGCCTGCATCACACGTTCAATCGTCTCATCAATTTCAAGGAATGTGATTTTCCCTTGTAAAAAGGCTGCAACTGCCGCTTCGTTTGCTGCATTCATTGCTGTCAGAATCGTACCACCCATACGACCAGCCTCATACGCTAAACGCAAAGCAGGGTATCGCTCAAAGTCCATCTCTTGAAAATGTAGTTGACCAATTTGCGCTAAATTTAGTCGCTGACCATTTTGTAATGGTATACGGTCTGGGTAGCTTAAAGCATATTGGATTGGCACACGCATATCGGGTGTACCTAGCTGAGCAATAACACTAGTATCATGATACTCAACTAGAGAGTGAATAATACTTTCTCTATGCAAAAGTACATCTATTTTATCATAAGGCATATCAAATAAAACATGTGCTTCAATGACTTCTAATCCCTTATTCATCATTGTAGCGGAATCTATCGTAATCTTTGCACCCATAGACCAGTTTGGATGATTCAGTGCATCTGCGACCGTCACGTGTTTTAATTGTTCTCGTGTTTTATCACGGAAGCTACCACCAGAAGCGGTAATAATCAAACGTTCGATATTTTTCGGATTCTCACCATTCATCGATTGGAAGATGGCAGAGTGCTCACTATCTACAGGCAAGATGGCTACTTTGTATTTTTTGGCCTCTGCCATCACTAAATGACCAGCAGTTACAAGCGTTTCTTTATTAGCAATAGCAATCGTTTTGCCCATACGAATGGCTGCTAATGTTGATTCAAGGCCTACACTTCCAAGCACAGCATTGACAAGTACAGTCGAATCTGGATGTGTTGCGACCTCTACAAGTCCTTTTGCTCCAAACGTAAATTGGATATTTGGAAACTCTTTAGCTAGTGTTAGTGCGTCTTCTTCTAATTGCACAGAAACTAATTCGGGCTTTAATGTTTCAATCATTTCTCTCGTTTTCTCTAGGTTCTTTCCTGATGAAAAAGCTACTAATTGAAAAGCATCACGTTGTTCTTTTAAGATATCGTAGGTTTGCCAACCAATTGAACCAGTTGCACCTAATAAACTAATTTTTTTCACAACAAATTGTCCCCTTTTTCTATCTAAGCAAATGATTTAGCAAAATGTCTTTTCAATTACCAAATAAATGTAAAAAATGAAGTAGAGGCACGACAAATAATAGACTATCAAAGCGATCTAAAATTCCTCCATGCCCTGGTAAAATATTGCCTGAATCTTTTACATCAAAGTGACGTTTAATAGCAGATTCTACCAAATCGCCCATTTGACCAATAATTGAGGCAAAAATCGTTACAAAAACAAGTGATATATAACCATTTGCGAATGGGTAAATGAGTTGCATACCTACTGCAAAAATAACAGCAATGACTATTCCACCTATAAAGCCTTCGATCGTTTTCTTAGGTGAAATTTCTGGCCATAACTTATTTTTCCCTAATTTTCTACCTACAAAATATGCACCTGAATCCGTTGTCCAAACAACTAATAAGCAATAGACAACATACTCTAATCCAACATTTCTAGTTTCAATTAGATAATGGAATCCTAATCCCACATAAAATGCGCCTAATAAAATAAAGCCAACTTCGTCAAAAGTAATTTTATTTTTTACTAAAACCACGTAAATAAGAAGTAGCATCATTAGACCATAGACTACCATTAGATTAGACGAATAGCCTATTAATTCTACAACCCTTTCACTCCAGTCTTTCGGGATAACCAGTAAAATTAAAGTGATCAGTCCTAAGAAGCCAGGCACAGATAAGATGGAAATCCCTTTCATCTTAAGTATTTCATAAAAACCGACAATAGCCATTGCTAGCACAAGTAAGGCAAATGGTACTTTTCCATAAATAACGAATGGGATAAAAAGTGCTGCTGCAATTATTGCGGTAATAATTCTTTGTTTCAAGTTGTTTCTTCTCCCTTCAACCCACCGTAACGGCGATTACGTTTCTGATAGTTTTCCACCGCTTCGAGTAAGTTTTCCTCACTAAAATCTGGCCACAATGTATCTGTAAACCAAAATTCTGTATAGGCGAGCTGCCATAGCATAAAGTTACTTAATCGCACTTCACCACTTGTACGAATTAAAAGATCTGGTTCAGGTAAATGGGCCGTCATTAAATGAGATGTTAAGCAATCTTCTGTTATGTCTTGCATCGTTAATTGACCGTCCTGCACTTTTTGAAGCATCATTTTCATGGCATTGACCATTTCAGAACGACTACCATAATTCAGTGCAAAATTTAAAATAAGCCCTGTATTATGCTTCGTTTCTTCCATTGCCTCATACAACGCTTTTTGTGTATGGGCAGGTAATAAAGATGGGTCTCCAATCATTTCGACACGTACATTACGCTCCATCATTTCTGGTAAAAAGGAACCTAAAAACTCAACAGGTAGCCGCATAAGAAAATCTACCTCAGGTTTTGGTCTCTTCCAATTTTCAGTGGAAAATGCATAGACAGTTAAGACTTTAATACCCAAGTCTGATGCAAATCTCGTCACCTTACGCACCGTCTTCATTCCTTCATGATGACCAGCCACACGTGGCATAGCTCTTTTCTTCGCCCAACGTCCATTTCCGTCCATAATAATCGCTACATGGGCAGGAATCGGCTCGCTTTTAGCTAGGGCCACACGCTCCTCCAATGATAGTGTATCCATATTTATTTGTTTACCTAATAGCTTTTTAAACATGCTAACTCCCCCACTACAACTAATCGGACGTATACTAACCTATCATAACAAACAAAAGCGCCTTTTGTCTTTTTTTTCCCTCTAAATTGACTATGTATGTACTAGCTTATTTTAGAACTATACACATATTAAAGAATGAGTTTGTTAAATAATGATGATTGTATCATTAATGACCTTTTCACATTCATACATGCTCTCTATTTGAGTAAGCAATTTGGCTATGAATAATAAAGAGAAAAGACGTCCTGTTAAGTATAGGACGCCTTCATCTCATCAAAAAGTTCCATCATAGACGTGTAAAAGGTTTATTTACACCTCTAAAATTTCTTTTTCTTTATCTTTCGCTACTTGATCTACTTTCACAATGAATTCATCTGTTAACTTTTGAATATCTTCTCCATAGCCACGTAGATCGTCTTCTGTGATTTCGCCAGCTTTTTCAAGTTTTTTCAAATCATCATTTGCATCACGACGAACATTACGTACAGCAATTTTTGCATCTTCCGCTTCTTTTTTCACTTGTTTTACTAGATCCTTACGACGCTCTTCTGTTAAAGCAGGAATCATAAGACGAATGACAGAACCATCATTTGTTGGTGTGATACCAATATCTGATTTCATAATTGCTTTTTCAATATCACCTAAAATAGATTTATCGTAAGGTGTAATTACTAATAAACGAGCTTCAGGTATAGAAACACCCGCAAGTTGGTTAATTGGTGTTGCTGCTCCATAGTAATCAACCGAAATACGATCTAATAGAGATGCATTCGCACGACCTGCACGAATAGATGCTAGTTCGCGTGAGAAAGCTGCGATTGTTTTGTTCATTTTTTCTTTAGCTTGTTCTAAAACTTGTTTAGCCATTATACATTCCTCCTAACAACTGTTCCGATTTTTTCGCCTTGTACAGCACGTTTAATGTTACCCGGCTCCGTAATTGAGAAAACAATTAGCGGGATATCGTTATCCATACATAAAGTTGAAGCCGTTGAATCCATTACTTGTAAGCCTTGTTGGATAACGTCTAAGTATGTGAGTGTATCATATTTAATGGCTGTCTCATCCACTTTAGGATCCGCTGAATAAACGCCATCGACATTGTTTTTAGCCATTAAAATTGCATCAGCATCAATTTCTGCTGCTCGTAATGCGGCAGTCGTATCAGTAGAGAAGAACGGATTACCTGTCCCTGCTGCAAAGATAACGACACGCTTTTTCTCAAGATGTCTAACTGCTTTACGACGAATGTATGGCTCCGCTACTTGAGTCATCACAATAGAAGATTGAACACGTGTTTCAATGCCTAATTTTTCAAGTGCATCTTGTAAAGCTAGGGAGTTCATTACGGTTGCCAGCATGCCCATGTAGTCCGCAGCAGCACGATCCATTCCCATTTCACTACCTATTTTCCCACGCCATATATTACCGCCACCTACAACAACAGCAACTTCTACATCAAGATCTACTACTTCTTTTACTTCTTCTGCAACAGACTTGATTATTTTTGGTGATAAACCGAAGCCCGCTTCTCCAGCTAACGCTTCACCACTTAGTTTAATAACTACTCGTTTATATTGCGGTACACTCATTGTAAACCTCCGTAAGACTTTATTTAAAACATCCCTATTCCCTTTTCCATTATAGTATATCTAACAATAATTGCTAGTTGTGAATAAGGCAGAATAGAAAATTATCTTCATTTTTTCATTCACTTCGGAAAAATAGGGAACACGCTATGTTGTGTTCCCCATTTTTTTGTCTAGATAATCTAGATATTATTTGATTAGAATCAAATGCAAGCTAAATTAGTTACCTTTAACTTGGCTCATTACTTCTTCTGCAAAGTTATCTTCACGTTTTTCGATACCTTCACCAACAGCGTAACGTACAAAGCCGTTTACAGAACCACCAGTTGAAGCTACAAAATCACGTACTTTTTGATCTGAGTTTTTAACGAAAGTTTGGTCAAGTAAGCAAACATCTTCGAAGTATTTACCAAGACGGCCTTCAACCATTTTTGCAACGATGTTTTCTGGTTTACCTTCGTTAAGAGCTTGTTCAGTTAATACTTTACGCTCACGTTCAACTTCTTCAGCAGAAACTTCATCACGAGAAACATAAGTTGGGTTGATTGCTGCAATGTGCATAGCAACATCTTTAGCAGCTGCTGCATCAGTAGAGCCTTCTAAAGTTACTAATACACCGATACGGCCACCCATGTGTAAGTATGAACCGAATGCATCTGCATCAGATTTTGTTTTAATTTCGAAACGACGAAGTGTAATTTTTTCTCCAATTGTTGCAATAGCAGTTGAGATTTGATCTACAATTTTTACGCCTTCAGCATTTGCAAGCTCTAAAGCAGCTTCAACTGATGCAGGTTTAGCAGCAAGTAATTGCTCAGCTAAAGATGCAACTAATACTTGGAATTTATCGTTTTTCGCAACAAAGTCAGTTTCAGCATTTACTTCAAGGATGATTGCTTCGTTACCTTGTTCTAAAATATAAGTTGTACCTTCTGCAGCGATACGGTCAGCTTTTTTAGCAGCTGAAGAAAGACCTTTTTCACGTAGGAAATCGATTGCAGCTTCTAAGTCGCCATCAGTTTGTACTAACGCTTTTTTACAATCCATCATTCCAGCGCCAGTTTTTTCGCGTAATTCTTTTACTAATTGTGCAGTAATGTTTGCCATTTAGTGTTTCCTCCTCAAATTGGTTGAACATAATTTAATGATAGGTTCTAAAAAAGGTGATAAGGGTTTTGAGCCACTTATCACCTTTTTGTAAACGTGAATTACTCAGCAGCAGCTTCTACAGCTGGAGCTTCTTCTTCACCTTGTTTTGACTCGATTAAAGCGTCAGCCATTTTAGCAGTTAAAAGTTTAACAGCGCGAATAGCATCATCATTAGCAGGGATTACGTAGTCGATTTCATCTGGATCACAGTTAGTATCAACAATACCTACTAGAGGGATGTTTAATTTACGAGCTTCTGCAACCGCAATACGTTCTTTACGTGGGTCAACCACGAACATTACGTCTGGAAGATCGTGCATATCACGGATACCGCCTAAGAATTTGATTAGACGTTCGTGTTCTTTTTTAAGTTGGATTACTTCTTTTTTAGGAAGAACTTCGAAAGTTCCTTCTTCTTCCATTTTTTCGATTTGTTTCATACGTGCAACACGTTTTTGAATTGTACCGAAGTTTGTAAGAGTACCACCTAACCAACGTTGGTTGATGTAGTAGTTGCCTGAACGTTCAGCTTCATCTTTGATCGCTTCTTGTGCTTGTTTTTTCGTACCAACGAAAAGAACTTTACCACCGTCTTGACCAACTTGACGCATGAAGTCATAAGCTTCCTCTAATTTTTTAACAGTTTTTTGTAAGTCGATGATGTAGATCCCGTTACGTTCAACGAAGATATATTTCTTCATTTTTGGGTTCCAACGACGAGTTTGGTGACCGAAATGTACACCAGCTTCAAGTAATTGTTTCATAGAAATTACTGACATGTGAATTTCCTCCTAATATGTTTGGTTTTTATCCTCCGCATTTATCATCTACAACAAGCTACCCTAATCTTAGAGCACCACTTACTGCATCAAAATGCGTGTGTAGTAATAACACCATTTGCAACTATATCATAGCTTTTAACGATTCGCAACAATTTAGTGATGGAATTTCAGTAAAAGCTCGATTTCTGTTTTACCCTTTTGCAGTTGTTTAGCTATTTCCTCTGGTGATTTTCCCTGTTTTGCTAATTCTAGAGCCTGTTGTTCCACTGTCAGCAATTTTTCAGCTTCTTTTTGCTCCTCCACTTTTAGAGGTGGAGCTGTTTTCACCATTTTCGAGCTTGTATGTTGCTGACGTGAATAAGCATTTGCGACAATATTTTTAGGTACATAGATACGTGCATCTTTCTCTAAAGATAGAGAACTATCACTTTTCACCTCGTGTACTACAGGCAAAGTTGGCTGCTCCTGAGGTGTCATATATTGTTCCGTTTGATGCAAGCTACTAGCAGCTATTTCCGACTGTGAGACACTTTGTAGCTCTTTAATAAGACGGTCATTTTCATCTTTCATTTCAGCTAAATACACACTAATGGTGTCGTCCATTTCTCTCATTAAACGTTCTTGCTTCTTTTCCAAATCTTTAAACTTTGCTAACTTTGTATTTAAAATGATAAGAAAGTAAAATGAAATTAGCTGTAAAAAGAATAGCACCGCTATTAGAATGGTTGTCATTGTAAACTCCTATCCACTAAAATCCACGAAATTCCCTTTAAACGGATGTTGTGCCTGTTTTTCTTGTTGATCCTTTTTTTTCTTTTTATGAATCCCTGTTAAATACTCACCACCTGCATCTTCATCCTCACTAATTTCATCCATACCTTCTGATGTGTTGACAATTTTTTGTTTGCGCTCTACTTCTTTTTTTAATGCTTCATTTGCATGTGCTTGTTGAGCCAATACTTGCTGCTGTGCCTGATCAACCATTTTTCCTGCTTCAAATGTTTTTGGAATAGCAATCTGTAACTCGACACCTTTTAAACTCATTGGAATCTCTCCCTCAAGGATATTTACGCATTAATCATTTCACTAGATAATAGCTTTCGTAGCTTTAATAGCGCTTTTGAATGAATTTGTGAAATACGAGAGGTTGATAGTTCAAGCATTTCACCAATTTCTGTCAAGGTTAACTCCTCCGTGTAAAATAAACTAAGGACAAGCTGTTCTTTTTCATTGAGTTTCTGAATATTTTCCGCAAGATCATCTAACAATTCTGATTTAATGATAGCTTGCTCAGGTGTTTTTGTTGTATCGTCTCGTATGACAAATGACTTGCCATCTGTTTCTTCTTGGTCCTGTTGTTCATTAATAGAAAGAACATTTGAAAAAAAATGCTCTTGCACAGTTTGATAAACATCTTCAACAGATACTTCCATATGCTCCGCAAGTTCCTCAGGTGTTACATGACGCATATATTTTTGTTCTAGTTGTTCAATTTGTGCATCTAATTTTTTGGCTTTTTCACGCGCTGACCGTGGTAACCAGTCTTCTTTTCGTAAACCATCGATGATGGCTCCTCTTACTCTAAACGAAGCATATGTATCAAATTTTAAATCTCTGTTAATGTCAAATTTATTTAATGCATCAAAAAGTCCTACCATCCCTAAGCTCGTTAAATCGTCTCGTGATACGCTTTTGGGCAGACCTGCACCAATACGTTGGACATGATAAGATACTAAAGAAATGTATTTTTTTATAAGTAAATCACCAGCATCGGGATCACGCTCATGTATCCAGCGATTCCACAGTTTTTGCTCATCGTTCAGAATTGGTTGTGTCATGAAATCCACCTCTCTAAAAAACGCTTTTTCACGCCTGTTTACTAACGACTACTTGCGCTCTTAAAATTTATCATTCAACAGGATTTCTTAGTTGTTTTTTATAAAAATCCACATTTAAGCTAATCTAGACGTGAGCCTGAATCGTTAAAGCCCGATAAGCAGTTGCCATCTTTCCTATATTATAACAAGAATCGACTATAATTTCATTTGTTTCTCTTAGTCTCTAATATATTCCTTTGTTTTTGAAAGACATAGAAAAACTGTATCCTCATTGTGTAATGACACTTGGATACAGTTGGATATGATTAAGCTTTTACTAAGAAGTTACTGAATTCTTTTGATTTAGTTTTAGCACTACTGTAGAGCAAAGAACAAATTAAACAAAAGAGCAATAATACCCAATAAAAAAAAACACTCTTTATAATAAATTATGCTTTAAATCGAACTAGAGACAAAGTTTCCATTGAATATAGTTGCCTTACGTAGAGATCTTCGAGCAATTGCTTCAGCAGAGCAAGAAGCCTCCACAAACACCATATTTGCACTATCTCCCACTTTTGGCCATGTTTGCTCACCTGATTGATTGAGTGGGATTTTTCCCCCTGTAATAAATTGAAGGGTTTGGGCTAATGAGCGTTCATCTCCCCAACCTGAGCTTTTTGCCAAACGACCAGCTCGTTCTAATAAATCTCCGTTACCAAATGGGGACCAAACATCAAAGATATTGTCACACCCAATTGCAACGGGTACTCCTTTACTGTGTAATAAACCAACAGGTGGAAACTTTCTACGCAGGGGGACACTCGTCACAATCGTAATACCTGCATCACGTAAGATGTCCGCCATTTCTTCTGCCTCAGAGTGTGAAACATCTCCTAGCCCAAAGGCATGGCTAATGGCTACTTTGCCTTGTAAACCAGCTTCCTTTGTTAATTGGGCTAATCTCTTCATTGTAAAAGTACCCAATTGATCTGGGTCATGCAGATGCAAGTCAATCCCTGCGTTTCCTTCAACAGCGAGTTCCACCATTTGTTGTAAGGAAGCCTCAATATCTCCATCCACAGTAGCTGGATCGACACCTCCTACAAATCCTGCCCCAAAACGTAGAGCCTCCCTTATTAAATTGGTTGCCTTTGTTCGTAATAGACCATGTTGAGGAAAGGCAACGATTTCATAAGACAACTTTCCTTCAAAATTTTGTAAAGCTTTTTGAACCTCTTCTAAATTTTTCAACCCTACCTCAGGATATAAATCCACATGCGTACGTACATGTGTAACTCCAAACTGGACATAACGACTAAGTAGTTTCTCAGCGCGTTGTTGCGTAGTTGTATGTAAGGTTGGAAGTACCTCTTTTTCAATTTCACAACGTTCAAAAATATTATTCACTGGTGTAACTGCCCGCCATTTGTCGCTCAACAGAGTTTTATCCAAATGACAATGTTTTTCTATAAATGAAGGTAGTGCTAATAGCTGTTTCATATCTTTTTTTGGATAATCATCATCTAATAGGCTATCAGCAGAAACTATTTCTGCAATTTTCCCATCTTTAATGAATAGATGAGAACAAGCCGAGTTCGTTTTAGTAATCGTGTCGTTTTCAAAGTGATAATCTGTTTCAAGACGTACATTTGTTAACCAAAAAGTAGAATTCATTTCAGATTTATCCTTTCTTCTTCAAAAATTAAAGCTCACCCGCAACTATTTTCCCTGTAAAGAGCACCGCCACTCTTCTTGCTCTTCTTGCAACTGCTTCTGCTGAGCAAGTTGCATCTACAAACACGACATTCGCCATATCTCCAATTTTCGGCCATTGGGGCTGTCCATCCTTGTTTAAAGGTGTTATGCCGCCAGCAATATACTTTAGACTTTGACTAAGTGAACGTTCATCACTTAAGCCAAAGCGTTCAGCTAGCGTGCCTAGTTTTTCTAGGCTGTCACCTATACCAAACGGGGACCAGTGATCTGTAATACTATCTTCACCCAAAGAGATTTGAACACCTTTTTGATCTAATAACGGAATAGGAATGGTATGATCCAATGGAACAGACGAAGTAATGTCAATACCGTGATGAGCTAGTAACGCTGCCACTTCACTTGCTTCATTAGTTGAAACATCGGCTAAGGCCATGGCATGACTAATTGTCACTCGGCCATGCCAACCCGCTTCCTCCGTTAATGCAGCTAATCGTTTAAAGGTAAAAATACCAAGATGACCAGGATCATGGATATGCAAGTCAACATTTGAATCAGCTTCAACCGCTAATTCCATCACCGTTTGTAAGGATTTTTCTATATTTTCATCAATCGATGCAGGGTCTACACCGCCTACTAGAGACGCTCCACTTCGCAAAGCTTCTCTTACTAAAGAAATGGATTTACTACGTAAGAGGCCATGTTGTGGGAAAGCGACAACCTCTATATCAACTTTATCTTTGTAAGCCTCTTTAGCTCTTAAGACTGCTTCTAAATTTTTCAACCCAATAAATGGATCAATATTACAATGCGTACGAATATGTGTTGATCCTGCATGTATGAGCAAATCTAGTAACTTTTTTGCTCGTTCCTCTGCAACAGGCAATAAGCTTGGCAGTAGAATCTCTTCTTCTTTTAATCTTGTAATAAGACCTTCTGTGGGAATCGAAGGAGCCTTCCATGGTCCACCAAAATAGGTTTTATCTATATGAATATGCATATCTCTAAAAGAAGGGAGCATTAAGTAACCATGTGCATCTCGCTTAGGCAAATCAGTTTTTAAAGGCTGATCTACGCTAAGAATTTGGTTTATTTCACCACTTTCTACTTGTACATTAAAAAGTGCAGTTTTTGTTCCTATAACGACCCCATTATCGTAATGATATCCTGTTTCTAATCGTACATTTGTTAGCCAATACGCTGTTGGTATCATTGATTGAACCTCCCGAAATTTATTAAAGATTGATAGCTAGATGAACCATTTGAATGGCCCTCTCCTGATGGGGTAAAGAAAGTTCATGATAGATATAATCTTGACTAGGATTACTAGCATTAAAATAATAAACTGTAGAAATTTTAGAATAGTAAATGGCACTCAAACACATAGGACAAGGTTCTGTACTTGCATACATTTCACAACCTTCTAAATTGGTCGTTTTCAGTGCGTGACAAGCTTGACGGATTGCTTGAATCTCTGCATGATTCGTCAAATCATTGGTGATTGCAACCTCATTTACACCAGAGCCAATAATCTGTCCATTTTTAACTACAATTGCACCAAAAGGAGCACCATGTTTTGTTCTTTCATTTTCTTTAGCTAACTCAAGTGCTTGTTTCATAAAGTCATGAGATTTCATGTCGTTCCCCTCCTAGAAAAAGCGAAATTCTCTTTTCTTTTTATATATTGAAATGGACCATTTATTGGAAATATGCTACTGCCAATACATCCTCCTGTGAAAAACTAAGCACTGCCGTCTGAGGTGTTTCTCTTACAAGACCAGTAAATGGTGCCATAATCAATATCTTTTCAGTTGATAAATTCCCCGGACAAGCTACATTTTTATATTTTGGAGTTTTTAGATTTAAAGCTATTTCCTTTGTATAAATATGCTAACATGAGGACTATATATATGAATAATATAAAAATAATTAATTTCACTTAAGTTTTTCGTATACTACAAACTCCAAAGCCAAAATAAAAAAGAGTCGTTAGTCACGACTCTTACTTTTACGCATTTACTTGTTGATCTTCTTCTCGATTCATCATCGTTCTTACTACTTGTGCAATTTCCTCGGAATTTTCATCTTGAAATTCAACCGTGGAATTAGCTATTGGCACTTCTTGTTTTACGCCTTCTATTGATTCAAGTTCCTTTTCTTCTCTATCGACTTCAACTGCTTCCTCATCTTCCTCTGGTGTAAACAAGATGTAAGCAATTAGAAAACGTACAATAAACATTACAAAAAATGCGATGATTGCTACAATAAAAGAGCCAATCAGGATTCGCAGAGGCGTAAATGGTTTTTGAAATGTACTAAAAAAATAAATAGAAAAGGCAATTAATGCTCCCCATAGATTGTAAAATATAGAACCAAACATTAGATTTCACTCACTCCCTGGTTAACTGTTCGGATATGTAATATCGACGTTGCAGGATTAAATTCAATCGTTCTACCACTATTTCCACCAGTATCCTCGGCCACTAAAGGGATGCCCTGCCTCTTTAATTCATTTTTGACAGCTTCTACATTACGGGGACCAATACGCATTGTATCTTTGTCGGAAGTAAATTGGAACATCTGCGCACCCCCTGCAATTTTTGCCTTGAGTTTAAATTTTTGAACGCCTTCTAACTTTAGTAAATCAATCATTGCAGCAATCCCTGAATCTGCAAATTTCGCGACATTGATTGACTCAGCTCTTCCTAAACTTGAATCTGGTAACATCACATGGATTAAACCAGCAATTTTTTTTGACTCATCATACAAAATAACACCAACACATGAACCAAGACCAGAAGTTCGAATCGTGTTAGGTAGCTTTACTACATCCATTTGTGCAATTCCCACTTTAATCACTTGTCCACTACTATTGGTTAACATATCACGAAACCCCTAATGCTTTAAAAATGGCATCAAACGAGTCAGGATCTGGTAGTAGGAAGAAATGGCCCCTCACCGTTTCATGGTCTTCCACACCTTCTTCAAAAATGGATGTATTTATCACAATAACATTATCACTGACATGAGATAATTCTATTAAACCAATGCTTATTATAGCTCCAAACATATCAACACTTAGACCTGGCACAGTTGGATAAATTTTTAAATTAGTAAAATCCGATAAGGCAGATAAATAGGAGCCCGATAAAATATTACCCATTTCTTGCATAGCTGATAAACCTAACTCTGAAACAGGTCGTTTTTTAAAGTCAAAAGAGTCATCGAAAATAAGCCGACGTATAAAGCGGTTTGCTTGTTCGATAGGTAAAATAAAGAACATACTTCCCTCTGCATCACCTTCAATACGAAGGTAAATGCCAACAACTACGTTTTCTGATCCGCCAGCCAACTCCATCATATCGTTAAAGGACACCATCTCTACCTTTGGAACACGCATATCAATTTTTTTCCCAAGTAAATTGGAAAGTGCTGTCGCGGCATGCGCAGCACCGATGTTTCCAATCTCCTTTAATACATCTAAATGTAGTGATGTAATTTTTTGATTAAATGTCATTATCGATCCCTACTTTAGTGGATTTAATACTTTTTCTAAATGTAATAAGATTAATAATCGCTTCTCTACTTTAGCAACGCCTGAAATAAATTCTTCTTCAAGTGAGCCAACGACTTCTGGTTGCGGTTCAATAGCACTTGCAGGAATATCGATAACGTCGTTAGCGGAATCCACTACAAAGCCTACTTCCATATCTTCTAATGAAATAATAATAATGCGTGTTGTTTCTTCATGTTCAGAAATAGGTAATTCAAAACGTTCACGTAAATCCACAATTGGTGTGACAACACCTCGTAGATTGATTACACCTTTTACGTATTTCGCTGTTTTCGGTACACGAGTAATATGCATTAATTTCTCAATTCCTTGAACATGGGACACTGGAATTGCATATTCTTTATCTGCTAACTGAAAAACTATTACTTTAATACTTTCTTGCTCCACTGCATTTGTCATACTTTACACCTCTCTTATTCATTCACCTTATTTAATTAGTGCGTTGCAATCTACAATTAAGGCTACTTTACCATTGCCTAAGATTGTTGCTCCTGAAATGGCAAAGATATTTGTTAAGTAATTTCCTAAAGACTTCAAGACAATTTCTTGTTGGCCAATGAATGAATCCACCACTAAACCAGCAAGTTTTTCACCTTTACGGACGATCACTACTGAGTGGAATTCTTCATCTTGATGCTCTTGACGAGGTACCTCAAAGATTTCCTCTAAGAATACCAACGGCACAACTTTGCCACGGAAGTCGATTACTTTTTGATTATGCGCATTCATAATCTCTGATGAACGGATAATAGATGTTTCAATAATAGAAGATAGTGGAATTGCATAAATTTCCTTTTCAATCTCCACAAGCATAACTGAAATAATTGATAATGTCAGTGGTAATTGAATCGAGAAGATGGATCCAACATCCTGTGTTGATTCAATTGAAATATTGCCACCTAGTGATTCAATCGTTGTTTTTACAACATCTAAACCTACTCCACGACCAGATACATCTGAAATAACATCTGCAGTGGAGAAGCCTGAAGCTAGAATAAGCTCATTAATTTGTTTATCAGACATTGAATAGGATTGTTCTTGTGTAACAATACCTTTTGAAATAGCTTTCGCTAATACTTTTTCTCGATTTATGCCCGCGCCATCGTCTTCAATTTCAATAAAAACGTAATTTCCGCTATGATAGGCACGCAATACGACCGTTCCTTCTTCAGGCTTGCCTTTTGCACGACGAGCAGTTGGATTCTCAATGCCATGATCCACAGAATTACGAATCAAGTGAACAAGCGGATCTCCAATTTCATCAATTACTGTACGATCTAGTTCGGTTTCAGCACCAATAATTTCAAGGTTGATTTTCTTATTTAAATCACGTGATAGCTGACGAATCATTTTCGGGAAACGATTGAAAACTGTTTCTACAGGTACCATTCGCATTGTTAAAATAATAGTTTGCAAATCACCCATCACACGACTCATACGCTCTACTGTTTCATTTAGTTCGCCATGATTTACTTCAGTAGAGATAGATTGCAATCGACCACGATCAATGACAAGCTCTTCAAACAAGTTCATTAAAATATCTAGACGTTCAATATTTACACGAATTGTTTTATTACCTACAGGTGCATGATTTTTGTCAGCCTTGGAAGGTGTAGCTTCTTTAGCAGGTTTTGCAACAGGCTCGGCTTTAGCAGCAGGCGTATTTGTTGGTATTGCGGCTACCTCAGCCACTGCTGTTGCAGTTGCTGCTACTTCTTGGTGCGCTTCAAATACTTTTTCACTAAATTTCCTTTGGTCAATTGTAGTCACAATAACCTCATCAACTTCAGAAACTTTCATTAGCTTTTTCTGCATATCCTCAGCTGTTGTTTTTGTGACAAAAGCAACATAAAATTGTTGATCAAACTGCTCATCTTCTAGCTTTTCAACAGATGGACTTGATTTAATGACATCCCCATCTTTTTCTAAAATCTCAAACACCATAAATACACGCGCTGCCTTAAGAAGGCAATCCTCACGTAGTGTTACTGAAATTTCAAAAGCATTAAAGCCTTGTTCAGCCGATTGTGTAATGACTGTTTGTTCAAACGAATCATATTCTAATACACTTTCAACAACCGGTGCAGCAACCGTTGCTACCACCTCTGGTATTACTTCCTCACCTAGTTCTATACGCTTTAGTTGTGCGACAGTTGAGGAAACATCACGCTTACCATCTCCACCGTTAGCAATATCCATTACCATTTCTTCTAAATGATCAACAGATTCAAACACGACATCTAAAATTTCAGGTGTAACATGAATCTTCTCGTTACGGATGGCATCTAAAACATTCTCCATTTTATGGGTTAAATCTGCTAAATCTTCGAAGCCCATTGTGGCAGACATACCTTTTAATGTGTGTGCAGAGCGGAATATTTCCCCAACAATTGCCAAATCGTCTGGATTTTTTTCTAATTCTAATAAATGTTCACTACACGCTTGTAAATGCTCTTTACTTTCTTCAATAAACATCTCTAAATATTGATTGACTTCCATAAGAGGACACCCCTTTTAAGGCAAATATTTCATTATTGTTTGTGCAATATCATCTACATCTGCAACTTCATCAACAAGTTGCGTTTCTACTGCTGCTTTTGGCATACCATATACAATGCAAGTTTCAGCTGATTCTGCAATAGCAATGACATTGCCAGTATTTTTTAATGCTTTTAGACCATTAGAGCCATCATGACCCATACCTGTCATAATCACTGCTACTTTATCAAAATCTTTATATTGACTAACATCTTCGAACATTACATCTACAGAAGGTCGGTGGCCAGATCTTGGTGCTTCTTGATTATCAAGAACAATGCCAAAAGTTGTCCCTACTTTTCTAAGTTTTAAATGATATCCACCTGGTGCAATATAAGCTACTCCATTTTGCAAAATATCGCCCTGTTCAGCTTCTTTAACAGAAATTTCACTTAGCTGATCAAGTCGGTTAGCAAGCGATTTAGTAAATCCAGCAGGCATATGCTGTACAATTAATATAGGAGCTTGAATAGACTTGGGAATTTTAGTAACAACCTCCTGAAGTGCGCGAGGTCCTCCTGTTGATGTGCCAATTAACACAATCTTCTTTCCTATTTTACTCCATTCTACCATTGGTTTAGTTACGGCTACCTTAGTAGAAACAACATTAGTAGACGTATTTGTTCGTCCATGCTGTTGTGGTTCCTTTATTACGGTACTCACCCTTGTCACTTGTTCTTGTTGTCGTTTACTACCAGAAGGTTTTTTCAATTTGGAAATTGGCACCGTTGCAGCTTGTTCCACTTTGTGCACAAGTTCATTTTGAATTTTATGTAAATCAAGGGAGATGGTCCCGCTCGGCTTGGCAACAAAATCTACTGCCCCGCCCTCAATTGCAGCAATTGCATTTTCTGTCCCACGTTGAGTGGTACTTGAGAGCATTACTACAGGAACTGGACATTGTATCATAATTTCTTTTAAAGCATCGAGCCCATTCATTTCAGGCATCTCAATATCCATTGTCACAACGTTTGGCTTCAACGATTGTATCTTTTTGATCGCATCTTTTCCATTTCGAGCTGTTCCAACTACTTCCACCTTCGAGTTGCCAACAAAAAAGTCACTAATTAGCTTTCTCATAAAAGCAGAATCATCCACAACTAAAAGCTTGCTTTTATGCAAAAAGTCCAATTAATCACGCCCTTTCGAGAAAATACTTCTAAGTTTCGTTAAAAATTTTTTCGTTGTTTGATCATGTGCATGTATTTCCCCCGCACGTTGCTCCATAAAACGAACGACTATAAGTTGCAATGTCTTTGATATTAATGCGTCTGGATAAGCAAGTGAGAATGGCACTTGCTCGCGCACTGCCTTACGCACAACAGGGTCTTCAGGTAATGAACCAAGAATGATCGTTTCTTTGTCTAAAAAACGTTTCATTGTTAACTGTAAACGTTCATTCGTTTCTACTCCTTCTTCTTTACTGAAAGCGCGGTTACAGAGAATATGAAACTGCTTATCTGGATCTCGAACATGAATATATTTCATCATGGAGTACGCATCTGTAATAGAAGTAGGTTCCGCTGTTGAAATGACGATAATTTCATCAATAGATGTGAGTAAATCTAACGACCAATTAGTAGCACCAGCGCCCATATCAAATAAAATATAATCATAGTTTTTTTGAAGTTCTTCAAATGCTTGAATAAGTCGTTCAAACATACTAGGAGACCAATCAAGCACACTCGTCATACCTGACCCACCTGAAATATACCTTAAATCGTAAGGCCCTTCAAATATTACCTCATCTAGTAGCTTATTTCCTTCTAAGTAATCTTTTAAACTATAAGAAGCATTTTTCCCAATTAAGATATGGATATTCCCCATCCCAATATCCATGTCTACAATGACAACTCTTTTTCCCTTTTGGGCTAAAGTCATGGCAAAGTTCATTGTGAAGTTACTTTTACCTACTCCACCTTTGCCACTTACAACTGCAATCGCTCTACCTAGTTCGCCTTGCTGTTTCATCATTTTTAAGCGTAATGCTTCAGCTTGGTCTCTCATTTTTCTTCACCTTGAAAAAACAAATTAAGTACTGCTTCTAAATCAGCTTCTTCAATATCTTCTGGTACTTCTTGACCATTCGTATAGTAAGCAAGTCCTTTATTATATTTAATCATTAAATTGATCATTGTGCCAATAGAATTTGTTTCATCAATTTTTGTAAAAATAAATTTTTGAATTGGTAATTGTTTAAATTGATCTACAATATTCTCCATATCCCTTTCTTTCGTTGTCATTGCAAGCACTAAATAAGATTCTGCATGATCATCGAATTTTATAAGGCGTTGGAGATCATCAACATACTTGACTTCTTTATAATTTCGACCAGCTGTATCAATAAAAACCAAATCTAAATGTGATAATCTCTGGATTGCTTGTTCAAAATCTGTTGCATTGTAAGCAATTTCTACAGGAGCTTGTAAAAGACCAGCATATGTTTTAAGCTGCTCTATTGCCGCAATCCGATAAGTATCTGTCGTAATAAAGCCAATCTTTTTCTTTTTTTCTAACACAGCTCTAGCAGCCATTTTAGCAATAGTTGTAGTCTTACCAACCCCTGTTGGCCCTAAAATGTTTATATATTTTCTTTCGTAGGATAATCCTCCGACTGGAAGTACTTCTAGCTTCTTACGTAATAAATTTTTTGCTATCAATTTACATTGTGAAAAATTTATTTCGGATGCTTCTCTAAAATGCATAAAAAGCTCATCACCTATCGTTGTGATGAGCTCTTCACTTAGCTCTTGCTGTCTTAAGTATTCAATGAAGGGTAAGAGTTCATCGGGATATTGAGCTTGGGTAGTCTTTTTATGCATCGATTGCATTAATGATTTTAAATCAGCAATTTCTTTTCTCAATTCTTCTGACATGCTAGCGTCCTCATGTACTGCTGCTACATCAAGGGGTGGTTCCTGATGCATTTTTGCTTGAATAGCATTTGTAATCTCTTGTAACCTTGCATTCTCTTTTTTTACTACAGGCAGTACAGCTGGTGTTGGAACTGAAGCCACTTGCTGGGGCTCCATTGCATCAATACCCGCAACCACTTCAAAACTTTTCTTTTTTATCATGCCAAAAAATTTCTTTGTGATGACGACTTTTGAATTTAAAATGACTGCGTCCTCACCTAATTCTGCTCGCACTTGCTTCATCGCCTCTGGTATGGATGATGCATAATACTTTTTCATTTTCATTGAACATTCACCACCCCAACACTTTGAATTTCAACCGAAGCATCCAATTCATTATAAGATAGAACCGGAATTTGTGGGAAATAACGCTCCGTTAGTTGTCGTAAATACATCCGAACGGCTGGCGAGCATAATATAATAGCTGATTGCTCCATAAACGAAACACGCTCTACTTCCGCTGCAATAGTTTCTAATACTGTTTGAGAATCTTGTGGGTCCATAGCTAAATAATTACCGTGATCCGTTTGTTGGATACTATCAGCAATCATTTTTTCTACTTTACCTGAAACCGTAATCACCTTTAATACTGAACTATCCCCAACATATTGCGCTGTAATTTGACGAGCTAATGCTTGACGCACATATTCAGCTAAGATATCTGTATCACTCGTTAATTTTGCATAGTCTGCAAGTGTCTCAAAAATAATAGGTAAGTTACGCACTGATACATTCTCCCGAAGAAGCTTACCCAGTACCTTTTGGATTTCTCCAGTAGATAAAGGTGCAGGTGTTAATTCTTCTACTAAAATTGGATGGGATTCGCGTAAGTGATCGATTAACTGCTTTGTCTCTTGACGGCCTAATAACTCATGAGCATTTGCTCGAATTATTTCAGTTAAATGTGTTGACACCACACTTGGTGGGTCCACAACTGTGTAACCATACATTTCCGCATCCTCTTTTACTTGCTCTGTAATCCATTTAGCTGGTAATCCAAATGATGGCTCGACAGTATCAATACCTTCAATAGAATCATCGTCTCCAGGACTCATCGCTAAATAATGATCTAGTAAAAGTTCGCCTCGTGCCATTTCGTTCCCCTTTATTTTAATTCGATATTCATTTGGTTGAAGCTGAATATTGTCTCGAATACGGACTACTGGGATCACGATACCTAACTCCAAGGCAAGCTGTCGACGAATCATGATAACACGGTCTAATAAATCCCCACCTTGAGCGGCATCTACTAAGGGAATTAATCCATAACCAAATTCGAATTCAATTGGGTCCACATTTAATAAATTCACAACATTCTCAGGGCTCTTCATGCCGTCAGTAGCCACTTCTTCTTCAATCTCAAGTAATTCCTCTTCGTCCTCTGGCTTCTTGCGACCCATCATATAAGCTCCTGCTATTAGAGCAATCCCAATGGGAAGTGTGATCCAATCCGGAATTGGTGTAAATAACCCAAGTAATACAATTGTACCACCAGCTACATAAAGCAGCTTAGCTTGGGCAAATAATTGACCTGTAATGTCCTGGCCGAGACTTCCTTTAGAAGATGCACGTGTTACAACAATCCCAGTGGCTGTTGAAATAAGTAAAGCAGGAATTTGGGATACAATACCATCTCCAACAGTTAGCTTAGAGAAATGTGTTGCTGCTTCCGCAAATGGAAGCCCCATTTGGACAACCCCAATGATGATACCAAATAATAGGTTGATAATAACCATTACCATCGAGGCAATGGCGTCCCCTTTTACGAATTTTGTAGCACCGTCCATCGCTCCGTAGAAGTCGGCTTCTCCTGATACTTTTTCACGACGTTCACGTGCTTCCTTTTCGGAAATAATCCCCGCATTTAAGTCAGCATCAATACTCATTTGTTTACCAGGCATTGCATCAAGTGTGAAACGTGCTGCAACTTCAGCTACACGCTCTGCACCTTTTGTAATAACAATAAACTGAATTAACACTAAAATTAAAAAGACAACTAAACCAACAAGTATATTTCCTCCAACTACGAAATCACCAAAAGTTTCAACGACCGAACCTGCATCTCCATTTGCTAAGATGGCACGAGTAGTGGAAACACTTAGTCCTAATCGGAACAAAGTTAATAGTAAAATTACCGAAGGAAAAATGGAAAAATCCAATGCTTCTTTCATACTCATTGCTGTGAGCAGTACAATTAATCCTAATGTAATATTAATGACAATTAAAAAACTTAACATCCACGGAGGAAGAGGGATGATGAGCATCGCAACGATTAAAATAACCGCACCTAAAACCCCAATATCGCGAACTTTCATTTGTGTCCCTCCTACAAAAAGCCTTAAATTTTTCGCTTAATACGGTAAACATAAGCGAGTATCTCTGCTACTGCTTTGAAAAATTCTTCTGGTACCTGATCGCCTATTTCTACCTGGTCATACATAGCTCGTGCTAAAGGTCGATTTTCAACCATTATTACATCATGTTCTTTGGCGATCAGTTTAATTTTTTGAGCAATAAAGTCTGTCCCCTTCGCAATAACACGAGGAGCATCCATACTGTCCTCATTATATTTGAGGGCAATTGCATAGTGAGTAGGGTTGGTAATAACTACATCCGCACTCGGAACCTCTGACATCATACGTCTCATCGCCATCTCACGTTGGCGTTGTTTGATTTTTGATTTGATTAGGGGGTCACCCTCACTATTTTTATATTCATCTTTAATATCTTGCTTAGACATTTTAAGATTTTTTTCATACTCATGTTTTTGATACATCCAGTCTAAAACGGATACACAAAGTAATACTAAAGAAGCTGCTATACCCATAATACCAACAAGCTTCCCTACCGTAATGAGCGTCATCCATGGACTTTTAAACGATAACGCCAAAACTTCTGGTAAATTTGACCAAATAATAATTGTTGTAACACTTCCGATAAAACCAATCTTTAAAACAGACTTTATTAACTCCACAATGGCTTTGACAGAAAATATCTTTTTTAACCCTTTAATAGGGTCCATCTTTTTCAAATCAAACTTCATTGGCTCTAACGTAAAAAGAAAACCAAATTGCAAAAAGTTACCTGCAAGTGCTCCGACAAATGCAATTGCCATAATGGGCACAATGATAAAAGCCATTTGAATCAAAGTTTCTGTAAATAGGTGCATCACACTATCAATAGTCAGTGATTCGATGCGTATGTTATGAATAAAGGTTTGCCTGAAAAAAGCTAATAGCTCGTCACGCAAAGAGCCTGCAAAGAAAAACAAAAAGATAAATACCATTAACATTACAATGGCACTAGAAATATCTTGACTCTTGACAACTTGCCCTTTTTTCCGAGCATCCTGTCGTTTCTTAGGGGTTGCCTTTTCTGTTTTTTCACCCGCAAAAAATTGTAGCTCTAAATTCAGTAGTAGTCTCATATTATCCACCACCTAAAATGGCCATTAAATCACGCATCCCATAAATCATAATCGTAATAAGCTTTTGAATAACTTGAATCATAACGGCCATCATTGTAAATAATACTAAAAAACTAACACCAATTTTAATAGGAAAACCGACAACAAATATGTTTAATTGCGGTACTGTTTTTGCAGTGATCCCTAAAGCTAAATCGACCAAGAATAAGGTCGCTACAACAGGAGCAGCCATCTGGAATGCTATGGCAAAAACTGCTGTGAAAGTTGTGATAATAAATTGAGGAAAGTTTTCATTCATAAAACTAGGGAATTGATCCATCGGGAAAAATTGATAGCTGTAGTAGATTCCATTAAGAATCATATGATGGCCATCAATCGCTAACAATAAAAGCAGTGCTAGCATATTAAAAAACTGACCGATTAATGGACTTTGAGCACCTGTTTGCGGGTCAATTATATTAGCAATGGCAAAACCCATTTGAAAATCGATAAAGCTTCCTGCAATTTGAATTGCGGACATGATGATATAGCCCATTAGACCGAGTAATAGTCCAACTAGTGCTTCTTTCACCACTAATAATATGTAATCATCATTGAATGCAAATGGCTCAACATCAATTGTATAGTACATCATCCAAGCTAAAACCAGTGCGAGAGTAATTTTGACTTGAGGTGGAATGGTTCTATAGGAAAAAAAAGGAACCGTAGCAAAAAAGGCTGAGACACGTACAAGCACTAATAAGAAAACCGTTAAATGAGGAATTAATTCATTCATGTACTCACCCTATATAACGCGTTAAATTCTCGAATATGTCTCTCGCATAGCTTGTAACTTGAGATAGCATCCAAGGGCCAAAGAATACGATGGCCACTAAGACAGCAATAATTTTTGGTACAAATGCTAACGTTTGCTCTTGTATCGAAGTTGTGGCTTGAAAGATACTTACCGCTAAACCCGAGATTAAAGCAACTAATAGTAGCGGACCGCTTGTTAGAAGGATAATCATTATAGCACGCTCTGCAATGGAAATAACCAACTCACCTGTCATACTGTATCATCCCCTAAAAACTTTGTAGTAACGATTTCATAACGAGATACCAGCCATCAACCAGTACAAATAATAATATTTTAAATGGCAATGAAATCATTACTGGCGGTAACATCATCATCCCCATCGACATTAATGTACTTGCAACAATCATATCGATCACTAGGAATGGAATAAAAATCATAAAACCAATTTGAAATGCTGTTTTAATTTCGCTTAAAGCAAAGGCAGGTACAAGCATAGTCAGTGGGATTTCCTCCACTGATGCTGGTTTTTCTGCTTGATTATATGTTAAAAATAAATCAAGATCTTTTTGCCTAGTATGCTTACTCATAAACTCTTTAAATGGCACACTAGCACGGTCATAGGCTTCTTCTATACCAATTTCTTCAGCAAACAATGGTTGTAATGCCTCTTTATTGACCTCTTGAAAGGTTGGTGCCATGATAAAAAATGTTAAAAATAGTGCCAGCCCAATGATCACTTGATTTGGTGGCATTTGCTGTGTTGCCAATGCTGTACGCACAAATGATAAGACTATGACTATACGAGCAAAGGATGTCATTAAAATTAAAATACTTGGTGCAAGTGATAAAACTGTTAGTAACAGTAAGAGCTTTACAGATGTAGAGACATTCGTTGGATCGCTGTTGGAAAAAATATTGATTAAATCATTCATTTACCATCCTTCTCCTTCTGCTTCCATCTCTCTATCTCATCACTACGCTCCTGTTTTATTTCTGATAGCTTTTTTTCGAATAGATTGCCAAATGAATCCTGCTTTTGCTGCTCATTTTGCACCTTCGCGCTATCTTTTCTCTTAAACTTAGAAAATACTTCTGCAATATACGGTGATGTTGCTGCAAATTCTTGTCTTTCGTTATATAGGGCTAAAAGAGCTTCAACTTCTTCAGGATCTGTAATTTCTCGTAAAAGCTGAACGTCTTCTCCGACCCCAACTAAATACAATGTTTTACCTACCTGTAAAAGCTGAACTGACTTTTGTGCACCTAACGATAAACCGCCTAAATTTTGTACCATTTGATTACGTTGGAAGTTTAAATTTCGTTTATTTAAAAACTTCATCAATCCATAAAATAAAGCTACAACAAAAATAAGCGCCAAAACCATTTTTATGTATTCCCATGCAGATATATCTCCAGCTGCTGTTACAGTTGTTTCTTGTTTAGCAGCTGGATCAGTTGTATCTCCATTACAAGCTTCTGGGTCTTTAATGCAATCCGTGACACTATTTGTATCAGCGTCTGCATAGACAGAAGTCGGTGTCGGGTACAAAAACAGGAAGGATACAAGAAATGCGAAAATCATCGTTAAACGAAATGATTTTAACATTTTCATGCAATCATCCTAGCGCTTTTTGAATCGCTTCAATTACACGATCTGCTTGGAAAGGTTTTACGATAAAGTCTTTCGCACCAGCTTGAATCGCATCGATTACCATTGCTTGTTGCCCCATTGCTGAACACATGATTACAGTTGCACTTGGATCTGTTCCCTTAATTGCTTTAAGAGCTGCAATACCGTCCATCTCTGGCATTGTGATATCCATTGTTACTAAATCTGGTTTTAGTTCATTGTACTTTTCGACAGCTTGTAAACCATCTGCTGCCTCTCCAACAACTTCAAATCCATTTTTTGATAAAATATCCTTGATCATCATGCGCATAAATGCAGCGTCGTCTACAATCAAAATTCTTTTAGACATGGTTAACTCCTCCAATTGAAACTATCTTAAATTATTTAAACGCTCTGCTTGACTTAAAACATCTGTAATACGGACACCAAAGTTTTCGTCAATAACAACGACTTCCCCTTTAGCAATTAAACGACTATTGACTAAAATATCAACCGGTTCTCCCGCTAATTTATCCAGTTCAATAATTGAACCACTTGATAGTTCTAAAATCTCTTTAACAGAACGTTTCGTACGTCCTAACTCTACAGTAACTTGCAATGGAATATCAAGTAGCATATTTAAATTTCTAGCTTCAGATTGAGAGATTACATTTGTATCGAAGCTAGCAAACTGCGCTTGTTGCACATTTACAGGTTGTGCAGGTCTTGCTGGTTGTGCAAATTGTTGTGGCTCCTGATAAATCGGTTGCTGCATCGGTGCTGACTGCTGTTGATAAACTGGTTGTTCAGATGGTGGTGCTACAGGTATTTGCTGTTGAACAGGCGGTGGTGTAACTGGTGGAGCCTCAGGTGCAATAGTTGCTGCCACAGGTTCCTCAAACACTCCTGTTTCACCTAATAATGATTTTACAATATTTTGACTAAATTTAAGCGGTAATAATTGCATTAAATTCGAATCAATTAAATTACCAATTCTTAATCTAAATGAAACTTTCACCAGCAAATCGTCTTCTGGGATATTTTCTCGACCTTCATCTTGCGAGATGTTCATTAAATCAATTGTCGGTGGAGAAATATCTACTTTTTTGTTGAAGACCGTCGACATAGATGTAGCAGCTGAGCCCATCATTTGATTCATAGCCTCTTGAACAGCACTTAGCTGAATTTCACCTAAGTCTGGCTTCGGATTTAATCCATCGCCACCTAACATTAAATCTGCGATAATTGCTGCATCAGATTGTTTAATAACAAGTAAATTCATACCTGTCAAACCAATTGTATATTCAACTTGTACAGCTACATATGGATGAGGAAATTCCTCTTCTAATTTATTACGATTAATCATCGAAATACTTGGAGTTGTAATATCTACTTTTTGACCCAATAACGCTGAAAGAGCTGTGGCAGAGCTACCAAAGGATATATTGCCTACCTCTCCTAATGCATCTTGTGCAAACGAATCAAGGTAATCCTCCACTCGTATCTCATTTATTTCTTCATTTGTTGAAGCATCAGTGTCGTTGTTTTTATCTCCCAACGTCTCGCCCCTTAATAGCGCTTCAATTTCTTCTTGGGAGAGCATTTCATCACTCATCTTCGTCTCCTCCTTTCAAAGGGTCGATAATCTGGATTGCTAATTTTTTGCCCTTTTTACCTGGTTGAACAGTGAACTTCGGCAATGTACCTACTTTTAGTAGTAATGGCGCTTCAATTTTTTGATCTAACTGTATGACATCCCCAACTTGCATTGTTAGGAAATCTTCAATAGTGATGTCCGTTAATCCTAATTCAACTGAGAGTGGTAATTGGGCTTGTTTCACACGTGTTTCAAGCATTTTTGTTTGCTCTGGTGACATCTCTTTCGTATTGGTTTGCATCCAATAGCGAACCGAAAGATTTGGAACAATTGGCTCCAATACAACATGCGGAATACAAATATTAATCATCCCACTTGTCTCACCAATTATCGTATTTAATGAAATTACGACAACCGTTTCATTAGGTGAAATCATTTGTAAAAATTGGGGATTTACTTCAAGTTCCACTAATATAGGATCAATTTCCGCAACATTTTCCCATGCTTCGCGTAAATTGTCGAATGAGCGTTCAAAAAGGTTTGTCATAATTTTTGTTTCTATTTCCGTTAGATTATCTACATTACTATGACTTGCCCCACTACCGCCCATTAGGCGATCTAACATCGAATAGGCAATATTCGGATTAATTTCCATCAATATATTACCATCTAATGGTGGCACTTCAAATACATTAATGAGTGTCATATTTGGAATGGAACGAACAAACTCTTCAAATGGTATTTGGTCTACTGATGCAACCGTAATTTGTACATAGCTTCTAAGCTGTGCAGAGAAAAAGGTTGTCAATAGTCGTGCGAAATTTTCATGTATTCGGGTCAAACTTCGGATTTGATCTTTTGAGAATCGAAGTGCTCGTTTAAAATCATAAACTTTAACCTTACGTCCCTCGTCCTCTTTTTTTATGTCATCCGCTGACATTTCCCCTGTCGATATAGCGGAAAGCAGCGCATCTATCTCGGATTGAGATAACACATCTCCTGCCATTTGCCCACCTCCAATTCAAGCAGTTTCTGTTTTATTGAGTAATGAAGGAGGTAAAATATACTTCCTGGACTTCTCCCTCTTGCATCAACTCATTTAATCTTGTTTTTAATGATTTTTGGAAAATTTGTTTCCCTTGCTTACCTTCTAAGTCCTTTTGCTCCATTTCAGAAAGCTCTTGAATGGCGATATTTTGCACTTGGAAAACGCGCTTTGTTAATTCTGCAGCAGCATCTTTGCTTGTCGTTTGAATTTTCAATGACAAGCGAACAACTCTTTTATCTGCAAGATTTGTCGTGATCTCTGGTATCTCCACTGTTGCCTCTACAATCTCATCAATGGACGGCTCAACAGCTCCTGTGGGCTTATTAAATTGCGTAAGCAATACAAACAAAATAACCCCAATCAGAATGACTGCTACTAGTAAAATAATAATCATTGTTAGCATTTTATTATTCTTCATCTTCTTCACCTCGTAGATGCGGGTTGGATAGTATTTGTATATTGTTATAAAAGGCAGTTACCTTTTGTCGCACCTCATCTTCACTCTCTAAAACAATTAATTTTGTTCCAGTTGTTAATGTAATAGTCGTATCTGGAAATGATTCGACTGTTTCTATGTATAAAGCATTTAATGTAAATGCTTTGCCATTTAGACGTGTTAGTTCAATCATGAATTAGGGCCGGGTCTAGCATGAGAGCCGGCCCGACCCTCCCTCATATGAAAATATGTTTGTTAAAACGTCCGTTTTGAAAGGACTATTTTATTATCGTTTTAAGTTTACTAGTTCTTGTAACACTTCATCTGAAGTTGTAATAATACGTGTGTTCGCTTGGAAACCACGCTGTGCAACGATCATCTCTGTAAACTCTTCTGATAAATCAACATTTGACATCTCTACTGTCCCAGGTACTACTTTACCCATACCTGCAACAGTGGCTACTTGTGCATAAGCAGCTCCTGAGTTAGCTGTTTGTTGGTAATAGTTTCCTCCTACCTTAGCTAAACCCCCAGCATTCGGGAATTTTGCCATAATCAGCTGTCCTGCCCATTTACGATTACCGTTTAGGTCAACATATTCAATCGTACCATTTGGTCCTATGCTAATCTCTTTAGCAGTCGTTGGGATACGTATCGGACCTACATCTCCAGCATCAGGGGCTAATACACCATCATCGTCAAATAAATTTGCACCTTCATCACCTGAAGCAATTGGTGCATCCTCTGGATTGATACCATCATCATCAGCTTCCATTACAATTTCATCTCCAGCAGATACACCTACTAGATATTTACCATCAGCATTAACTAAATAGCCATTGCTATCCATATAAAACACACCATTACGTGTAAATAGGGTATTGTTGAAGCCCTCTTCATCAATAAAGCCACTATCTGGGTCTGGAGCTCCATTTGCATCGGCGACCATGAAGAAACCATCTCCTTCAATCCCTAAGTCAAGTCCACGGCCAGTCCCTTGTAATGAGCCACCACCATGTATTGTATCAATAGCTGCTAATTGGGCACCTAAACCAACTTGTTGTGGATTCACTCCTCCTCGTGTAGCTGTTGCTGCGGATGCACCTGCCTGCGTTTGAGACATTAAATCTTTAAAATTAACACGGCCTTTTTTAAAGCCAATTGTATTAACATTCGCTATATTATTACCAATTACATCCAGCTTTGTTTGGAAGTTTTTAAGACCTGAAATACCTGCATACATAGAACGTAACATATGTTTTCGTTCTCCCTTCGTTTTATATAGGGTGAGCCTCTATCAGTCAGCTCACCAAGGCTTCCTTACGTAAGAAGGTCCAGCCTTCAAAGCACAATTGTGCCATCAATATTAGTAAATAACTGTTGCTTTGCTTCCGTGCGATCCATTGCTGTAATAACCGTAGCGTTTTTAGCACTGATAATTAAAGCAGCTTGATCCATCAAGACTAATGGTTGTTTGACACCTTTTGAGTGTGCTTCAAATACCTTATCCGATACAACCTGCCATTCTTGTTCAGAGATATCAATTTTTCTCTCCATGATACGTTCATGTGCATGTTTGCTCACTTTTAGCTCTTGTCTAGACGCTTCCTGTAAATGAGCTTTAAACGATTGTTGTGTATTGATTGGCTTAGGCTGTACTGTGCGAATAGATGGATGCAAGGGTACACGATGAATTGAAAACTTATCCATCACTATTCTCCACCTTTATTCACTAATAACTGTAAAATCTTTATCTGTTAGCTTTTTATCATTGTCTAGTACGTAATTAATGACCCCATCTTTATTAGAAACAGAAACAATTCGTCCTGTTAGCTCTTGGTCACCGTCTTTATACGTTACATTCTTTCCAATTAATTGGCTAGCCTGCACTAACGGAGATTCTTGTACATTATTATTGCCATTTGAACTAGGATTGCCAGCTCCACTTAAAATTCCAGATATATTACCAGGTGAAATTTCTTTTCCATCTACTAATTTGAAAACAACACTACCATCTACAAATTTAAGTGATTCAATTACACCACTTCCTTCATTTACCACAGGATTTCCTTTTTCATCTTTTTCTTCTGTTATTTCATGCCATTTGACTTCCTTGCCAATAAAGGTTGCATAGTTCATCATTTGTGATTGTTGCTGTGATGACAATAATGATTCTATTGCCTTTGTCATATTTTGCATTTGTTCCAAAGAAGAAAACTGCGCCATTTGAGAAATAAACTCCCTGTCGTCCATTGGATTTGTAGGATCCTGATGCTGTAATTGTGTAATCAACAATTGTAAAAAGGCGTCTTTACCGAGCTCACTATTTCCTGTTTGCTTCGTTGGCTTTCTATAATTTGAGTAATAAAGATCATCTGTTATGGATGTATTTGTCACTTTTGTTGTAGTATCTGCCATTGTTACACCTCCTCACTTATTAAATAGTCACTAAAGGACATTCCTTCATCTTCATCATCACTTTTTTGATCCTGTTCTTCGTCCTGTTGTTGTTTAAAGAAATTATTGAAGAAGCTTTGCTCACGTTGTTGACGATCGGCATCTTGTAATGATTGTGCAATATCAAGGCGATCTACTTGTATATTTTGCTGAGCAAATGCCTGTTTTAGCTGGTGTGCTTGACTATCAAGCAATTCACGTCCATGAGCTGTAGAAGCCAGCAAACGGGCTGTAAGGACACCATCATTTTGTACAAGTTCAATACGAACCGTCCCTAGATTTTCTGGATACAATTTTATGGTTAAACGTGTAATACCTTGAGCATTCGAAATCTGTGCTCGATTGATAATGGCTTGCATTTCTTTTAGTAAAGCTTCTGATTGAGCAGGCTTAGCCGTTGGTAACGTTACATGGAATGTGTCTGGTTTCGTTTGTACAGTTTGTGGCGTAAGCATATCATTTGTATTTGTATCACTTTGTTTCGTTACTTGGACTTGCTGAACAACTTGCTGGAAGCCTAGTAATGGCAATGTAACAGTTGTTTTTGTTGTTACCTGCAAAGTTCCTACCTGCGTTTGTAATGACGTTAATAGGCTCTTCACAGTCGTTAGCAGGTCTTCTTGGGATGCTGTTAAGTCTGTCTTTTGCCCTACTAATTGCGCTAATTTCAACACTTGAAGAAGTTGTGATGCCTCTTTTGGTGTCACTTGACCTTCGCCTTGTAAAGCAGTGCTTATATTCGCCTGTAGTACCGGCGCTTGGGCATCTACTAATGTTAAAAGCTCCCAAACATCACTTGCTTCCTTTTCTTCTCCTAGTAACTGTTGGACGATTTTTTGAAGCTGCTCTTCATCAATCCCTAATGCATTTAATATATTTTCTAAATGAAGCATTTCATCCAGTGCCACTGCCTTACCGTCTTCTCCAAATTGAAGCATTAATAAGCCATCATCGTGAGAAATCCCCAGTAAATCTAGTACTTCCTCCATTGAGTCAGCATTTAATAACGCTTGTAAATCCGCAAGTTCATTTGATGAAGTCGTTTTTGATGATTGAGTTGTTTCATTTGAAGAAGTTAATACTTGCCCAAAAACAGAACCAAAATTTGATAAATTTTCTTTCTTCGGTGTGCTGCCTATTTTTCCTTCAGCGTTTCCAACTGTTGTTGATTTTGTTGCTGCAGTTTTAGTAGGTACTGTTTTATTAATCATTTGCATCATTGCTACATCCACTATTTTTCACCTCCTTTCAATTATCCTACTGTTTAGCCATAAGCTCCGTATATTTTGCTGCATCTTTTGCATCCATTTTTTCTAAAATAGCTGCTAATTTATCTGGCTTTAAATTCGTTAAAATCCGCAGTGCTTCTGTATCACTCATATTGATTAACACAGGTGCCGCAGCTTTCGGCGACATCTTATCAAATGTTGATAAAATATCGTTAAAGTCACGCTTCACATCATCTTGTTCACGATTTAGTTTTTCAATTTCAAATTGAAGCTGTTCCTTTTCTGTCAGCAGCTTCTCTTTTTCAGTTATTGTTGAATCTAATTTTTTTTGAAGCTGGGTAATCTCTGCTTCTTTTTCTTGTACCTCTGCCTGTAAACTCACTATTTTAGAGTCATTATTAACGACAGCATCCTTTGCTTGTTGTTCTTCTGAGGGAATAAAAGGTAAACTACCAATTGCCTTTTTTCCTAAATCAAAGACATTTGTATTCATTAAAGTTGCCACAACAAGCAAAACCGCTACTACAAACATAATCGGCAGTACAATCCAAGTAAAAAACTTAAGAAAGCTCCCAGATTTTTTCTTTGGTTGCTCTTCTACTAACTCTGTTGCTAATCGATTGTCTTTCTTTGCCATGAAATCACCTGATTTCTTTCTTGTTATACGTTTGTAATGAAATTTCATCTAAAAAAAGGCTTTCTATACGATCTTGCTCTTGTTGGAAATGCTTAAAATCCTTTTCTCTCATTTTTTCAAATTTACGTACTTCCAAGTTTTTTTCTAATAGTTTTTCTTCGTGCCAATTCATCTTTGCACGAGCTTGTATCACTTTCTGTTGTACATCTGCAATTGTTTTTTCGAGACTATCAATGAAACGACTATAATGATGGATTTCATCTATGGAAGAACCAACCATTAAACGCTCCTGCTGAAATGCAATTAAATCTTCTTTCTTTTTTAGCAAGTCATATAATTTCGTTGCTATTTCTTCAAAAGAACGGACAGATTCCTTATAAGCCATTTCGGTTTCGTTTTTTTCTTGTTCGCGAATGGTTAACACTTTTTCAAAACGATACACATAACTGACCATCTATTTCGCACCACCGTTCGATAATGTTATTAACTCATTGACACTTTGTTCTAGTGTCACTTTATCTAAGTAACCCTGTTTAAGATAAGCAGTAATGAGCGGTTCATATTGAATTGCTTCATCAATTTCTTTAGAGGTTCCTCTTTTATAAGCACCAATATTGATCAAATCCTCTGATTTGTCGTAAGTATAATAGAGTTCTCTTAATCGTTCAGCAGCTTTCTTATGAGTTGGCTCTGCAACATGATTCATCAAACGACTCACACTTTTCAAGACATTTATGGCTGGATATTGCCCCTTGTTGGCAAGATTTCGATCCAATACAATATGACCATCTAATATCCCTCGCACAGTATCCGCGATGGGTTCATTCATATCGTCACCATCTACTAAAACAGTATAAAATGCTGTTATAGAACCCTTTTCATTGGTGCCTGTACGTTCTAGTAATTTAGGCAATATCGCAAAAACAGAAGGCGTATAACCTTTTTGTGCTGGTGGTTCTCCTGTGGCAAGTCCAATTTCACGTTGTGCCATAGCCACACGTGTCACGGAATCCATCATCAGCATGACATTTAAGCCTCGATTTCTAAAATATTCGGCGATTGCTGTAGCTGTAAATGCCCCTTTAATCCGCATTAATGCTGGCTGATCAGATGTGGCTGCAACAACAATCGATCGACTTAAGCCCTCAGCACCCAAATCACGTTCGATGAATTCCCGAACCTCACGACCACGCTCACCTATTAGCGCGATGACATTCAAATCTGCTTGTGTATTTCTTGCGATCATACCAAGTAAAGTACTTTTACCTACCCCAGAACCCGCGAAAATACCAACACGTTGTCCATTTCCAACTGTTAGCATACCGTCAATAGCCTTGACTCCCACTTCAAGCCTTTCATTAATTGGTGGACGAGTTAGTGGGTTTGGTGGATCTTGTTCTGTAGGGACTGTCATGAGACCTTTAGGTAATAGAGTGCCATCAATTGGATTCCCCATAGAATCCAATACTTTGCCGATTAACTCAGGACCCACTTTTACTTCCAGTGGAGCTCCTGTTCCTTCAACAAGGCAGCCAATAGATATTTCACGTAAGGAGGTAAAAGGCATCAAGACGACTATTTCATCTTTAAAACCAACGACCTCTGCTAAAATAATCTGGTGACCATGATTTACAGTTTCCACATGAATTTTACAGACATCACCTATAGAACTATCTGGACCTTGCGACTCAATCATTAAGCCAACAACTCTAGTAACCCTACCGAACTTTTTAAAAGTTGGGATATGCGGAATTTGTTCAATTAATTGAGCCGCTTTCATCAAGATCATTCCTTACTCTCTAATATTTCATGTAACTTTAATCTGAGTGCATTTAATTGCTCATCGATGCTAACCATAATTCTTCCATGATTTGTTTCAATATAGCAATCTGTCTCATTATCCAAATCTTCATTAACAAAAATCATTAATGGTACGTCTATTGGGAACATTTCTGCTAATTCATCTCGGTTGGTCGTAATTAAAGCATAATAAGCTGGCGAAACATAAATTTTAATTTCCTTCATTTCTCTAGCTTCTTTCAGCCCTCTACGCACAATCGATACAAATAGTTCGTTATCCTGTTCTAACGAAGTACCAATAATTCTTTCTGCAGCAGTTAAACCTAACTCTAAAATTACCGCTTCTTGATCTTCAATATATTTTTGAGCATTTTCTTTCGCTAACATCATTATTTCATTCGCTGTTTGAAGTGACTGAGCCATTGCTTCAGTGGCCTTATTCACGCCATCTTCATAGCCTTGTCCAAATCCCTCATCATAAGCTTCTTGAACACGATTGGGTCTCTCTTCCTCCCAATTTAGCTTTAAATGTTCAATCTCTTGATAGTGCCTATGCTTTTCCTGTTCAAACATCTCTCGTTCAGCTTGCAAAGCAGTTCTTGCTTCAGTAAGTAAACGATCTCGCTCTGCCACGACTTCATCCAACGTTAATTGATGCTGAGGAGGTCCTTCTTCTTGGTATTCTTCCATCGCTTCAAACATATCACGGATTTGTATTTCTTTGACATTATCGCTATCAGACTTAGTGTAAATAGAACGGATGATTCTAGACAATGACGTCATCTCCTCCACCACGAGCAATAATAATCTCTCCAGCATCCTCTAGACGACGAATAACAGCAACAATTCGAGATTGTGCCTCCTCTACGTCACGTAAACGTACAGGTCCCATAATTTCCATTTCTTCTTTAAATGTTTCAGCCATACGTTGTGACATATTGCGGAATATAATATCTTTTACCTCTTCACTTGATACCTTCATTGAAAGCAGTAAGTCTTCGTTTTCACAATCACGAATAACACGCTGAATGGAACGATTGTCGAGTGTAACAATATCCTCGAACACAAACATACGTTTTTTGATTTCCTCTGCAAGTTCTGGGTCTTGTATTTCCAGTGCATCGAGTATTGTTTTTTCTGTTTGTCGATCTACTCCATTTAAAACTTCAACGACTGCATCAATACCACCAGTTTCTGTATAATCCTGCGTAACGGTTGATGATAATTTACGTTCTAACACAGATTCAATTTCGCTAATCACTTCTGGTGAAGTCGATTCCATGACCGCTATACGTTTAGCAATGTCAGCTTGTACTTCCTGTGGTAAAGAAGATAAAATAACCCCCGCTTGCCCTGCCTCTAAATAAGAGAGGATTAGGGCAATTGTTTGAGGATGTTCATTTTGGATAAAGTTAAAAATTTGCGCTGGGTCAGCTCTTCTAGCAAAATCAAACGGGCGTACTTGTAATGAAGATGTTAGTCGATTGATGATTGTTTGTGCTTGTTCTACGCCAAGTGCTTTTTCTAATACTGTTTTTGCATAGCCAATACCACCTTGTGTGATATAGTCCTGCGCGAGTGCAATATTGTGAAATTCTTCAATAATCTCTTCTTTTACATTTGATTCTACTTTTTTAACACTTGAAATTTCTAATGTTAAACGTTCAATTTCTTCCTCTGTTAAGTGCTTATAGACAGAAGCTGAAACTTCAGGCCCTAATGAAATTAACAAGAGAGCGGCCTTTTGTTTTCCGGTTAATTCTTTATCTTTCTTGGACACAGCCGAACCTCCTAGTTAGTCTTCAGCAATCCAACTACGCAGTAACTTTGCAAAATCGTCTGGCTTTTCTTTGGCCATTTTTTCTAGCTGCTTACGACGCATTGTAGCTTCCGTTTCAATTTCTTCATTAATATCATCAACCATTAATTCTTCTTGTTCTTCTAGGATACTTAACTCTTCCTCTTCCTTCGCACGTTTACGTGAACGGATAATGAAGAATGCTAGTAATAAGATAACAGCTAACAAGATACCTCCGATAACCCAAACCCACCATGGAATGATTGGTTTTTCATCAGCTACCTCTGTTGCCTTACCGTATAATGGTTGTACAGATACCGCCACTTTTTCATCGATCTGCTCTTGAGTAAGTTCTGCTGCTACGTCTTTGGAAATTGTTGTACGTACAATTGTACTTAAAATTTTCTCAATATCTTCTCGAACACCGTCCGGTAATGACGCTGCGTCAGTTGCTGTCGGTGGTTCAACAATTACTTGAATCCCAATATCCTGAATTTTATAAGGAGCTTCTTGAATATCCTTACGTATACGGTTCACATCATTATTAATCGTTTCTTCCGTACGTTCGTAATCACCATTTCCTGCTGTACCTTCATTATAAGTTGTGAAGTTATCAGTAGTTGTTTCAGCTTCAGGTGTTCCAGCAGCGGCAGCTGCTCCTGTACCAGAATATTGCTCTGTAATTCGCTGAGCACTTATGGCAATACCTTCCATATTTTCTTCATCAACAGGTGTCACAAGATTTTCTTCACGATTTTCTTTCTTGAAATCAATATCCGTTGTGACAGAAACCATTACTTTATCTTGTCCCATCAACGTTCCAAGCATATTTTGTACTTGACGTTGTAGATCTCGTTCTACCAATTTCTTCATTTGTAATTGGCCTTCAGCTGTTGTTGTGGAAGTACCATCAGCTGTTGCTGCATTCAGATCAAAGTACTCTGAAAATTGGTTAGAGATCACTATATTTTCAGTCTTTAAATTCGGAATACTTTTTGACACTAAATTGTACATTGTAGTTATTTGCTGTTCCGTAAATTTATAGCCAGGATCAGTATTTAAAACGATAGATGCTGTTGCCTCTCCTTGAACATCCGTTACGAATACACCTTCCTCAGGAACAGTAATCATAACTTTTGCATCTTTTACACCTTCCAGATTTTTGAAAAGTTTAGCAATTTCAGTTTCAGTAGCTGCTTTTTTTAATAGGTTAAATTCATTATCAGTCATACCAAATCCTGAACTATTAGCAAATGAGTAATCGATTGATCCTGTTTGTGGATATCCCTCTGAAGCTAATTGCACTAATAAGGAGTCAACTTGCTCTTCTGGCACTAAAATAGATGTTCCACCTGGAGCAATTTGATAGGTCACACCTTGGGAATCTAGCGCTTCCTTTACCTGTCCAATTTCCCGTGTTGATAGATCTTTATAAAGTGGAACATATGTAGTTTTGGAAGCAAAAAATGTCACGATTGCTGCTAGTGCGATTACACCTACCACGGAGCCAATCATAACTATTTTTTGCTTTTTACTTCGACTTGTCCAAAATTGACTGGTGTCGTTTTTTATTTTTGTCAATCGTTCATTCATTATGAATCCTCCGGTTATAGTGAATAACCTAGCCATCAATAATTTGCGAACATAATGAGCCACTCTGATTTGTGGTTGTTAATTTATATTGAAAAGAGGTTTCTTATCCTTACAATAAAATTAAACACTCATGCGCATTATTTCTTGGTAAGCTTCAATCACCTTATTGCGAACTTCAATTGTTGCGTTTAGGGTAATGCTTGCCTTTTGCGAAGCAATCATCACTTCATGCAACTCCACATCTTCACCTTTAATTAGCTTCTGAGTAAATTTATCAGAAGTTATTTGTTGATCATTTACTTTTGCAATTGCTTCTTTTAACGAGTTCGCGAAGCTTTGTTGCGCTTCATAAGGTGTAGCATTCAGTTTATTCGTGTTATTTACAACCTGAGTAGGTGTCATTAGCGAAATGGACGAAATGGCCATGTATGTATCTTCCTTTCTACTTAAATTTATTTACCAATCTCTAAAGCCTTTGTAAGCATGGATTTATTCGCATTAAATACAGTTATATTCGCCTCATAAGAACGAGTAGCCGACATTAAATCAACCATTTCTTTTAATGGATCGACGTTAGGCATGTTTACATAACCATCTGCATTCGCATCTGGATGAGTTGGGTCATATACAAGTTTGAAAGGTGTTTCTTGATCTTCTGAGATTCGAGTAATTTTCACACCATTACCAACACCACTTTTTGCATTTTTACCTAGTGCTATATTCAAAAAATTAGAAAATTGTCCTTCTTGTGCTGACAGCGTCACGGACTTACGTCGATATGGTTCCCATTCCCCATTCACTTGACGAGCGCGAGTTGTATCCATGTTAGCCATATTAGAAGAAATAACGTCCATACGTAAACGCTGCGCTGTTAATGCGGAGGCAGTGGTATTCATCCCATGAAAAATAGTCATCTATTACTTACCTCCTTTAATAACGGTATTCAATGTGTTTAATTTCCCATTAACACGATCGATTAGAGCATTATAATAAATTTGATTCTCTGCTAATTTCGCTTGCTCAGCATCCATATCTACAGCATTGCCATTGTTTCTATATCGCAAGTTCTCAACAATATTGACACCTGGTGTAGATTGTCGAAACGTGAAATCATAATGTCTATTATCAGTGCGGTATGCAGAAATAGCTATGCTCTTCTGCTCTTCCAACATATCCTTAAAACTAACATTTTTCGCCTTATAATTAGGTGTATCGACATTCGCGATATTATTTGCGATTGTTTTATGATTTAAAGTGGCATAGGAAAGTCCATTTTCCAGGCTACTAATAGTTCCTCCAAATAAATTCAAAACTGTTCACCTCATTTTATTTAAAATCTATGTACTTGTTAATTTATCCAATAATACAATTGTAATTAAGATGATACCTAGTGTCTATTGTCTTTTGTCACTTTTTAATAGTCTATACGCCCTATTTTTTCTCCCTCTCAACCATGACAAAACTTCCCCATCCTTTGTGTCTCTAGGCTTCAGTAAAGATTAATAATCATCTAGTTATTTTACACCATTTCGACAGTGTTTACGATTTTATTGTGAAAAATGCCTTTTTATGAGGTTTATCGCCTTTTTTAATCCTTTTAAATAAAGGTCCCTTTTTACTAGTTTAATCACTATGGGAGTATTTTTTATACAGTGACTATAAGTTTATTTACCATTCTTCCAAAGTAACATATTAGAAATTTTTATATGCTAATCGTAGTGACAAATTATCGAACATTTTTAGGATAAAAGCAATGAAATCCATATTTTTATATTAATTCTCTAAAAAACAAGTGCCCTAAATTTTCGATAATACACAAAAAAGCGTCTATATTTACCATAGACACCATCATTGTTTTGAAAAACAATATATTTTATGAAAGATGAAAACAACTTTCATTCCACACTACCTGCTTGCCACTATACTTCTCTCTCACTCAGTTTAAAGTATAAAACTATCGCTCTGTTTAAGGTCTCCACTTTCTCACATGGGAATCAATTAGCCTTCTACTCCACCGTTCTACATTAAAAGTAAAAAATTACAATCACTAGTCTGAAAAGTCACTTTTCCTCATGTTCGACTAACGGATTCATTGTACGCTCCTCTGGATTGGACGATGACGAAACCTAAAGCACCTCTCACCTTTCTAAAAGGTCTTTTTCAACAACATAAAAAGCGTCTATGTTTACCATAGACGCTTTCATTAGCTTCTTAAAAGAAGTATTTATTTCATTTTAATTTCTGCTAAAGCATTTAAGAATTTATCGTTTAGTACTTTAATATAAGTACCTTTCATACCTAAAGAACGAGATTCAATGACACCTGCTGATTCAAGTTTACGTAATGCATTTACGATCACCGAGCGTGTAATACCCACTCGATCAGCAATTTTAGAAGCAACTAGTAAGCCTTCATTACCATCAAGTTCTTCGAAAATGTGTTCAATTGCCTCTAACTCACTGTACGAAAGTGAATTAATAGCCATTTGCACGACAGCTTTGCTACGAGCTTCTTCTTCAATTTCTTCCGACTTTTCACGTAAAATTTCCATACCAACCACTGTTGCACCATACTCAGCTAAAATTAGATCATCATCTTCAAATTGTGAAGATAAACGAGCAAGGATTAATGTTCCTAAACGCTCACCACCACCAACGATTGGTACAATTGTTGTTAAAGCATTTTGGAATAAATCTTTATTTTCTACCGGGAAAGCAGTATGTTCATTATTAATATCTAAATTTGATGATGTTTCAGAGATCGTAAATAAGCTATGTGTGTATTCTTCTGGGAACTGTCTCTCTTCGAACATTTTTTTCATACGTTCATTTTCAATTTGTTGGTGAATTGAAATACCTAATAATTTACCTTTACGACTTAAAATATAGACATTACTATCGATAATATCGCCTAATGTATCGGCCATTTCCTTAAAGTTTACTGGCTTACCAGCAGAAGCTTGAAGCATCGAGTTAATTTTACGTGTTTTTTCTAATAAATTCATTATATGTTCCTCCTATAAATAATCCGAAGAGTATTTACTAAATATTCTAAAGGTTTTTATTATTGAATGATACTAATCAGCTTTATCTTACAGTATAAACTGTGACAAATCTTTGTTTTTCACTATTCCCGCAAGTTTTTGATCCACATACGCCGCATTGATTGGGATACTGGCAGGCGCAATTTCAGATGCCTCAAACGATAGTTCTTCCAGTAAACGTTCTAATATCGTGTGTAAACGACGAGCTCCGATATTGTCTGTTTCCTGATTCACTTCAGTTGCTATCTCAGCAATTCGTTCAATAGCATCTGTCGTGAAATGAATTTCTACGCCTTCTGTCTCTAAAAGTGCTTTATATTGCAAAATTAATGATTGATCTGGTTCTTGTAAAATACGGACAAAATCCTGTTTTGTTAATTTTTCTAGCTCTACTCGAATTGGGAAACGGCCTTGTAACTCGGGAATTAGGTCTGATGGTTTTGACATATGAAATGCCCCAGCAGCAACAAACAGCATATAATCCGTTTTCACTGCACCATACTTTGTAGTAACCGTAGAACCTTCTACAATTGGTAAAATGTCACGTTGAACTCCTTCACGGGAGACATTCGCCGAAGTATTTCCTTCTTTACTAGCAATTTTATCGATTTCGTCAATAAAAATGATACCTGTTTGCTCAGCTCTTTTAATGGCTTCCTGTGCTACTTCATCAGCATCTATCAGCTTATTTGCTTCTTCTATTGTTAAAATACGACGCGCGTCTTTTACTTGCACACGGCGTTTCTTCTGTTTTTTAGGCATTAAACTAGAGAGCATATCCTGCATACCACTATTCGCAGACATATCCATCCCAGTTCCTTGTAACGCATCAAAAATGGATGGATTTTGTTCTGTTACCTCTACAGTAACCCACTCATTTTCTAACTTACCATTGCGTAAATCAATGGCAATTTGAGCACGCTTCGAGCGAACTTCTCCATCATCTGCTGATGAATCATCATTTGTTGGTTGTTCTTTCCCACCAAATAGCATTTCAAACGGATTTTGCATCGCCTGTTTTTTACGTAAAGAAGGCACCAAAAGTTTCACGATTGCTTCATTTGCTAATTCTTCTGCTTGTTCCTTGACAGACTCCATCATTTCTTCTTTAACTAGACGGTGAGAAGCTTCTACCAAGTCACGGACCATTGATTCAACATCTCTACCCACATAGCCTACTTCGGTAAACTTTGTCGCTTCAACTTTTACAAAAGGTGCATTAGTAAGCTTTGCAATCCTTCTCGCTATTTCTGTTTTGCCGACACCAGTTGGCCCAATCATCAAAATATTTTTCGGAATAACTTCAGCCTTCATATCTTCATTTAACAACGAACGACGATAGCGGTTTCGTAACGCAATAGCTACTGCTCGCTTAGCTTCATTCTGCCCAACAATGTAACGATCTAAATGCTCAGTAATTTGTCTTGGCGTTAAATTTTTTTGTGTCATTAGTTCAGCGCCTCCACGATAATATTATGATTTGTAAATACACAGATTTCAGCAGCTGTTTCTAATGCCGCTTCAGCTATTTCACGAGCAGTCATTGTTTCACCTGCATATTTTTTTAATGCTCTACCTGCAGACAATGCATAATTGCCTCCAGAGCCAATGGCCAAAATGCCATCATCAGGTTCAATCACTTCTCCTGTACCCGAAACGAGTAATAAAGTCGTTTTATCCATTACTAGTAGCATTGCTTCTAGCTGGCGCAGCATTTTATCACCACGCCATTGTTTCGCTACCTCAACGGCTGCCCGTTGCAAATTACCGTTATACTCATTTAATTTGCCTTCAAACATTTCAAAAAGTGTAAAGGCATCAGCAACTGAACCTGCAAAACCAGCGAGGACCTGCCCATTAAACAGACGTCTGACCTTCCTTGCTGTACCCTTCATCACAACTGCATTTCCCAATGTTACTTGACCATCACCAGCCATAGCACAGCCTCCGTTATGATGAACCGCAAATATCGTTGTTGCATGAATTTGTCCCATCTGCCTTCCTCCTTAGCTCTATTATGCCCTTGGATGAGCATTCATATATGTTTGACGAAGATGCTCTTTTGTTACATGTGTGTAAACTTGTGTAGAAGATAAATGTGAGTGACCTAATAACTCCTGCACTGTCCGTAAATCTGCGCCATTATTCAATAAATGAGTAGCAAAAGTATGGCGAAGCATGTGTGGGTAAATTTTCGTATGGAGTGAGGCCTTATCAATCATTTCGTTTAAAATATGACGTACCCCTCTAGGAGTAAGTTCCCCACCACGCATATTGACAAACAACTGCAGATGATTCGTTTTTTTCATCAATCGTGGACGAGCTTGCTCTATGTAGTCCTGCATTGCTAAACTCGCAAATTGACCAAATGGAATGATTCGTTCTTTTCGACCTTTTCCCATTACTCGTATAATCGAATAATGAAAATCTACATCCTCTACTTGAATTGAAGTCAGTTCACTCACACGAATACCTGTTGCATATAACAGCTCTAATATAGCTATATTTCTTAATGATTTCAAATCATCACCAGTATTCGCATCAAATAACTGTTTCAATTCCTCTTCGTAGAAAAAATTAGGTAAACGTGATTCTTTTTTCGGATGATAAAGCGAACGAAAGGCCCCGTCATCTAATCCGTACTGTCTATTTAGAAAGCGGAAAAAGGAGCGTATCGAGGAAATTTTCCTTGAAATAGAAGCCCTTGCCCTTTTCTCATCGTACAACTTTGTTACATAAAGACGTGCATGTATATATTCAACACTTGCTAAATCATCGATTCCCTCTGTTTGTAAAAAGGTTAAAAAATCTAGCAGGTCTGATTCATATTCTCGCACTGTATGAACAGAGAAGTTCTTTTCAACTTGGATGTAAAGCATGAACTGTTCGAGTGCATCTTGGGACGAAACTAACACAGAAAGATTCACCACCAATAATTTATTAATAATTTTCTTAAATGACTGACACTTGTAATATAACGGATATACAATCCTTTGTCATCTCTTACAAGTTTGTATCGTTTTCCTTATCATTAATAAACATACATATTGACACTAAACCTATCTTCATAATATAGCAAGTGTAAATAGTTATATTTTGAGAAAAACTCCATACAAAATAATAAAATACGTCTAATTAAGCATTTTGTCTACAAAAAGAAAAAGCCTCTAAGAGTATAACAACTTTTAGAGGCTTTTGGCAATTAAATTGTTTGTGAATTCACAAAATTTCGAATTGTGCTTATTGCGCGTGTTGCATGCATTTCCGCACGCTCTGGCTTAGAACGACGACCAGGTGGTAAGTCAGGGAAGATGCCGAAGTTTACATTCATAGGCTGGAAGTTTTTCGACTGTGCTTCTGTTATATAACGCGCCATGCTTCCTAATGCCGTTTCGAATGGGAAAATAATTGGCTCTTGTCCTAATGCTAAACGAGCTGCATTTATTCCTGCAATTAATCCACTACCTGCTGATTCAACATAGCCTTCCACACCAGTCATCTGACCTGCAAAGAAAATATTCTTTTGCTCACGAAGTTGATATGTTTTTTCTAAAACTTTCGGTGAATTAATGAAGGTGTTTCTGTGCATGACGCCATAGCGAACAATTTCTACATTCTCTAACCCAGGAATGAGCTGTAGCACTTCCTTTTGTGGCCCCCATTTTAAATGCGTTTGGAAGCCTACAATGTTGTAAAGCGTGCCTGCTGCATCGTCTTGACGAAGTTGAACAACTGCATATGGACGTTTTCCTGTTTTTGGATCCTCAAGACCTACTGGCTTCATCGGACCAAATAACATAGTTTTCTCTCCACGAGCTGCCATGACTTCAATTGGCATACAACCTTCAAAGTAAATTTCTTTTTCAAATTCCTTCAATGGTACAACTTCAGCTTCGATTAATGCTTGGCGGAAACGATCGAATTCTTCCTTTGTCATAGGACAGTTTAAATAAGCCGCTTCCCCTTTATCATAACGAGATTTTAAATAAACTTTATTCATATCAATACTATCTTTTTCGATAATAGGAGCTGCTGCATCGTAAAAGTATAAATAATCTAAACCCGTTAAACCTTGAATTTTTTCAGCTAAAGCTTTTGAAGTTAATGGTCCTGTTGCAATAACTGTAATACCTTCTGGAATTTCTGTGACTTCTTCATGAATAACCTCCACAAGTGGATGGTTTTTCACAGTTTCAGTTACATACCCTGCAAATTCGTGACGATCTACTGCTAAGGCACCTCCAGCAGGTACTGAACATTGGTCTGCTGCCTTTAAGATAACAGAATCTAACATACGCATTTCTTCTTTTATAACGCCTACAGCATTTGTTAACCCGTTTGCCCGCAATGAGTTAGAACAAACAAGCTCAGCAAATTTATCAGTATGGTGCGCTGGTGTCTGCTTTACTGGACGCATTTCATAAAGTTTAACTTTTATACCCCGCTTAGCAATTTGCCAAGCTGCCTCACTACCTGCCAGCCCTGCTCCAATTACATTTACTACTTGTTCAGTCATGTTTCTTACCATCTTCCTATCATTGAGTTGGTGCTTCTTCATAGTCACACTTCGTACATTGAATTTGCACACCTTTTTTTATCTTTTTCTCTACTAATAATGCACTACATTTTGGACATGGTCTATTAATCGGCTTGTCCCATGAGACAAATTCACATTCAGGATATTGATTGCAACCATAGAATAGACGCTTTGTTTTACTTTTTCGCTCCACAATCTCGCCCGTTTCACAGGAAGGACATTTCACACCAATAGGCTTCATAATCGCTTTTGTATTTCTACAATCCGGGAAATTAGAACAAGCCATAAATTTGCCATATCGTCCAAGCTTAAAGACCATTGGAGATCCACAAAGCTCGCAGTCTTCTCCTGCAGGCTCATCTTTAATGACAACCTTTTCCATAGCTTCATCCGCATGTTTTACATGGACTTCAAAGTCTTTGTAAAATTCCTCCACAACTTTTTTCCATTGTCGATTGCCTTCTTCAATATCATCTAAATCTTGTTCCATTTGTGCTGTGAATTCGATGTTTATGATATCTGGGAAAAATTCTAGTACGAGTTGGTGTACGATCTCTCCTAGCTCTGTTGGCATAAAGCGTTTAGCATCTAATACAACATAGCCACGGCGCTGAATTGTATCGAGGGTCGGTGCATATGTGGACGGGCGCCCAATTCCTAGTTCTTCCATTGTTTTAACAAGTCGCGCCTCAGAATAACGTGGTGGTGGCTGTGTAAAATGTTGTTTAGGCTCGATTTCAAGCGATTTTACTTGATCACCAATTTCCATCTCAGGTAAAAGTTTTGTCGTCTCTTCAGTTTGATCATCAGTACCTTCAATATATAGTTTCATAAAGCCTGCGAATTTAACTTGTGAGCCATTTGCACGGAATAAAACATCACCATTTTGAAGATCTACAGCTACAGTATCAAGTACTGCCGGTGCCATTTGACTCGCAATAAAGCGCTCCCAAATTAAGCGATATAAGCGTAACTGATCACGGCTAAGTACCGCCTTTAATTCATCTGGTGTCCGCATTGTACTTGTTGGACGTATTGCTTCGTGCGCATCCTGTGCATTTGAAGCTTTCTTTGTTTGTTTTATTTCTGTTGCAATGTATTCTTTTCCATATTTACCCTCAATGTACGTAACCGCTTCTGCTTTTGCCGTATCAGAAATACGTGTGGAATCGGTACGCATATAAGTAATTAACCCGACTGTCCCCTCTTTTTTTCCAATATCTATACCTTCGTATAATTGCTGAGCTAGCATCATGGTCTTCTTAGCACGGAAATTTAATTTTCGTGCAGCTTCTTGCTGTAAAGATGATGTTGTAAAGGCTGGTGCAGCATTACGCTTACGTTCCTTTTTCGTTACATTGACAACATCAAAGTTTGTTCCTTTAACATCTTTTAAGATTGCCTTTACTTGTGCTTCATTTGTTAATTTTATTTTGTCTTTACCATTTCCATAGTAAAGGGCATCAAATGATTTTTTTCCCTTTTCAAACGTTCCTTCAATTGTCCAATATTCTTCAGGTTGGAAGTTTTTAATTTCATTTTCACGATCAATGATCATGCGTAGTGCTACAGATTGTACCCGACCCGCTGATAAACCTTTTTTTACCTTTTTCCATAGAATTGGGCTAATGTTATAGCCAACAAGTCGATCCAATATACGTCTTGTTTGCTGCGCATCTACTAAATCCATGTTAATTGGACGTGGGTTTTTAAAAGACTCTATAATTGCATCTTTAGTAATTTCATTAAATACAACACGACAATCTGAGTGAATATCAATATTTAACGCAGTCGCAAGGTGCCAAGCAATTGCTTCTCCCTCGCGGTCTGGATCGGCCGCTAGATAAACTTTCTTTACTTTTTTAGCAGCAGACTTTAATTCCTGTAACACAGGTCCTTTACCACGTATCGTAATATATTTAGGCTCGAAATTATTTTCCGCGCTAACGCCCATCTGACTACGTGGAAGATCCCGTACGTGTCCAACCGACGCTTTCACTTTATATTTCTTTCCTAAATACCGTTCAATTGTTTTTGCTTTTGCTGGTGATTCTACAATCACTAAATAATCCGCCATCTATGTCTCCCCCTTAGCGAGGTCTATTACTAATTTTTTAAGTTACCTGTTGCAAAATGTATAACAGATTTTAAGATAATGCAACTTTTTTTCAATTTTTGTTAGAAAAGAGGTCTAATGTTTCAATGATTTGATGACCATTCACTATGGGAATTGCTCCTTCAAAAAGCAATTGATTTGTCCCTTTTGATTGCGTTGCGTCTATAGGTCCTGGCACCACAAACACATCTTTTCCTTGCTCTAATGCAAGCTCTGTTGTAATAAGCGTACCACTTTTTAATGCCGCTTCTGTCACAACTAATGCTTGAGATAAACCACTAATGATTCGGTTACGCATTGGGAAATGCCATTTTTCAGGCTTCATATGAGGAGGATATTCTGTCATTAATAACTGGTGCTCTGCCATTTGCGTAGCAAGAATGCGGTTTTCTGATGGATAGAGATAATTAAAACCATGTCCAAGCACAGCTATTGTATGACCGCCCATATCGATAGTCGCCCTATGTGCCATTGTATCTGCACCTCTTGCAAGCCCACTAACAACCGTATAATCACGTTGAATAAGCGGCGGGACAATTAAGTCTATCGCTCTTTTTGAATACGCTGTCGCCTTCCTAGAGCCTATAATAGCTATCTGTTTTTTGTTTGTTAACAGGGAATATTGACCTTTCACATACAATACAGTAGGTGGACTTGATATTTCAAATAATTGCGCCGGGAAATAGGGATGATAAAACGGGATGGGGAATATATTAGCCCGTGCATAGGCCTCTTCAAGTGGTGTTGTCATAATTTGTCGAAAGCGCTGAGAAAGTTGATGTGCTTTTTTTGCCGATATTTGTAAAACTTTTGCGAGGTCGTCATAATGAATGTCTTCAAAAGAGCTTAAAATATTCACAGGGGACAACAATTGCTGAAGTTTCTGTAGTGGTAATGGGTACACATAATGTAAGGCTAGTAATCTCTGCGTATCTACTGCGAGAATCATTCAATAAACCTCCTTTTATAATAGAAGAAATTAAATGACCGCATGATAATTTTCAACACAACATTGCATTATTATTTATAACATCTGCCACAAAATTGTTGATTTCTTCATAAGTAAGTAGGTAATTGTTGAATGAAGTATGATAAACAGTGTATAAATAATGAAAAAGATGTAGCCGTAATGGCTACATCTTCCATTTTAATGGGTTTTACACTTTTCGTATAGCCCTTTTTCTTTAATTACTTTAATCAATGTTTCACCAATTACAGAAGGTGTTTCTGCAACTTCAATACCAGCTTCGTTCATTGCTTTAATTTTCTCAGCTGCTGTTCCTTTACCACCAGAAATGATAGCACCAGCGTGACCCATACGTTTGCCAGGAGGTGCAGTTTGTCCACCAATAAAGCCTACAACAGGTTTTGTCATATTTGCCTTAATCCATGCCGCTGCTTCTTCCTCAGCTGTACCACCGATTTCACCAATCATAACAACTGCGTATGTTTCTGGATCATTATTAAAGGCTTCAAGTACATCAATGAAGTTTGTACCGTTGACAGGGTCTCCACCAATACCTACTGCAGTTGTTTGACCAATTCCAGCTTGTGTTAATTGGTGTACTGCTTCATATGTTAATGTACCAGAACGAGAAACAACTCCTACATGGCCTTTTGTATGAATATAACCAGGCATGATACCAATTTTACATTCATCAGCTGTAATAACACCTGGACAGTTTGGACCTACTAGTCGAGTGTTTTTGCCTTCCATATAACGTTTAACCTTAACCATATCAAGGACAGGAATATGCTCTGTGATACAGATTGTTAATTCTAATTCAGCATCAACAGCTTCTAAAATTGCATCTGCCGCAAATGGTGCAGGTACATAGATAACTGAAGTTGTAGCACCTGTTGCAGCTACAGCTTCTGCTACTGTATTGAAAACAGGAACTCCCTCGATTTCAAGTCCACCTTTACCTGGTGTTACACCTGCTACGATTTTAGTACCATACTCAAGCATTTGCTTCGTATGGAAAAGAGCTGTTTCGCCCGTAATCCCTTGTACAATTACCTTCGTATCTTTGTTAATAAATACAGCCATTGTTCTCCCTGCCTTCCTTAGCCTACTAGTCCCACAATTTTTTGTGCACCGTCAGCCATTGAATCCGCTGCAACGATGTTTAAACCAGATGCATTTAAAATTTCTTTTCCAAGTTCAACATTTGTACCTTCTAAGCGTACAACTAATGGCACAGCTAAACCAATCTCTTTAGCAGCCGTTACAACACCCTCAGCAATAATGTTACACTTCATAATTCCACCAAAGATGTTTACGAAAATGCCTTTTACGTTTGGATCAGAAAGGATAATTTTGAAAGCCTCTGTTACTTTTTCAGCTGTTGCACCGCCCCCTACATCTAGGAAGTTAGCAGGGCTTCCGCCGTAATAACTAATTGTATCCATCGTTGCCATTGCAAGACCAGCACCGTTAACCATACAGCCAATATTTCCATCTAATGAAATATAGCTTAGGTCATATTTTGAAGCTTCGATTTCTTTTGCATCTTCTTCGTCAAAATCGCGTAATTCGACAATATCCTTATGTCGATATAATGCATTGGCATCAAAATTGAATTTAGCATCTAATGCTACTACTTCGCCTTGTCCAGTTACAACAAGTGGATTAATTTCTACAATTGATGCATCTTTGTCGATAAATGCTTGATATAAGCCTAACATTAATTTAACAGCTTTCCCTACAAGGTTTGCTGGAATATTCATATTAAACGCCATACGACGTGCTTGGAAGCTTGTTAATCCAACTACAGGATCTACAACTTCTTTGAAGATTTTTTCCGGATTTGTTTCTGCTACTTCTTCAATATCCATACCGCCTTCTTCAGATCCCATCACTGTTACACGAGATGTGGCACGGTCTAATACTAGACTTAAATAGTATTCTTTTTGGATATCAGAACCCTCTTCAATATACAAACGTTTTACTTCTTTTCCTTCTGGACCTGTTTGATGAGTCACTAAAATTTTTCCTAATAACTCTTTTGCGTATGTGCGCACCTCGTCAAGGTTTTTAGCGATTTTGACACCGCCTGCTTTACCGCGTCCACCTGCATGGATTTGCGCCTTGACTACTGTTACGTTTGAGCCAAGTTCCTTCGCTACTTTTACAGCTTCATCAGGGGAAAAAGCAACTTTTCCGTTTGGTACAGCTACACCATATTTTCTCAGAATCTCTTTCCCTTGATATTCATGGATATTCATAATACATCCTCCCATCAAACATTTGCATAGAATTGTTTTACTAACATAGACTATTCTAACGAAAGATTCTGATAAAGTCTACACTTTGTCTTTAGTTCGAATTTTCTCTCTTATTATGACGCTTTTTTCTATTTTGTGTACTAAAACAGCTTGTAAAAATAATCAGAATAATTCATTTTTTCTATATTTTTGCGCATGTTGCTGATCCAAACGATAAATAAATGCGAAAACTTCTGCTACTGCCTGATATAATTCTTCAGGAATAGACTCATTTAAATCTAATTGACCAAGTAACTGCACAAGGTTAGGATCCTCATAAATCGGCACATTATGCTCATTTGCTCTTGCCAAAATGTTCTCGGCAATTTTCCCTTTTCCCTTTGCTACAACAGTGGGACTATCAAATTGACCAAGCTTATACGTAAGCGCAATTGCCTCTTTTCGAGTAAGTTTTTCTTCGCTCATACGCGGATATCCACCCCACTCTGCTCCTCTCGCTGTTCTACTACAGGATCTACTTTTTCCGTTTGCCCTTTGTCAAATTGTTTAATAAACACACCTGAAAGTTGATAATTTTTTTCAGCCAGGCCAATTTTTAAAGCAGCCTTTAACGGCTCAGCAAGTGATTGAATTTCCGAATTTTCATTAAAGACCGTTACTGTGACAACTCTATTTTGAACCTGCATATCAATCACTGTTTCTTGCATAGATGCCATTTGTAAATAAAATAATACGCGTGCATAGTTAGCATCAATTTTGCCATTATCTTTCATGCGACCATTCCATTGTAAGGTTGCATCCATCTTCTTGCCAAAAAATTCAAGTGGAACTTGCATGATGAGCTGATGTTGATGACCATTTTCTCCTGAAGATAGCTGCATTCCATTCATACGCGTCATAAGCATCTCTGCCGCTTCCTTCATTTGAGGTGGTATATTAGTTTCCTGCAATAATGTATGGAGCTGTGGCTTTAGCTGATGCGCAATCATGTGTAAATCAGCCGACTTGCTTCCGAGTGTAGCCTCGTAGCTAATTCCTAAATTTTTCAACACCGTTTTAAGTGCATGTTCCATCGCTTTACTATCCATTGAATTTTGTACTAGTGCTTCTGCTTGTGTCACAACTTGCTGTATAAATGGTTGCGAAGAATCAATACTATTTTTCACCAGATTGCGCATGAGTGCCTCAGTCTGTGAAGGAGAATTGGCCTCTTGTTTAAATAAGGATAACAAATGATCTTTCATCGAAAGTGTGTGGGCATCCTGTGTAAATAAACGATCAGCTGTATTTTGAGTAAAAGCTTTTAATAACTGATCCTGCATTTGTTTAGCAAAAACATCTAGCGTTTGTTTTGATACTGGTAGCTGATTGAAACGATCCACCAGCTGATTGATTTGCTGTTTTTGCTCATTCGTTAATAAATTTTGACTTTCGGTCCATGATTTAAGCTGTTCCACCAGTTGTCTAGCATTTTCTGGCTTTGTAGCAAGAATGGTTTGAATAACTTGACCAGCTTGCTGTATTGGCTGAAAGGCTTTTGCTTCATTCATTTTTGACCAGTTTTGCAATGTAGCCTGCTGGGGGAGAATCCCCGACTCTTTTAGCATTGATAAAGCTTGCATTTTTTCATTCATTGTCGCAGAACTATTCGTTAAACTTTGTAAAAGCCTTGCAAGCACTGCACTACCTGTTTCTACTTCAAAGGGCTTGGCAATCGCTTGTACTTGTTGCATTAAATTTTGCCTCAATGACTCAGATAGGGTTGTATCCTTCGCTAAAAGCTGAGCAAAGTTATCCATGATAGCGGTCATACCAGATGTCATTTGACCACTCATCAATGCTTGAAACACATCGTTTATCATAGGCATTTTAAGCTCTATCATTTTTTGAATGGTTTGTAGAGCATCTACTTTTGATATACCCTCTGGCAATGCCTTTAACCACATTTCAGCTTGCAGCATTTGTTCTTTAGAAATGGGTAGCTGCGCTTTCATAAAATGCCCTAATAATTGCTGCATCTCTGCAGATTTGGGCAAATTCATGGATTCTAATAACTGATTAATTTGCTGACTTGGTGTAGATGCCTGCGCCATCGGTCCAGTCACTATTTTCAATTCCGTTTGTGGATTTGTCCCTGTTACCTGAAAGAAATGGGCATCCCCAGCTTTTAACGGCACTTCTAATTTAGCTATAAATTTTTGATTACCTACTTGTATTTCTGCCATTTGATCTGGATATAATTGCTTAATTGTTCCATGAAATACTTGTCCTTGTTTTAAAGCAAGTGGTTGATTTGTCGAAGTCATTGCATTTTGCTGCATCTGAATTGGATTAAATGATGTGGCTGTCATATACATACTCCTTTCATCAATTACTCCTTCGTGTAATTGTCTACCGTTTTTTAGCTTTATGAAAACATAGATTTTATTGGTTCAAATGATTTACGATGGTGAATAGTCGGTCCAAATTCTTCTAACGCTTTTAAATGTTGCTTAGTCCCATACCCTGCATGTTGCGCAAAGCCATACATTGGAAATTCCTCGTCTAATTGCTCCATATACTCATCCCGTGCCGTTTTAGCTAAAATGGATGCAGCTGCTATCGCTAAGCTCTTAGCATCTCCTTTTATAATCGAATCTTGAGGAATTGTAATAGGTAATGTCATAGCATCTACTAAAACAACATTCGGCTTCGTTGACAATGATTCAACACTTACCTTCATAGATTGTTTTGTTGCCTCATATATATTCAGTTCATCAATTTGTTGGGCAGATTGAAAATGAATAAAATAGCTTATGGCATGCTCTTTAATTAATGTAGCAAAGCCGTTTCGTTTATCCTTCGATAATTGCTTTGAGTCATTCAGACCAACAAGTGCCTCACAATTTGTCGGTAAAATTACTGCTGCCGTTACGACTGGTCCTGCTAGTGGTCCTCTTCCTGCTTCATCTACACCCGCAATAAATGTATCTGTTCCCCCATAGCTTAAATCGAATGTAACTTTTTTTTGATGATCTTGCAGTAATTGATGTTTTTTATCTTGTCTCTTTTGCCAAGTTAGCCATGCCTTTTGTACACCTGCTCTTTCATCGGCTGCAACTTCTTTCATCCAATCTTGCCATTCCTCAGCAGCTTTCAATGCAGTTGTAATTTCCTTAATCGTTTTCATTGTGTACTCCTTCTTGCTTCTATTCATTCAAACTATATCATGTTCAGTTATTATGTAGTCTCTTTAACTTGAAAACTATTTTCCTCTCTATAGTCATTATCGGTTAAAAAATGTATTCCTAAAAGAAAAACTGTCACAAAAGAACGTGTGACAGTTTTAAATACTTATAATTGTTCAGTTTCCTTTTCTAATTGTTCATCCACAAAATCAAAGGTAAGTTTACCTAATTGTAATCCACGGATATCTCGAACAATTAGTTGAGCTACTTGATCATAATCTATTTCTCCACCAGGACCAAACACACGACGCAGCTTACCAATATGGTCAAAAGTATCCACTAACTCCTCATGGATAAACTCAAGACCGTAACGCTCTTCCATACGCTTTGGATAATGATTAGATAAGAAGCGTAATCCATAGACAGCTAGGTCTTCCATATTTGTAATAGTATCCTTAATAGCACCGGTTAAAGCTAATTTAAAGCCTACTTCTTGATCCTCAAACTTTGGCCATAAAATACCTGGTGTATCCAATAGTTCAAGCTCTTTACCAACTTTGATCCATTGCTGTGCCTTTGTCACACCTGGTGTATTGCCTGTTTTAGCGATATTTTTTTTCGCTAATCGATTTATCAATGTTGATTTTCCCACGTTTGGAATACCCACAATCATGGCACGAATAGCTCTAGGCTTCATTCCTCTTGCTTTCATGCGATCAAATTTTTCTTTTAAAATATCTTGTGCCGCTTTTGTGACTTGCTGTAAGCCCTTCCCCTCAAGTGAGTTAATGGCTACTGCTTTATGGCCACGCTTTGCAAAATACTCTACCCATTTCCGTGTTTCTTGTTCATCTGCCATATCCGCTTTATTTAAGATCAAAAGACGAGGTTTTTGGTTAATGACTTCGTCAATCATCGGATTACGTGAGGATAGCGGTAAACGTGCATCTATTAATTCAAAGATAATATCGACAAGCTTTAATTTTTCAGTTACTTCACGTCGGGCTTTAGCCATATGCCCTGGAAACCATTGTATCGTCACAGCTATACCTCCTAAACTAAAAGAAAAAGGGAGTGATTATGCTCTCCCTTTCTTACATTACTTTACAATTTTTATATCACTAAATGGCCAGAAAATCAGACTAGTATTACCGATAATTTCTTTTTGGTTAACAAGGCCAATATGTCGACTGTCTTTACTATATCGACGATTATCTCCCATAACAAAGATATACCCCTCAGGAATGGTATTGCTATCCAAGGAAACATCAATGTCATTTAAGGTGAAATCTTCTGTTAAAGTTCCCTCTGTGATTTGCGCTTTATAGGCATCTAAATAGGGTTCTTCAATTGGCTCACCATTTATATACAATTGATCATCCTTATACTCTAATGTATCTCCTGGCAATCCAATTACACGCTTTATGTAATTTTTTTGTTCAGGTGCATGAAATACAACGATATCAAAACGTTTAGGCTCACCTATTTTATAACCAATTTTATTCACAATCATTCGGTCGCCATCTTCAAGGGTTGGCATCATGGACTCTCCATCAACTGCAATGGGTGTAAATAAAAAATATCGAATAACTGCAGCAATCGCAAATGCAATTAATAGTGCTTTTGTCCATTCCCATAATTCATTTTTTTCTTTCACTTGTTTTTCCATTGAGAATTGCCCCCTTGTCTAACACCATTTTAGATGATAGTGAATAAAGATGACAAGCAAAAAGAAAAGAGGCTTGAACACAAGCCCCTCACTTTTAAGTCATAATTATCGAATTTCTTTAATACGAGCAGCTTTACCACGTAGGTTACGTAGGTAGTAAAGTTTAGCACGACGTACTTTACCACGACGTACAACTTCTAAGTTAGCGATTTTTGGTGTGTGTACAGGGAATGTACGCTCAACACCTACACCGTAAGAAATTTTACGAACTGTGAAAGTTTCGCTAATTCCGCCACCACGACGTTTAATTACTACACCTTCGAAAATTTGGATACGTTCACGAGTACCCTCTACTACTTTCACGTGTACCTTAACAGTATCACCAGGACGGAAAGTTGGTAGATCAGAGCGAAGCTGAGATTTTGTAATTTCTGCAATAATGTTTGACATTGTTTTCTCTCCTTAGACAGATGCTCTTGCACGCAATCTATGCCACAGCGGAACACCGTAATTCAGTACTCCACATAGAAGTACAGATTAGATGTTATCATAAATAGATTCGGCAATCAAGCATCTAGACAATTGTTTTTTAGTTTTTCTAGATACAATTTTTGCTTGTCTGTTAATGGGTATTGCTCCAGTAAGTCAGGACGGCGCTCAAAAGTTCTTTTCAGCGACTGTTCCTCTCGCCATTGCTCAATTTTAGCATGATTCCCCGATAATAAAACATCAGGTACCTTCATGCCACGGAACTCCGCAGGACGTGTATAATGTGGATGCTCAAGGAGACCTGTTGAAAAAGAATCCTGAATATGAGAATCCTCTTGTCCTAAGACACCAGGTAACAATCTAACTACGCTATCAATAACAGTCATAGCGCCTAATTCTCCACCTGTTAAGACAAAATCGCCAATGGAAATCTCGTCTGTCACAAGATGCTGACGTATACGCTCATCATAGCCTTCATAATGACCACATAAGAACACTAACTCTGTCTCCTGCGCTAGCTCCTCTGCTTTTTTCTGCGTAAATCGTTCGCCCTGAGGACACATTAATATGATACGCGGCTGTTTCCCTGCAGTTATAGCCTCTACTGCACTAAACATTGGTTCAGGCTTTAATACCATACCTGCACCACCACCATATGGATAGTCGTCAACCTGATTATGCTTGTTCCCTGAAAATGTACGAATATCCGTTACCTCTAAATTTACAGCTCCCTTTTCTTGTGCCTTCTTTAAAATAGATGCACCAAAAACACCTGAAAACATATCAGGAAACAGGCTCAATACATGAATATTCATCATAATAAGCCTTCCATAACATGAATGACTATTTTTTTGTCCCTAACATCAATATCTTTCACGATATCTTCTATATAAGGGATATAGTGTTCTTTCTTAGTCCCTTTCACTACCCATACATCGTTTGCCCCTGTTTGCAGGATATCTGCTACTATACCGATTGTCTCGCCCTCTTCAGAAATAACTGTGCAGCCTATTATTTCATGGAAAAAGAACTCATTTTCTTCAAGAAGATCATCAGTCATTTGATCTTTTGTCACTTTCAGCATGCCTTCTTTAAATGGCTCAACCAAGTTGATATTGTTCATGCCTTCAAAAGTTAATAAAATAAAGTTTTTATGACGACGCATAGAGTCAATCGTTACCCAGGTTGGCTTCTTATCATCTTTTTTAAAGGCAGCAAGCTTATTTCCTACTACAAAACGCTCTTCTTCAAAGTCTGTTGTCGATAATACACGTACCTCACCACGAATACCGTGCGTATTGACAATTCGACCTACATTAAACCATTCCATTCTATTTCACCTCGTAAAAAAAAATGCTTATCTTCACAATGCATCTGGCTCATCCAAAAAAGGTTCCGTTCTTGCAGATGTGCTTTGGAAGAATGTAGTTTTAGCTAAGACTCATTTGTCTTGTCAACAATAATATAAGCAATATCCTTTATCTATACTCCTTATTTAAGCTTTAATTTCCACTTAAATAGAAGTTATAGCGATATGCTGATGTTAAAAAAAGATAAAAAAAGGAAGGAACCTACAAGCTCCCTCCTTTTTCGTCCAGATTTTACGCTTTATACTAAAAGGCCACTTTGAACTCCTAAGCGACATGTAAACACACCTATCAGGACTCACTAGTACTTGTTGCAAGAGCGTGAAAATCTTTTCTATTAATCCAATATATCGACGTAGGTCTTCTTTTGATGGTGACTACCTGCCGCTGAATAAACAATTGTACGAATCGCTTTTGCTACTCGCCCTTGCTTGCCTATGACTTTCCCTCTATCCTCTGGATGAACAAAAAGTTTATAAACAATTCGATTTGCATTTTCATCCGTCTCAATACGAACTTCTTCTGGATAATCGACTAACGGTAAAACGATTGCTTCAATCAGCTGCTTCAAAGACGTCGCCCCCGATTATTTACTGAATTTTTGGTTATGGAATTTTTCCATGATACCTTGTTCTGAGAACAGGTTACGTACTGTATCTGATGGTTTTGCACCGTCAGCTAACCATTTAAGAGCTTTCTCTTCATCAATGTTTACAGTAGCTGGTTGAGTTAGTGGGTTGTAAGTACCAACTGTTTCGATTTGACGACCATCACGTGGTGAACGAGCGTCTGCAACTACGATACGATAGAAAGGAGATTTTTTAGCTCCCATACGTTTTAAGCGAATTTTAACTGCCATTTTAATAGCACCTCCGAATAAGTTTCACACAAGATAGTATATTATCAATGTTTAGGTTGTTTGTAAAGTGTTTTTTCTTAACACCTAAAAATTATTATTTAAACAATGAATCAAAGCCTGGTAATTTCATTTTTTTCTTCCCTTTACCACTTGCCATTCCAGTCATTTGTTTCATCATTTTTTTCATTTCATCGAATTGTTTAATGAGACGATTCACCTCTTGAATAGATGTCCCAGAGCCTTTCGCAATACGCTTTTTACGGCTACCATTAATGATTTCTGGGTTGGTCTTTTCAGCAGGCGTCATCGAGTAAATAATGGCCTCTACACGCCCCATTTGCTTATCATCAACTTTTACATTATCTAAGCCTTTGATTTTGTTAGCACCTGGTAGCATTTTTAAAATTTCATCAAGAGGGCCCATTTTCTTGACTTGCTGTAATTGCTCGACAAAATCATCAAAAGTAAATGTTTGAGATTTAAACTTTTCTTCTAATTCTTTTGCCTTGGCTTCATCTACATTTGCCTGAGCTTTCTCGATAAGGGACAGAACATCGCCCATACCTAATATACGAGACGCCATACGCTCTGGATGGAATGGTTCAAGCGCATCCATTTTTTCGCCCATCCCGACAAATTTAATTGGTTTTTGCGTCACAGAACGGATAGATAATGCAGCACCACCACGCGTATCACCGTCAAGTTTTGTTAAAACAACCCCAGTAATACCGATTGCTTCATTAAAGCTTTCTGCTACATTGACTGCATCTTGACCCGTCATGGCATCAACAACTAGGAAAACCTCATCTGGCTCTTTTAATGCACGAATATCCTTTAACTCTTGCATTAGGTCTTCATCGATATGAAGTCGACCAGCTGTATCAATAATCACTACATCATGATGCTCTTCCTTTGCCAATTCAATTGCCTGACGTGCAATTTCTACAGGAGATACCTCAGTACCTAGCGCAAAAACAGGTAGTGATAACTGTTTTCCTAATGTTTGTAATTGTTGGACAGCTGCTGGACGATAAACGTCAGCGGCAACTAATAATGGTTTACGATTATATTTTTTTCGTAGAACATTTGCCAATTTACCTGTAGTGGTCGTTTTACCCGCACCTTGTAGACCAACCATCATAATGACAGTGGGTGGCTTCGTATTAAACTTAATGGGACTTTGTTCGCCCCCCATTAATTCTGTTAGTTCATCCTGTACAATTTTAATAACTTGCTGACCTGGTGTTAAACTTTGCATAACATCAACACCGACAGCACGTTCACTTACCTTTTTCACGAATTCTTTGACTACTTTTAAGTTAACATCCGCCTCGATTAAAGCAAATCGGACTTCTCGCATCATTTCTTTAACGTCTTGCTCTGACACTTTTCCTTTGCCTTTAATCTTTTGGATCGTTCCTTGGAGTCGTTCCGCTAATCCTTCAAAAGCCATTGCTTTCGCCTCCTAATCCCATTCTTTCAGCTGCTCAATAAGTGCTAGCTGCTCTTCAGCTGTCATACTTTTTTCTGTAATCCCCTGTGTTAGCTGTGACAGCATTTGGGTACGTTGTTGAAATTTCTCAAGTAAACATAATTTTTCTTCATATTCCTCAAGCATCGCTTCAGTTCGACGAATATTATCGTAAACAGCTTGGCGTGAAACACCATACGATTCAGCGATTTCTCCTAGAGAGTTATCATCCAAATAGTATAGCTCCATATAACTTCTTTGCTTATCTGTTAATAATGCTTGATAAAAGTCGAAGAGAAAGTTCATGCGTGTTGTTTTTTCAAGTAGCATCGAATGTTTCTCCTCCCGCTATTAGTCATTTGTATCATAACGAAAAGCGCCCGTCTGTGTCAAGGTAATCTCCTTGTCTAAAAGCCTAAATTACAGCTTTCAGGCATTTTTTGCCTTTGGCTAGTATTACTCTTTTAAACAAGTCAATTCACCTATACACAATCGAGCGTTTTTATCTATTATGTGTCAGTGTCACTTTATCCAATTTTGTTCAAAAGCTGAAGCAAACTAAGCATCCTGCTTTCTGAATAGAAAAGAGATATATGGCATTCAATATAAAACTATTCAGCCACTGTTAGCTGTTTTCATCATTATTTTGTAGTTCCTTATCCAAACCATCAGCAAATAGTCCATAGACATATCGTTCTGCATCAAATGGCTGTAAATCATCCATTTTCTCACCAAGACCCACAAATTTTACAGGAATGTGCAGCTTGTTACGAATAGCAAGAACAATACCCCCTTTAGCAGTACCGTCTAACTTTGTTAAAACAATCCCTGTCACATTCGTTGCCTCTTTAAATGTTTGTGCTTGAACAAGCGCATTTTGGCCAGTTGTTGCATCTAATGCTAATAATACTTCATGTGGAGCATTTGGAATTTCACGTGAAATAACACGATGAACTTTTTCAAGCTCATTCATTAGGTTCACTTTGTTCTGCAAGCGTCCCGCTGTATCACAAATCAACACATCCGCTTTTCTGTTTTTTGCTGCACGAATCGCATCATACATAACTGCTGCTGGGTCAGAGCCTTCTGATTGTTTAATAACCTCACAACCAACACGATCTCCCCATACTTGTAATTGATCAATAGCACCTGCACGGAACGTATCACCCGCAGCTAATACAACAGTTTTCCCTTGAGACTTTAAACGGTGTGCTAGCTTACCTATCGTTGTTGTTTTCCCAACACCATTTACACCAACAAATAGAATAACCGTTAGTTCACCATCTGGCTGCATAGTTAGTTCAATTAAATCTTCTTCACCTTGCTCGTAAATTTCTACAAGCTTCTCAGAAATCACAGCTTGAATGCCATTTGTATCTTTAATATTTTTACGTTGCACTTCATAACGCAGTTTATCCATGAGTTCCATGACTGTTTCAAATCCAACATCAGCCTGTAATAGTAAGTCCTCTAATTCTTCAAAGAAATCCTCATCCACTTTACGATAGCGTGCAACAAGGTCATTCACTTTTGATGTAAAAGAATTACGTGTTTTTTCAAGACCAGCCTTGAATTTTTGTGTTATTGACCAAGCAGAAGGCTTTTTCTCTTCCAGTGGTTCATCCTCTACTACTGCTAGCTCCTGAACATCTAGCTGTGCTTCTTCTATTTCAGGTGAGGGCTCGGCTTCCACGTCGACTTCTTTCACAATCGCCATTTCTGGTGACTCTTCATCTTGTTCAGACACTTTTAGATCAACGGTTTCAATGGCAGCAGGTTCGTTTGATTCTTTAAACTCTGGCTCCGAATGGTCAGATTCCTGTTCGTTGTCGGTTGCGTCTAGCTTCTCTTCCTCTGCTGGATTACCCATTAATTTATCTTTTAAACGTTTAAAAAAACTCATGCTTGTTCGCTCCTTTGCTCCGCAAGTACGGGTTCATCTTCTAGTTTTACTGATACAAGTTTCGACACACCTGATTCTTGCATTGTTATACCATACAAGACATCAGCTCCCTCCATTGTTCCTTTACGATGAGTAATCACAATGAATTGTGTGTCGAGACTAAACTTTTTCAAATATTGGCTATAACGCACAACATTCGCTTCATCTAAAGCCGCCTCTACTTCATCCAGAATACAAAATGGTACAGGTCGAATATTTAAGATGGAGAATAGTAAAGCAATGGCCGTAAGTGCACGCTCACCACCAGAAAGCAAACTTAAATTCTGTAATTTTTTTCCTGGAGGCTGTGCCACAATTTCAATACCTGTTTCCAATAAATTTTGAGGGTCAATTAAAACCAAATCAGCTTGCCCCCCGCCAAACAATTCACGGAAAACACGTTTAAATTGCTCTCTAATAGCGTAAAACGTTTCACTAAAGCGCAACGTCATTTCTTCATCCATTTCTTTGATTGCTTCATGTAATGTTTCCTGTGCAGCAAGCAAGTCCTCTCGTTGTTCAGTTAAGAAAGTATGACGTTCTAGTACTCTATCATATTCCTCAATCGCACTTAAATTAACAGGTCCTAGCTCTTCAATGGATCTTTTTAACAATTTAACACGTCTTCGCACAAACTCTTCATCTTCTATTGCCAGAGCTTCTTTCTCAGCCTCTTCGAATGTTAACTGATAATTTTCTTCGAGTTGTTCGATAAAATTATCCATTTCAAATTCTACACGATTACGTTTTAACTCATTGGCACGAATTGCTTCAAGGTATCCTTTATGAATACGCTGTAGTTCCTTGAGTTGTTCTTCTAATGTAGAGAGTTCTTGTTGTTGTCCTATTTTCTGCTCTTTCTTTTCAGAAATAGTCTCTTGTAAGGCATCTCTTCTTGCTTTCCATGTCACAACCTGTTCCTCGACCTCTTCATCACTTAAATGATTTGTCGATTCATCAGATTGAAGCCACATTATTTCCTGAGAAATATTTTTAACTTTTTGTTGTGCTTTGTTTAATTGTAGTGCCAGTTCAGCAGTTGTAATTTGAACTTGTGACATTTGTTCTTGCATAACCGCTAGCTGTGAACGTTTTTCGGCAAGCTGTTCTCGTAAGACATCTTTCTCTGTCTCCCCCTGTAACTTTACCTTACTTAATTGTTCGACAGTTTCATTGATTTCGACAAGCTCTACAGCAAGGGTATTTAAGCGCTCCTCTGCTGCTTGCTTTTGTGTTAACAATGCTTCCTCACGTGTTTTTACATCTTTTGTTTCAGTTGAAGCAAAGGTTACTCTAGCCGATAAGCTTTTTTCTACGACTTCTAGCTCACGAATACGACTTGACTGTTGCATCTCATCTTTTCGTAATTGCTCTCCTTCAAGCTTTAATTGCTCTACTTGATCTCGCAGTACTGCAAGCTTCTCTTTTTCGGCTGCAACAGCCTGTTCAGCACTATAAATGGAAGCCTGTAACGATTCTAGCTTAATGATTAAATCATCTAACTCTGCTTTTCTTGTAAAGAGTGAGGATTGCTGTTTCAGTGCACCACCTGTTAAGGAACCCCCTGCATTAACAATATCTCCTTCAAGTGTGACAACTCGGTATCGGAAACCACATAATCGGGCAATTTGACTTGCGCCTTCTAAATTTGATGCCACGATGACATTCCCTAATAGATTTTCAACAATTGTTCGATTGTCTTCATTAAAAGTGACGAGTGCATCTGCCATTTTAACAAAGGCAGGATGTTCAGTTGCTAGCTGAATAGTTCCTAGATTAATTTTGCGTGATTTCATGACTGTTTTCGGTAAAAAAGTAGCACGTCCAGCCCGTTTTTGTTTTAACCAGTGAATAGCCTGTTGCGCATGGCGCTCATTGGTTGTGACAATATGTTGAGAGGCAGCGCCTAAAGCTGTTTCAATCGCTTGTGAATACTTTCCTTCAACTTGGATTAACTCTGCTACAGCACCCTCAATACCTTGTAAATCACCTTTATCTCGAGCAAGCAAGACTTCTTTAACACCTTGGAAGAACCCAGAAAAATCAGCTTCGAGTTCAGCTAATGTATCTTTTCTAGCCTTTAGTTGTTGTTGGTGTTGATACGCTTTGTACAACATATCCTGTTTTTCGCTAAAAGAAATATTGACATTTTTCAACTGTATTTGTAAGGTTTCATATTGCTCTAATTGTTTCTGTAAATCATTGGTTGTCAAAGCATGTTCAACCACTAGCTTTTCTTTTTCAGCAATGATTTGCATAAGCTCTTGTCCAATTTCATCTGTTTGATCAGACATTTTTGCCGCCATTGCCTTTTGTTGAGCTAATTGCTGATCGATATTTTTTAATTCATTCTTGACTGTTGCTTCTTCATTTAATGAATCAATATATCGATTTTTATAGTCTTCTATTTCTTCCTCGATTTCTGTCACAGACCGATTTAATGATTGTTCTAACTGCTTGATGCTCTGCTTTAATACTGATACGGCTTGTTGCTTCTCGGAGAACACTTCTTTTTTCTCCTGTTCTTGAACCAGGAGTAATTCTACTTCCGCCTTAGCCTCTTGTAATGTTGTATTCAGTTGTAATAGTTGATTCGATGCATTTTGGCGTTTTTCAGCCATTAATGCCTTACGACCATCCCAACGCTCTACCTCCATAGTGGCATTGACAAGCTCAGCCTGCGAAACATCCAAATAATCATCTAGATCTTTTAATAGCTTACGTATATTGGCGGTCTGTTTATCAATCATTGAAATATTTTGAGCTTGTTCTAGCTCTGTTGCAGAAAGCTTCGTAAATTCCTCTTTAAGCGCATGCAAAGATTGTGCACAATTTTTAAAATCATGCACAAGAATTGCAATATCAAAATCCTTTAGCTCAGAAGACATTTGTACATAATCTCTTGCACTAGATGCCTGCATTTCAAGCGGCTCTAATCGGTTGTCTAATTCATGGAGAATGTCTAATACACGATACAAATTTTCATCTGTCTCAACAAGCTTATGCTCAGCTTTTTTCTTTCTTATTTTATACTTTAAAACGCCAGCTGCCTCTTCAAAAATAGAACGACGGTCATCAGGTCGACTATTTAAAATTTCATCAACACGACCTTGAGAGATAATTGAAAATGCCTCTTTCCCAAGTCCTGAATCCATAAACAAGTCCGTAATATCCTTCAGGCGACACTGTTGGTTATTTAATAAATATTCACTATCACCTGAACGGTATACGCGTCTTGTTACACTGACTTCTGTATAAGAAAAAGCAAGTTGCTCATCAGTATTATCTAAAATAAGTGTTACTTCTGCAAAGTTGAGTGGCTTACGAGAGTCACTCCCAGCGAAAATAACATCTTCCATCTTTGCTCCACGTAACGACTTTGCCGATTGCTCCCCAAGTACCCAACGAATCGCATCTGTGACATTACTTTTTCCACTGCCATTTGGTCCAACAACGGCTGTAACACCAGGTACAAAATCAATTCCAATGCGTTCCGCAAAAGATTTAAAGCCAATCACTTCTAGTCGTTTTAGGAACATCTATTAAGCCTCCTCTTTTGCAGCTTCTTCACGCATCATCCGCATTGCACATTGTGCAGCTTGCTGCTCGGCTTCTTTTTTTGATTTTCCACGACCAATACCAAGCTCTTGTCCATTTAATAATACGCTTGATACAAAGGTACGATTATGTGCTGGGCCTTTTTCATCGATAATCTCATAATGAAGAAGTCCATTATTCGTTTGCTGTACCATTTCTTGCAATTGACTTTTAAAATCCATCACATGCGAAAAAGCACCGACTTCTACTTTTGGGAACACGATTCGTTCTAAAAATGACACGACCGTTTGTAAATCTTGATCTAAATAGAGTGCACCTACAAATGATTCAAAGACATCTGCAAGCAGCGCTGGACGTTCCCGACCACCTGTTAATTCCTCACCTTTTCCAAGTAATACAAAGCGTCCAAAGCCTAGCTCGTTAGCAAATATCACTAGTGATGGCTCACATACAATGGAAGCTCTTAGCTTTGTTAACTCACCCTCGCTCATATTTGGGTATTTCTCAAAAAGATATTTAGAAACAGACAGTTCAAGTACTGCGTCTCCTAAAAATTCAAGACGCTCATTATCCGTAAATAATTTACGGCGATGCTCATTCACATAAGATGAATGCGTGAATGCTTGATACAATAAATTTTTATTAATAAATGTGATATTTAATTCATGCTGTAACAGCTCAAATTGGTTGCGTACTTTTTCAGGAAGTACGCCAGATTTCTGCATAGTTCCTTTTCTTTTCATAGCCATTGAACAAATCTGCCTTCCTAATAGTTTCTACCGTTTTAGTGTACCTTTTTCAGGGCGTTTATGCAAAAGTATTTCGGCTTAAACACAATGTTTTGGAAATTTTTCCGAAAATTCCTCTTAATACAGCATGCATCTCCCATTAGAGAGAATTTTGAAGCTGACTGGTCATTAGATTTTTAACATAAAAAAGGGACGTTAATAGATCGAAAACCGATCCATTTCGTCCCCTTTAAATACATCTTCATTCATTGAATCTGCTCCTTCAAACAAGGAATGCAGAAAAAGTAATTTCTACTTTATTCAAGCTACCATAAAACCATTGTATGATTACGATGACCATTACACCATTAGAGGTGATCTATTTTCACTAAATAAAGTTTTAACGAAATTAGTTTAATTTACTTTCGATGTATGAGATTGCAGTACCTACTGTTGAGATTTTTTCAGCATCTTCATCAGAAATTTCCATATCGAATTCGTCTTCAAGCTCCATTACAAGCTCAACTACGTCTAATGAGTCAGCACCTAAATCATCACGGAAAGAAGCTTCAAGCGTTACTTCGCTTTCTTCCACACCTAAACGGTCCACGATTACTTTTGTTACGCGTTCTAATACTGTAGACAAATGATTCACCTCCCCTCAAATGATTATACAAAAAATCAGCTTATATGCCTAATTGAAATTACATAACCATACCGCCATCAATATGAAGCGTTTGTCCAGTCATATAATTTGCGTCCTCCGATGCTAGGAAAGCTACTGCTTTTGCGATATCCTCTGGCTGACCAAGTTTCGCAAGAGGAATCTGTGTTAGCATACCTTGTTTGATATCCTCTGGCAATTGTTCTGTCATTTCTGTTTCGATAAAACCTGGTGCAATAGCATTAACTAAAATATTACGAGAAGCTAATTCCTTTGCCGTCGTTTTCGTTAGTCCAATAACACCTGCTTTAGCCGCAACATAGTTGGCTTGACCAGCATTACCCGCTACACCAACGATGGAAGAAATGTTAATAATGCGACCTGCACGTTGCTTCATCATTTGACGTGTGACCGCTTTTGTACAAAGGAAAACACCTTTAAGGTTCGTATTTAATACATCGTCCCATTCGTCTTCTTTCATACGCATGATCAAGTTATCTCTTGTAATACCAGCATTATTCACTAAAATATCAAGGGAGCCGTATGTTTTCACAGCAGCATCCATTAATGCTGTCACTTCTTCTGTCTGAGAGACGCTAGCTTGTACAGCAATTGCTTCGCCACCGTTTTCTTGAATCATCGCTACTACTTCTTCTGCTTTTGCCTGAGAGCCGCTATAGTTCACAACAACCTTAGCACCTTCTTCTGCAAGCTTTAAAGCAATAGCACGTCCAATCCCTCTTGAAGCTCCTGTTACAACAGCTACTTTTCCTTCTAATTTACGCATTAATTGACCACTCCTTCGACGCTTCTAAAACTGCTTCTAACGAAGCTTCATCATAAACACAATAAGTTGCAACAGAGCGATCAATTTTTTTCAGGAGACCGCTTAATACTTTACCAGGTCCACATTCGATAAAGACGTCAACACCTTGCGCAAGCATTTCACGCATAGAAGCTTCCCATTGAACAGCACTGTATACCTGTTCAACTAGCTCTTGTTGTATTGCTGCTACATCTTTTAATTCCTTCGCCATCACATTGCCAATTACAGGAATTTCAGGTGCAGATAAAGAAATCTCTGCCAATGCTGCTTGCAGTTTCTCTGAAGATGGACGCATTAAATCAGAGTGGAAGGGACCACTTACAACTAAAGGTATTGCTCGTTTTGCACCAGCTTCTTTGGCAGCAACACTTGCTTTATCCACACCTTCTTTAGTGCCCGAAATAACAATTTGTCCTGGACAATTCACATTAGCCACCTGAACAGAGTCACCTGATGCTGATACCTGCTCTGTTACCTCGTTCAATGCCTCTAGTTCCATTCCTAAAATTGCCGCCATTGCGCCTTGACCTGCTGGCACAGCTTCATTCATATAAAGACCTCGTTTATGCACGATTGACACAGCATCATCAAATGACATAACACCTGCTAACACCAATGCACCATATTCTCCAAGTGAATGACCCGCTGCGTAGTGTGGTTGAATACCTGCTGCGCGTAACTTTTCAGCCACCATTACACCAGTAGTAAGTAGCGCTGGCTGTGCGTGATATGTCAGTGTTAACTCTTCTGCTGGACCTTCTAACATTAATTTAGATAATTCAAATTGAAGAGCTTGATCTGCGCGATCATAAAATGCTTTACTTTCTGCAGCATTTTCAACAAACTCTTGACCCATTCCAACTACTTGTGAACCCTGTCCTGGAAAAATAAATGCTATTTTTGTCATTTGAATAATCCCCTTTGCTTAATCAATTTCTATGTGGCGTACTGTCTCCGTAATCGTCGAAATAACCGTATGCTCCACCATCGTATTGGCTTGTCGAATGGCACTGAAAATCGCTTTCGCATTTGATGATCCATGTGCCTTAATAACAGGTGCTTGTAAGCCAAACAATCCTGCGCCACCATACTCTGTATAGTCCATTTTATTTTTCAAGTCACGTAAATTATTTTTCATGAGCGCTGCTGAAATTTTCGTTTTCGTTGAAGACATAAAGGCCTCTTTTAACATAGAAAATAAAGCACCTGCTGTCCCTTCAATAGACTTCAACACCATATTTCCTGTAAAGCCATCTGTTACAACAACATCAGCTACTCCCTCAAGTAAATCACGTGCTTCTACATTTCCAATAAAATTCAAATCTGCTTCCTTCAATAATTCGAAGGCAGCTTTTGTTAATTCATTCCCTTTTTTATCCTCGGTACCGATATTTAATAAGCCAATTCGTGGTTTTTGCAAACCTCCAACCTTTTTAGCATAAATATCACCCATAATGGCATATTGCACTAAATGCTCTGGGCGAGCATCTGCATTTGCCCCTAAATCAAGCATTAAAAACCCTTTACCGTCTAATGTTGGTAGCGTTGTAGCTAATGCTGGTCTAGCTATTCCCTCAATGCGACCTACTTTAAATAGGCCACCCGCCATCAGGGCCCCTGTGTTCCCTGCAGAAAGGCAAGCATCTGCTTTACCCTCCTCTACTGCATCCATCATACGTGCCATGGAAGAATCCTTTTTTCTACGAACAGCACGGGCAGGATCATCAGTTCCTTCTACTGCTTCCTCACAATGTATAACCTTTAATCGATCATGTTGTTTTAAAAATGGTTCCAGCTTATCTTGATGACCATATAGTTGAATTTCTAAGTTTGGAATTTGCTCTAATGCTAAAAGTGCACCTTCAACAACTGACTTTGGTGCATTGTCTCCACCCATTCCATCAAGCGCTAATTTCATTGTTACTCACCTTTACCTTTCGTGCGGTACATATCAAACTCACCAACAAAAACGGTTTCACCATTAACGGTAGATGTTACCTCAACTTTTGTTCGATGTGTTTGTTCATCTCGTCCGATAACAATCGCTTTTGTAATAACACGATTTCCAGCTCGTACAGGTTTCACAAACGTAATATTGGAATGTACGGTTAATGCTAGTTCGTCATCAATTACTGCAACCGCTAATGAATTTGCTTGCGCAAACAAATGATGCCCACGTGCGATGCCATTACGCTGAAAAACATGTTCTTCTTGTACATCAAAAATCGAGAGTGCTCGATGATCTAATTCAATATCTACTATCTCCCCAATGACCTCATCAATCGGGAGAGATTTTACTTCATTTTCATAGTTTTTTGAAGCAACATCTTTAATTCGCTCGCGTAATTCTGGTATTGATAATTCCATACGGTCTAAACGAATTGTTTGGACACTTACCTGAAACTGTGTTGCTAGCTGTTCATCTGTGACGAATGGATTTTCAGCTATCGTTTCAGATAGTAGTCGCTGTCGCTCTTTTTTCGTTCGTCTCAACTTCATTCGCCACCTTTTGAGTTGTTATTAGCACTTGGTACTAATATCAGTATATAGAGTATAAAAAAAGAATGCAAGACTTGTTTTGAAATCAAGTACTTACATTCTTTCTGTGCTAACAAGCTTCTCAGATTAATCGAAGCGCTCTCCTTGTAAAACACCAGTATCTTCTAGCATTTTACGCAAGTATTGATAGTCGTCATCCTGCCAAAACTCTTTTGTTTCAAGCATCTCTGAGGCATCTTTTCTAGCGGTCTCCAATATACGATAATCATGTACTAAATCAGCTACTTTAAAATCAGGTAAACCACTTTGCTTTCTACCAAAAAAGTCTCCTGGTCCCCTTAATTCAAGATCTTTTTCAGCTAAACGGAAACCATCATTTGTTTCTGTCATCGATTGCATACGTTCTTTCCCCTCATCAGACTTAGGATCTGCAAGTAAAATACAGTATGATTGGTGCTCACCACGACCAACACGACCTCGAAGCTGATGCAGCTGCGCTAGGCCAAAGCGTTCAGCATCATAGACAAGCATAAAGGTAGCATTTGGTACATTTACACCTACCTCTACAACGGTTGTAGAAACTAAAACTTGAATAGTCCCTTCACTAAAAGCACGCATAACCGCATCTTTTTCATCTGCTGATAAACGCCCATGCATTAAACCAACATGATAACGATCTTTAAAATAAGTCGCTAGCTGCTCATAAATTTCCACAGCATTCTGAACATCAAGCTTATCGGATTCCTCGATAAGCGGACAAATCGCATAGGCTTGTCTTCCAGCCGCTAGCTCTAATTCTAGCTTAGATAAAACGGAGCCGAATTGTTCTTTCTTCATCCAATGCGTTTCAATCTGCTTACGCCCTGCTGGCATTTCATCAATCATCGATACGTCCATTTCCCCAAATGCAGTAATAGCTAATGTTCGTGGTATCGGGGTAGCTGTCATAAAAAGCACATCGGGATTCTCCCCTTTATCACGCAAAATACGTCGTTGCTCCACACCAAAGCGGTGCTGTTCATCCGTGATGACAAAGCCAAGTTTATGAAAAATAACATCTGGCTGGATTAGTGCATGTGTACCAATAACAATATCAAGATCTCCATTTGCCAAATCAGCTAATATCACACGTCGCTCTTTTGTTTTAGTGGACCCGGATAAGAGTGCAACACGAACACCAAATGGTTGGAACCATTCTTTCAAATTCTCTAAGTGCTGTTCTGCTAATATTTCAGTTGGTGCCATTAAGGCTCCTTGAAAACCTGCTGTTACGGCTGCATATAGCCCTATTGCTGCTACAACGGTTTTACCCGAACCTACATCCCCTTGTAGCAAGCGATTCATTCGATGCGGCTCCTTCAAATCCTTACAAATTTCATTCACCACGCGTTTTTGAGCATTCGTTAATTCATAGGGTAAGGAAGCGATAAAATCTCGTAACTTATGCACATTAAATTGAATAACTGTACCGTGTTCACTATCCTTCCTTATTTTCCGTAAAGCTTGAATACGCAATTGGAAGTTTAATAGCTCCTCATAGGCAAAGCGTCTCCTTGCTTGTTTAGCATGCCCAGCATCCAGTGGAAAATGAATACCCTCCAAGCCCTCTCTTATTGAAACAAGCTTATACGACTCTTGTAAATAATATGGAATGGTCTCTGGCAGTACTTCTCCACAATCATCTAACACTTGTCGCATATATTTTCGAAATCTTTTTTGGGGGATCAAGCCTTTCAGACTATAGACAGGCTCAAAGTCAACTTGATCTGTTTTAGGACCAAATGTAACTGAAGTGCCATTGATTACTTGTCTACCCCGATCCCATTTACCAGTCACAGTAATAATGGAACCAGGTACAAGCTTTTGCTTTAAATAGCCCTGATTGAAAAATACGACTTTTACTAAATGTCTTCCTGCTAAAACAGTTACTTGGAGTCTTGACTTATTACGACCTAAAAATAAAATCGTAGGCTCCCGCTCCACCTTACACTCAACTGTAACCCGTTCGTTATGTGGTGTTTGCGCTAAATCTTTTAAACGAAAATCTTCATGTCGATGTGGGAACGTCCATAATAAATCAGCTATTGTATTGATTCCTAGTGATTCAAGATGGGCTGCTGTTTCTTTCCCGACGCCTTTTAATTCATTGACGGGTCCATGTAATTCAGTCATCTTATCCCACAACTCCCTTCATTGATTGTTTATGTAGTGTTATACTCTCTCTATCTAATGTACCATAAATTATTTCCCTAACCCTACACATAAGCAAAAACCCTACCAATGATTGATAGGGTTAAGCTCATCATTTATATTTCCTAATAATATCAATGAAGAGCTTTATGGCATCAGGGAAAACATCTTCATCTAAATCAAACCTTGGATGATGATGAGGATATTGGCTTTTCTCACCACCCATTCCGACAAATATGAATGCACCAGGTTTATGCTTTAGATAATATGAAAAATCCTCACCACCCATAACTGGATCGACAAGCTCAAATACATCCTTCCCAAATTCTTCACAAACAATTGATTCCACAAAGCGAGATTGCCGAGGATCATTAATGAGTGGAGGTGTCCCTATAATAAAGTCGACTTTCCCCTCCGCTCCAAACGAACGGCAAATCCCTTCTGTTAAACTCACCATCTTCGTTTGAATAGTGGCTACTGTTTCTGGTGTTAATGCCCTAATCGTTCCTATTAATTTTGCTGTGTCAGGAATAATGTTATACGTTGTTCCTGCTTGGATATTGCCTACAGTTATCACGCCTGCATCTATAGGATTAATAGTTCGACTAATGATACTTTGAAAGGCTTGCATTAAATGGCTTGCAATATAGATAGGATCAATCGTTTCATGCGGCATTGAGCCATGACCACCATGACCTTGAATCTCAATTTCAAAATCATCAACAGAAGCCATCATCGATCCATGTGTTAATCCAATTTTCCCCTTCTCTAAACCCTGCCATAAATGAATACCAAAAATAGCATCGACATCTTCTAGAACGCCGTTTTGAATTAAGAAATCAGCCCCACTTGGTGTAATTTCCTCAGCTGATTGAAAAATTAGCATAATATTTGGCTCAATTTCTTCCTTATTCATGGCTATCCACTCTGCCACTGCTAATAAGATGGCTGTATGGCCATCATGTCCACACATATGTGCCACTCCTGGTTTTTGGGAAATATATGGCTTATCACCTTCTTCAACTATTGGTAATGCATCTATATCGGCTCGTAAAGCAATCGTCTTTGTACCTTTTGTTCCTTGAAGCATAGCTATTACGTTTGGTGAATCATACGCTAATATTTCTAGTTGAAGATCCTCTAATCTTTTACGAATAAATTGACTTGTTTCAAATTCCTGACCAGAAAGCTCTGGATATTGATGAAGATAACGTCGATCTTCTATAGCTTGCTTTGCTAAATATTGCAAATTTATTTCCACTAAAAAAACTCCTTTTATTTACCTTTAACGCTCCTAAATAAGCAAAATCCCCTGAGATCCTATGCAGATTTACTTGCCATCAGTATTACTTGTACTTGTTTTATTATACTAAAATCTTTCTTAACTAACCCAACATAAAAACATGCTACCTATTTAGATAGCATGTTTCTTATATTTATTGAAGTGCTTTAATGCTTTGTAAGCCACCATTTTCAAGGATGGCTTTACTGATTGCCTTACCTGTTGGTGTTGCTGCTAGACCGCCTCGTGCCGTCTCTTTAAGATTAGGACTCATAGATTGTCCAATGCGATACATAGCACCAATTACTTCATCACATGGAATACGACTTGTTACACCAGCAAGTGCCATATCCGCCGCTACTAGGGAGTTAGATGCACCCATTGCATTACGTTTGACACAAGGCACTTCAACCAAGCCTGCCACTGGATCACAAACAAGACCTAGCATGTTTTTTAATGTAATGGCAAACGCTTCGGAACATTGCTGTGGTGTACCTCCAGCCATTTCGACAATAGCAGCGGCAGCCATACCTGCAGCTGAACCAACCTCTGCTTGACAACCACCAGCAGCCCCAGAAATGGAAGCGTTATTGGCTACCACAAATCCAAATGCTCCTGACGTAAATAAATAACGAATCATTTGCTCACGAGTTGGATTTAGTTTGTTTTTTACTGCAAACAGTGTTCCTGGCACTACACCTGCTGAACCTGCTGTTGGTGTTGCACAGATTGTTCCCATTGCAGCATTTACTTCATTAGTTGCAACCGCTTTACTTACTGCATCTAATAATAAATCACCTGAAAGTGACTTTCCTTGTGCAATATAATTTTGAAGTAATACGGCATCCCCACCAGTTAAACCTGTTACTGATTGCACACCTTGTAATCCACGTTCAATTGCTTCTTCCATTACTGTTAAATTTCGATCCATTTGCTGGATGATTTCTTCACGCGTTCTACCAGTTATCAATATTTCTTGTTCAATCATAATTTCTGATATTAATTTATCTTCTTTCTCTGCTCGTTCAACAAGTTCACGAACATTATGAAATAAAACGTCCATCACGGGACACCTCCTTAGTTATTAATTTTTGAGACCTTTGTAATATATGGAATTAAAGATATTTGCTGTAGCACCTTATCCTCAATGTTTTGATCAACTTCAATCACCATCAAAGCAGTTAAACCACGTTCGATACGTGATACCTCCATATGCCCAATGTTGACTTCATGCATCGCCAAGCAATTGGCTACATTGGCAATACAGCCAGCACGATCGTCATGAACAACAAGAATAGCTGGCATACCACCAGTTAAACGTAACTTAAAGCCATTGACTTCACTAACTTCAATTTTTCCGCCACCAATTGAAATACCGACTACTGACATTTCCCCTTCATCGTCTCCAATGACAAGTCGAGCCGTATTTGGATGCTCGGTATTAGCTGTTTCAGGAATGAATTCGTATTCTAATCCTGCTTGTTTGGCATCTTCAAATGCCGTTTTAATACGATCATCAAATGTATCGTAATTTAATAAGCCTCCTACAATCGCAACATCTGTACCATGCCCTCTATACGTTTCTGCAAACGATCCATATAAATGAATTTTTGCCCATTTAGGTTGTCTACCAAATAAATCCCTTGCAACACGCCCGATGCGAGCTGCTCCTGCCGTATGAGAGGAGGAAGGCCCAATCATGACTGGTCCAATAATATCAAATACTGAAGTAAACTTCATACAAACACCCCTCTATTCTATCCGTATAATAATATTTATTTTTATTTATATCATGCTTGATAGTTACTATAAAAGTAAAGCATTTAATTTATCAACTTTCAGAAAATTACCACTACTATAATTTATAGTAAATATTTATGCTTATTTATTGTCCGTACCATATATACACAACTAAGAAAGCGGCGACATTCCAATATTTCCAAATTTTATATCCTGTGGGTACGTACATTGAATGATTCATATTTAGTACGTTTTTAATAAATTTAATCCAACATTCTCTTTGTAGCATAAACAAAAGCAGTACACGTTTTGTGCACTGCTTTCTTTACGGAATAGCAAAGTAGCATGTAATTATTCTACTGAAATAATATATGGATATAACCCTTGTTTACCATCAAATAATTCAACTTCTACATCCGGATAGTTCTCTTCTATAAAAGCTACCAACTCAGAGGCAGCTTGTTCAGTTGTATCTTCACCATAAATGACTGTAACAATCTCAGCATCTTCATTAACTAAATCCTTAATTACTTTTTCAGCTGCATCCTTTAGTGCTGGTGTAGAAAGGACAATTTTTCCTTCTGCCAATGCCATAAAATCATCTTTGTGAATTTCAACACCATCAATAGATGTATCACGCACTGCATAGGTAACTTGACCTGTCTTCACATTTGTAAATGCTTCTGACATTGTTTTTTTATTTACATCAACAGCTGCCTCTGGGTTAAACGCTAAAATCGCTGCCATTCCTTGAGGAATCGTCTTCGTAGGAACTACTGCTGCATCAATTTCTAATAGTTCAACCGCTTGCTCCGCTGCCATCACTATATTTTTATTATTCGGTAAGATTAATACTTTCTCTGCACCGATTTCTTGTACAGCCTTCACGATATCTTCAGTTGAAGGATTCATTGTTTGACCGCCCTCAATGACATAGGAAGCACCGATAGAGCGCAATAATTCTGCCACACCCTCACCCATAGCAATCGTTACAATAGCATATGGATGTTTTTCTACTTTTTTAGCAGGCGTAGGGGCTTTATGTTCCTCGCCAACGATTGCTGAATGCTGCTCACGCATATTATCAACTTTAATTTTTATAAGACTACCGTATTTTTGGCCAATTGATAGAACAGAACCTGGTTGCTCGGAATGGATATGAACCTTCGCAATTTCCTCATCTGAAATAACAAGTAAAGAATCACCTAAAGGGTTTAATTCATTACGGAATTGTTCTTCATTAAAAGGTTCTTTTCCTTCTTCTAAGCGTACCATTATTTCTGTACAGTAACCAAATTCAATATCAGCAGTGTTCATGAAATCTTGGGCTCTATGATGTTCTGCATTGATTAAATCATCTAGCGTCGCATCATTTTTCTCCGGAAGAGCCTCCCCCTTTAAGGAAGCTAAAAATCCTTCATACACAAATAGTAAGCCTTGACCACCACTATCTACCACACCAACTTCTTTTAAAACAGGCAGTAGGTCAGGTGTACGATCCAACGATGCCTTTGCCTCTGCTGTAAAAGCTTCCATTACGGCAATGATATCGTTTTCAGTTTCTGCTACTTCTACACCTTTTTTCGCAGCTTCACGTGCCACCGTTAAAATTGTTCCTTCTACTGGCTTCATAACAGCTTTATATGCCGTATCAACACCCGCTTGGAATGCTCCAGCAAAGCCCTTTGCATCAATTGTTGACTCCTTCTCAATAAACTTCCCAAAACCACGGAATAACTGAGATAGAATAACGCCTGAATTCCCACGCGCTCCCATTAACAAGCCTTTTGATAATGCCTGTGCTGTTTTACCAATATGCTCTGAAGCAGCATGCTCTGTTTCCTTTGCACCAGATGTCATCGATAAGTTCATATTTGTACCTGTATCACCATCTGGAACGGGGAAAACATTTAATGAATCTACATAATTTGCATTTTGGTATAGGTGATGCGCCCCCATTTGTACCATTTCAGCAAACTTTATACCGTCTAAAGACTGCATTCGATTTAGTTCCTCCTCTTAATTCGCTACACGAACGCCCTGTACAAAGATATTGACAGATTTTACGCTCATACCTAATGTTTTATCTACTGTATATTTCACTTTCGATTGTACTTGATAAGCCACTTCCGAAATTTTTGTCCCGTAACTAACAATAATGTACATATCTATATGTAAATCGTCGTCCTGTTGTCGAATTACAACACCTTTTGCGAAGTTTTCTTTACGTAAAATATCAGTTAGACCATCACGAATTTGATGTTTAGATGCCATGCCAACAATACCGTAGCATTCTACAGCAGCTCCACCAGCAATTTGTGCAAGTACATCTGTTGAAATATCAATTTGGCCGAATTCATTGTTTAATTCAATTGACATAGAAATGCCCCCTTGGCTCTTTTTGACTAAACTATATTGTAACACTTTCGTTATAATTTAAGCAACCTAAGGGGGTATTGAAGGGCTTCGTAGCAACGTTTTCTGACTTCAAATAGACGCATTTGCTTCTTCATCAAAAATTGCCATTTTGCGGAAATAGTTATTTCGTCCGTTTTGCTTTGCCAAATATAGCGCTTGGTCAGCTAATTCACAACATGTTTGTAAATGCTCATATTTTGCGATTTTAGCTTGACACATTCCAATACTAACAGTAACTTGTTGGGCAATAGTAGATTGTAAATGCGGGATATTAAGTTGTCGAATTTCTTCTAAGATTTCTTCACATACAGGTTCAGCAACCTTATGAGTATGCTGGCTTATCATAACAAATTCCTCGCCACCCCAACGGGCAACAAATGCATTATACTTCCCTGCAATTTCCTCCAATAGAGATGCGACTTTGACAATTGCTGCATCTCCCTGCAAATGACCATAATAATCATTAAATTTTTTAAAGCAATCAATATCAATCATTATGACTGTTAAAGGCTGTGTTTGATAAAGTTGCTGTCCTATCTTATTCAATTTTTGGTTAAATGCACGTCGATTAGGTAGATTCGTTAAAGAATCTTTTAATGCTTGCTCTGCTAATTCATTATTTTTAATAGCCAACAATTCTGATAGTCGCTTCGTTTTAGTCATTTCCTCATTCAATAAAATATGCTGGGTATGGATTTGTTTACGAACCTTATAGGTCTGATATTGAATCATTACACCAATAGGTATTAATAATGACATGGGTAATATAATTTTTATATTTTCACTCGATATTCCAGCACTCATATATGCACTCACAATAATGGCTGATGCAGAAAGCAAAATAATCCAGACAATTTTTCGTAAAGGTAACGCGAATACTGTACAAATAATGATTAAAATAACCTCATAGAGTGCTGCATGACGGAAAAAGTAAACATCCAATACCGATATCGCAGTAATCAAAAGCATTATTGTGTAAATATAAACAACAACCAACCGTTCATACTTCTGTATATTAACAGGAGTAATATGAATTCGCTTTTCTCGGATAAACAATAATACTGCAACATCTATATAAAACATAGCGATATGAATGGCAATATAGACGGGAACCATGGCTCTTTCCGCCTTCACAAAAAATACCTCTCCATAATGTATTAACGAAATAATGACTGATACATACATGAGTGTCCAAGCAACTATTCTCATCCCTTTTAAATTCGACTGAACCATTTCTTCGCGAATAGAAAAAGCTAATTTTTCTTGATTTTCCATCATGCTCTCTCCTCATGCCCACTTTCAAATAATTATAATGTCCTATATGTATCGTCATGATAACGAAAAATACAAGTCAATCTAAATTTTTCTGATAAATAAAAAAGTTGATACCTTTATAGCATCAACTTTTTACATTGTATTCAATTAAATATCGAAAAATTTATTTGGCTAAAATAGACTTTTAATAAGCGTGTCAATCATAACAGGCATCTCTTTAAACGCACTATCCACATGCAATCGTTCTGTTTTTTGATGGGCATCCTTACCAAATGGACCCACATTTAAGACAGGACCTTGTA
>NZ_LDUJ01000008.1:0-27212 GCF_001043675.1 Lysinibacillus sp. LK3
TATTGTATGTTCTTTTTGTATTTACCAAATTACTTGGTTAGATTAGGGAGCACATAAAAAATATCGTTTATGAAATAAAACAATGACAGTAAACTTTTGTTAAGTAAAAAATTTTGCAAGTGTTGGAATATAATCGAAATATATTTTCTTGAATCGAATTAAGTAACAAATTTTTTAATTGATAAATAAAATCATTATTAATCAATAATACGCTAGAAAAAAATATTACACAAAAATTAATAGTGTTATAAAAATAGATTATTAAAGAGGATATAATCAAATGAAATTAAAGTTAAGGGTATTATTAATGGTTTTTTTGGTGATATCATTCTCAGGATGTACTGAAACTAATTCTGAAATAGAAAAAGTTAAAAGTGATAAAAACGATGTTTTAATAGGTTATGGAAGTAAATACGTTAAGAAAAGTGAAAATGAGCTATGGGAACTAACGGTTAAAGAGTATATCGAGTCTGATCTTTGGAATGAAAGGGACAGATATGATGCAGGACATTTTTTAATGGTGCCTATGCATTATGCATTTCAATCAGAGAATACAGAAATGATTGAGTTGTTTCAAAAACATTTTGGAGCATTTTTGAAAACAGGAAAAAATGAAATAGATATATCAGATGATTCACAAAGATTATCAATACTCCATTATTATTATTTAATAAGTAGATATTTAATATTATCGGAAAATATAGATTTAAGTTATGAAGTGAAGATTCTTAATAAGGAATTGAACCAATATTTATTAAAAGAAATTAATAAAATTTGGGTCGAAATCCCTGCGTGGCAGTGGGATTCTCCATATTTTGAAGAAGGGATGCGAGAAAGAGTACTTTGGAAATTAGAGAATAAAGAAGTTGATTATAGTTATTATCGCGCTATAATCGATGAGGAACTTTTTACAATGGCCATAGCTGCAGATTTATACCAGTTAAATAGTGAAGATAGAATGTTATTAGATATTGTAAATATAGCTTATAAAACTTTTAAGTCCGAAGGTCATTTTGATGAAAGTAATAGATGGCTTTTTCAAATTGGAGTTTGGGATGATCATCCGGATTATGCTTATGCTGGATATTTAAATAAAGAAAATATAAAAAAACAAAGCCCAATAACAGACACTGCAATGGATTCTTCACATTTCCACCGTTTTCCTTTATGGGTTAAAAGTTTAGAAGATGCATTCTTAGAAAAAACAAAAGAAAATGAAATGTTCTCAAGAATAAATAAAGGAATTGAGAAGCAACTTTTTGAGAAGGTACTAGTAGTTCCTTCTCGAAAAGAACCGTTTTACAAACTAACAAATTACATGGATGGTACAAATGGTTTGTTTAGATGGGACTATTCCACAAGTAAAGGTGATGGATATGGTCCATCTGAATTATCTGGTACATTTTTTATCGGGTGGTGGACTTTTTTAGGCTCCGATAGGATTAAAAAGGTCTATGAAGATGTGTATCATAGTTTCCCTTTGTCTGATCAAGCAATTAAACTTTATGTGGGCCCAAATACTACTAGAGATAGAAATGCTTATATAGCTGATCCAGAATCATATTATAATGGTTATAAAGAACTATTAGCATTACTAGCTTCACAAATAAAATAATTATAGATTAATACAAATTTAATTAGGAGAGAGAACTATGAAGAAACAAATCTGTACAAGATGTGTAATGGATAATACATCTGATGAAACAATAATATTTAAAGAAAATGGAACATGTAATTATTGTAACTATGCTCTAAGTAGAAAAGATCAAGTATACTTTCCAAACAGTATGGGTAATAAAAAATTAAAAGAAATGATTAGCCTACTAAAAAAAGAAGGGAAAGGGAAGAAGTATGATTGCTTAATGGGGATATCAGGTGGTTTGGATTCTGCATATTTAGCATATTTAGGAGCAGAAAAATGGGGACTAAGAATTTTAGCAGTGCATATTGATGATGGTTTTAATACTGATGTAGCAGCACAAAATATAGAAAAGTTATGTAATAAGTATAATAATATTGATTTAGTAATTGAAAAGCCTAATGAAAAACAATACATGGATATCATTAAATCTTTTTTTAGAGCAGGAGTACCATCATTAGCTCTTCCACAAGATAATGTATTGCAAGCATATTTAAATATGTATGCGAAAAAATTTAATTTAAAATATTTTTTATCAGGAGCTAATTTTGCATTAGAATCAATTTTACAGCGTGGGAATGCTCATATCGCTGCGGATAAAGTGCATATTCAAGACATTCATAAAAAATTTGGAGAAATCCCTTTAACTTCTCTACCATTAATAACTATTTTTGAACGATATATAGGCCAAAGATATATTAGTGGAATTAAAACTCTGAGACCTCTAGATTATATAGAATATAATCGAAAAAATGCTATTCAAGAGTTAAGTAAAAATGTTGGATTTAATTATTATGGTGGTAAGCATTATGAATCTATTTTTACAAAGTTTGTGCAAGTTTACTATCTTCCAAATAAATTTAATGTTGATAAAAGAAATTCACATTATTCTAGTTTGATTATATCCAATCAAATGAGTAGAGATGAAGCATTAATAGAATTAGAAAAACCCTTATTTGAAGAAGAGCAAATGGAGAAAGATATAGTTTTAATACTAGATAAGATAGGAATGAATAAAGATGAGTTTGAAAGATTAATGAAAGAAAAGGGACGAAGTCATAGCGATTATAAAGTATCAGCTTTAATAAAATATAAAAATATAGCTAGGAAATTTAGGAGAATTTTAGGAGAGTAAAAAATGATGAAGATTTGTCACATTACTAGCACTAGACAAGATGCTATTCCACGTCTTTTAAGAGAAAGTAGTAGTGCAGTGAAGGCTAAAATGTCACCTTTTATTGTAAGTATTGGTGAAAGTTATGAAAAAGATGGTATAACATTTATTGGTATTCCCCCTGCCAAAAGTAGATTGCATCGTATGATATTTACAAGTAAAAAATTATATAAAGAAGCTTTGAAAATTAATGCTGACATTTATCAGATACATGATCCAGAATTATTACGTTTTGCAAGAAGATTAAGAAAAAAAGGTAAAAAGGTTATATTTGATAGTCATGAATTTTATGGTCTACAAATAGAGAGTAAAACATACTTACCTAAACAATTAAGAAAGCTAATTGCTAAACTTTATATGAAATATGAGACATTTATATGTAAAAGAATTGATGCTGTATTAGCTGTTTGTACAGTAAATGGAAAGGATTATTTTGAAAATCGTACAAATAAAACAATTTTTTTAGAGAACCTCCCGGATAATGCCTTTTTTAATAAAAATGATATATTAGATGATGGTAATGAAGATTGGATTGTATATGTGGGGGCATTGAATTATATGAGAGGAATTACACATCTTGTTAAAACAGTTTATAAAACAAATGCTAAGTTAATATTATGTGGACCATATAATTCAGTGGAATACTATAACGAATTAAAAAATTTAAAAGAATATAAAACAGTTGATTATAAAGGTGTAGTGTCTAAAGATGAAGTAATAAAAATAATAAAAAAAAGTAAAATTGGGATTTCAACTCTTCTTCATGAAGGTCAGTATTCTCAAATTGATACATTACCCACAAAAGTTTATGAATATATGGCGTTAGGAAAACCAGTAATAATTTCAGATACTGCTTTTGCAAAGAAATTAAATGATAAATATAATTTTGGAATTTGTGTAAACCCTGAGAATATTAGTGAGATGGCCAATACAATCAAATACCTTTTAGAAAATCCAGAAGAAGCGAATATAATGGGGAAAAACGGAAAAAGATTAGTGGAAAATCATCTTAATTGGGGAATAGAGGAAGAAAAGCTAATTGATTTATATAGAGAACTAGCATAAAAGTCATTTCATTTTATAGTCTAATTTTTAGTTAAAAAGTTAATAGAAAAGTCTAGAGGAGGAGGTTTTTATATGTTGCAAAAAGGAATTAATGTATTTATTGGGAATGGTGTTTCGTTTGGAGAAAATGTAGTGATAGGAAATAATGTGATAATTTACGAGGGTACTATAATTGGAAATAATGTAATAGTACAAGATAACGTGGTAATTGGTAAACAACCGACACGTGCAAAAGCATCTATATTACCAAAAGTGGAAAAATTACCATCAACACGAATTGGAAATGGTGTAATAATTGGTACTTCAGCTATTATTTATGCCAATGCTAAAATTGCTGATGATGTTTTTGTTGCAGATTTAGCTACAATTAGAGAACGTGTAATAATTGGAGAGAAAACAATCATTGGGCGCGGGGTGGCAGTTGAAAATGATTGTACTATAGGAAGTTATTGTAAGCTTGAAACAAACTGTTATATTACTGCGTATTCCGAATTAGAGGACTATGTATTTATTGCACCATGCGTTGTAACTACAAATGATAATTATATGGCCCGTGATAAAGAACGGTTTGATAAATTTAAAGGTGTGACAGTAAGAAAAGGTGGCAGAATCGGTGCTAATTCGACAGTTTTACCGGGTAAAGTTATTAATGAGGAAGGTGCTGTAGCAGCAGGTAGCTTAATATCAAAAGATGTTGAAAGTGAATGTTTAGTAATGGGGAGCCCAGCAAAGAAATATAAAAAAGTTGACGAAAATCAATTATTAAAAAATCAATAAAGGAATTTTGAAAATGAAAATATGGATATTAAATCATTACGCAATTTCTCCAAAATTTGCAGGAGGGACTAGACATTTTGACTTTGCAAAAGAACTTGTTAATAAAGGACATGAAGTAACGATTTTTGCTTCTTCTTTTAATCATTTTTCTAGAACTGAAACTATTAACTATAAGTCGAATAGTTACTTTAAAGTAGTGAAAGAACAAGGCGTTAATTTTGTCTGGATTAAGACACCAACATACTTTAATTCCATAAAACGAATTATAAACATTTTTTCATTTTCAATTAAATTAAATAGTTGTTTAAAAAACTTTTTAGCAACAGAAAAACCGGATTTAATAATCGGTTCTAGTGTACACCCTCTTACTCCTTTAGTAGGTTTAAGAATTGCTAAACTGAATTCAATTCCATTTTATTTTGAGGAAAGAGATTTGTGGCCACAAACATTTATTGATTTTAAAAAAATGACGAAGAGAAACTTTTTATATAGAATTTTATTAGCAATAGAAAAGAAACTGTATAGGGAGTCAGACAAAATTATATTTCTTTTCGAAAATGCATATAGATATGCTGAGCAATTTGGAGTGAAGAAAGACAAAGTGATTTATTTACCAAATGGTTTTGATAGCAATCGAGTTGAAAATCAAGAGTATAATGAAAAGTTAAAAAAGCTACTTGATCAATATTTAGATAAGAAGTTATGTGTTTATGTTGGGAGTATTGGAATTGCAAATGATGTAGAGAAGCTAGTAATATTAGCGGAGGAAATGAAGAGTGATAAAGAATATCATTTTTTATTTTTTGGTGATGGTCCTTTAAAAAAGCAACTTATAAAAGTTGTTAAAGATAAAAATATTCAAAATATATCATTTTTCAATCCAATACCTAAAAATGAAATTTTATATATTTTGAAGCATGCTCATTGTGGCTTGCTGTCAATAAAAAACTCTCCTTTATACAATTGGGGAATGAGTATGAACAAAATTTATGATTATTTATCTGTGGGTTTGCCAATTATTACTTATACTGATTTAGAATACTTAGGTGAAGTAGAAAATACGGGTGGAATTTATAAATCTTCAGATATAAGTATTTTGAGAGAGTTAGTACTAAAAATAAATGTTGTAGAACAAGAAGAAATAAAAGCAAAAGCTTATGAAAAATTTTCGTGGAGAATGTTAACACAAAATTTTTTGAAGGTGTTAGAATCTACCGATATAATAAAAAAGGATTAGGAAATGATTAAAAGATGTTTTGATTTTGTTATTAGTTTTTTTATGCTTATTATTTTCAGTTTACCTATAATGGTAACATGGATTTTTGTCAGCTTTAAATTAGGCTCCCCAGCTATATTCACACAACCCCGTCCAGGTTTAAATGGCAAAGTGTTTTATGTCTATAAATTCCGTACAATGACAGATGAGCTAGATGCAAACGGTGAGCTATTGCCGGATGCACAGCGGTTAACTTCATTTGGGCAATTCATAAGAAAGTTAAGCTTAGATGAACTTCCACAATTATGGAATGTGTTAAAGGGAGATATGAGTTTTGTTGGTCCACGCCCGTTATTAGTTGAATACTTACCTTTATATAACAAAAGACAAGCGCGACGTCATGAAGTACGACCTGGAATTACAGGATGGGCACAAGTAAATGGTCGCAATGCGATTTCATGGGAGCAAAAATTTGAGTATGATGTATGGTATGTAGATAATCAATCTTTTTGGTTGGATATAAAAATTTTATTATTGACTATTAAAAAAGTATTTATTAGCGAAGGTATTTCACAAGAAGGTCAAGCGACAATGGAGAAATTTACTGGTTCTAAATAATGGGAGGCATGTAAAAAGTGAAGTATATTTTAATAGGAGATAGCGGTCATGGGAAAGTTATAGAGGACTGCATTCGTGCAAATGGTCATCAAGTTATAGCAAAATTAGATGATAAATATCAATCGATCTTTCAAGAAGATATCTATACAAAAGGACCAATTTCTGCAGTTGAAAATATACTTGATGAAGAAACAAAAGTCGTTATTTCCATTGGCCATAATCAGATTAGAAAAAAAATTGTAGAACGATTACAGTTAACATCAGCATGTTACGGTACTGTAGTTCATCCAAGTGCTATTGTTAGCTCATCTTCTACCATTGCTAATGGTACAGTAGTTATGCCTAATGTAGTAATTAATGCAGATTGTATAGTCGGAAATCACGTTATTTTAAATACAAGTTGCATTATTGAACATGATTGTATTGTCCATGATTTTGCACATATATCTCCAGGTGCAGTATTAACGGGTGGGGTTTCGGTAGATGAGGGTACACAAATAGGAGCACGTTCTTCTGTTAATCCATCAATACAAATTGGTAAATGGACTACAATTGGTGCAGGAAGTGCTGTTATTAACGATATCCCTGATTATGTAACAGCAGTTGGAGTGCCTGCAAAGTTAATAAAAGAAAGAAGGATTTTTGGTGAATAATCGTATACTACTTTCTTCTCCACATATGGGTGGAACTGAGCAAAAGTATATTCAAGAGGCATTTGATACTAATTGGATCGCACCTCTTGGAGCAAATGTCGATGGTTTTGAGAAAGAATTAGCTACATATGTAAATGCAAAAGCAGCTTCCGCCACTAGCTCAGGCACAGGGGCAATACACCTTGCGTTAGATATATTGGGTGTTCAAGCTGGTGATACAGTATTTTGTTCAACTCTTACGTTTATCGCTAGTGCCAATCCAATTCTTTATTTAGGTGCGACACCAGTCTTTATCGACTCAGAGGAAACTACATGGAATATGTCGCCACAGGCACTTGGACGAGCATTAAGTAAAGCAAAAGAAAATGATACATTGCCTAAAGCTGTGATTATCGTAAATTTATATGGCCAAAGTGCACGTATGGACGAGTTAATGGCAATATGTAACGAATATGATGTTCCAATTATAGAAGATGCAGCAGAATCATTAGGTTCTTTATATAAAGGAAAGTATAGTGGTACATTTGGTAAATTAGGTATATATTCTTTTAATGGGAATAAAATCATTACTACTTCTGGTGGTGGTATGCTGGTCTCAGAAGATGAACATTTGATAACGCATTCACGTTTTTTAGCAACCCAAGCACGTGATGCAGCCAAACATTATCAACACAGTGTTGTTGGCTATAACTACAGAATGAGTAATGTTGTAGCAGGAATAGGTCGTGGACAGCTTGAAGTGTTAGATCAGCGTATTACGCAAAAACGTGAAATATTTAGCCGCTATGAAAAAGCTTTCTCTAGTATTGATGGCATTACGATGATGCCAGAACTAGAAGGTACCTTTTCTAATCGCTGGTTATCAACAATGACATTGAATACTGAGAAAGTCAAAATAACGCCCTATGAATTAATTGATTTACTTGCTGAAGCAAATATTGAAGCGCGCCCTGTGTGGAAACCGTTACATATGCAACCATTATTTGCTGAATCTGAATTCTACCCTCATAGTGAAGATCAAATTGTAAGTGAAGAATTATTTGCTAATGGAATTTGTTTACCATCAGATACTAAAATGACTATTGAAGAGCAGCAAAAAGTTATTGATGTTATTTTAACTGCTATTTAAAACTCTTTTTACTATAAATAGCGTCTCTTTTATACTTAGAGACGCTATTTGTTATTTATATTTAAAAATTATACGAGCAAAAAGTAACCCATGTGATATATAGTTCTTCTGTAAATATCAATTTAAAGCATTATAAAGATGAGATTTTCTTACTATTGTTCAAGTAATTTTGCCCCTTTAATTCAATCTTAACATCTTGAAGAGCAACTACTGCTATTCTATTCTCTAACCCCACACGAGAAATTTTTGCTCCAGAAATAAGACCTTCATGTTGCATTGCTTCCACTATTTCTCCAAACGTGTCTTTATCTATATCAAAATCGTAAAATTTAGGTTCTTCATGATTATATATTCCTTCTAAAATATGTAAAGTAATATTATCCATACTGTAAATCCTCCAATCTTAAGATTCAGTATAAATGATGAAGAAAAGCCTGTCACATTATGTCATCTAAGAAATTAACTTTTTCAAAAAGTGTTTAACAGTTTTGTAACTTTTTTATTCGATAATAAGTCTACTTTAAAGAAAAGTTTGGGGTACTTATAAAAAATAAACAATTCATGCCTAGAACCAAAAGAGTTTTATAGAAAATGATCGTGCAAATTGGAAAAACTCTTTTCATTATATGAAGCTTTCGAAGGAGAAAGGCTAGCACTCTAGTACCGAATTCTACTCTTTTCGATATAAATCCCACATTTTAGGGGTTTTTCGTGTTAAGATGATAAAGACTATTGTAAGAGGAAAAAGGAGATTAAGATGTTTAAGAAACTTAGGACTACATGTATTGTATCAGCAGTTGCGTTGGCTACGATTTTGCCAGGACAAGCGTCTGCATTAGCGACTAGTAACAATGGAATTCAGATAAAAAACAATGTTTCGATTACGATTAATGGAGAGACGATTCAAGTTAATGATCCTATTTTAAATAAATCGGATTTCTTATTATTACCAATGCGTGCATTATATGAAGCGGTTGGCGCAAGTGTGGATTGGGATAAGGAAACATTGACTGCATCGGCGATTCGCAATGGTAAGATGGTTGATTTAACGATCGATTCGATGACTGCTTTAATAGACGGAGAAGAGGTTGCAATGGATGTTGCGCCATTTATGTATAAGGATCGTACTTATATGCCATTACGTTTCGTCAGCGAAAACTTTGATGGTATTGTTAATTGGGATGAGGCTACCCAATCGGTAGATATTACATTATCAGATGAAACAACAGCACCACCGCAGGAAGATCCATATATCTTACATATCAATAACAAACGTATTGTCATGAAAGATCCGATTGTTTCAAAAGATGGAAGAACCTATTTACCTGCTAGCTATATTTATGATTATTTAGATGATTCATCTGGTACTTGGCAACCTGATGGTTCCTTTGAATTGTTAATTGGTGGGATGAGCTTTATTTTTAATGATAACAGCAATCAGGCTTTGGTTAACAATGAAGCAGTGACAATGATCGAAAAGCCATTTATACAAAAAGGCAAAATGTATATTCCTACCAAGTTTCTTGTGGATGCATTAGGCGGAAATTTACGCTATATCACAGAGAAAAAAGAAATGTATATTTATGTTTACCGTTATATGTTCACAAGCCCCTTCCTAGATAAATCATTTGGTTCTACTTCCTATCCAGAAGCTGTTCCTTCTGCTCGTGTAGAAGGAGATCGTGATTTATTTATTAGTGATAATCCAGAAACGTTAACACGTAAGCTTGTGCCACTGAACAATGCGACACTTGCCCAATACGATGTGAAACCAACAGCGGCAACAAATAAGCATCGTATCTTTGGCTGGCATTACAACACATTAGGTACAGATGTCAATCTTGGGATTACCGTTCAAAACAAGTCTACGACAGAAAGCATTAAAGTCACTGACTCGAAAGGCATTAACCAAAAAACAGGTAATAGCTGGGTAGGTCATGATCTTGGCTTGACGATTGCGGATGCTGTTTTAAATAACAAGCTTCAAAAATCGGACAGCAGTGGTATTGTCATTGCACCAGGTGAAACAAAGGTCATCGAAACATATGAACTAAACTATGATTATATTATTGGCTTTTTACATGATTTAGATATTCAAGCGGTTAATGGTGGAAAGCCAGAATATACGATTCGCACAGTACTTACTAAGGATAATAGTGATTTAACAACAATTCAATCTGAGCAGGTGGCAGTTGATCAGTATGCTAAACACCCTAGAGGTGCATGGTCTAGTGCGTCAATTCTAGCAGAACTACCAGCGTACACAGTAGATTCTCCTGAGGTAGGCTACAATATTTCTAACGGTCGTACTGACCACTTACAAACGGCTGAAAATTCAATGTCGCAAATTAATGGCTCAGTAGGAAATCCGGGACATTTTGGTGTGAATTATAAAGTATCCATTCCTGTTGTCAATCCAACAGGCTCTACAAAAACGATTAAGCTGAAGTTGGCTGGTCGAGGAGGATTATACAGCGGAGCGATTAAGGTGAATGGCAAAGTGTATTTAGTGCCTTCTTTAAGAGTAGGGGCAGAGTATGTTGAATTACCAGATTTCAAGATGAAGGGTTCAAAAGATACGATTGAATTAGAACTAATGCATGCTGGTGGTGTGAATCTTCCAGTAGCGATTTATGTAGAAACAAAATAAAAAAGTCACTGGCACGGGTCATGTGACATGGTACGTGCCATACTTTGAATTAATTCGGAGTGAAAAATGGCAAGAAAACTAATAACGATTATTGTAGTCCTATTCATGCTTACACTAACAGTTAGCCCCATCAATGGACAAGCTGCTGGTTTAGGCAATAAAGTCAGTGAAGTTAAAACAGAAGTTTCACCACAGGTAATACATTCACAGCAAAACTATACGTCAGGTTCGATACGTCAGTTTGTAAATGTTTTAGATGTCAATTTAAATAATACATATACAAAACTAGAAATAGGTATGCCAAATCCTATTAATTCATTAAAAACAACATCAGCGATGGCCAAGCAAAACACATATGATGGGCATCGTGTGGTTGGGGCTGTCAATGCCTCTTACTTTTTAGGAAATGGTATGCCTGCGAACTTGTTAGCAGAAAACAATGAAATTGTGAACTATGGTATTTTGGGAGATACATATGATAGCCCAACACAAAAGCCAGTTGCATTTGGTTTATCGAAATCAGGGAAAGCTATTGCAGATTATTATTCTACGAATCTAACTTTCCAAGTGAATGGCAAAAGCTATCCTATTGATCTTATTAATAGTGAACGAGGAACAAATAAAAACGTTTTATATACACCTGAAAAAAAATCAACAGGGACAAATACATGGGGGGTAGAACTCGTTGTGTCGGGCGCTAGCCAAGATACAAGTACCTTGCATTTTGGTGATCAGTTCTCAGGTACAGTATCTCATGTAACAGCTTATGGAGCAGAAGGTAACTCTTCTGTACCAGCAGATGGCTTTGTTATCTCTGTACAAAATAAAGAGTTAGCCGCTGAATTAAGTAGTATTACAGCAGGTACAAGCGTGGATGTCAGCTTATCGATCGATCAAAAATGGATGGATGCACAGTTCATCTTAGCTGCTGGACCAATGCTTGTGCGTAACGGCAAAGTGGATATTTCTATGCCAACGAATTCAGGGTTTGCTTCTACACGTAGTCCACGTACAGCAGTAGCTATAGATGCTACAGGTACAAAGGTATCTCTTGTCACGATTGATGGTCGCATAAGTGGTCATAGTAATGGTGTTAATTTATCAGATTTAGCTGCTCATTTAATTTCAGTGGGTGCTTCTTCGGCTATTAACCTAGATGGAGGCGGCTCTACAGCAATGGTGGCGCGTAACCCAGGAGGTTATTTCGCCAACCTAGTGAATAGACCGTCAGAGGGTAGTGAACGTCGTGTATCTGCCATTTTACAGGTAGTGAATACAGCGCCACCAGGGAAAGTAAAATCAATTACGTTAAGTAGTGTTGGTCAGGTAATGAAAGGTTCTTCTGTAGATATGCAGGTTGTAAGTGCCTATGATCAATACTTGAATCCAATGACCATCAACCCAGCAAATATGAACTGGACAGTTGAAGGTAATATCGGCAAAATGGATGGTGCAACCTTCACAGCAACACAAAAGGGTGAAGGGAAAATTATTGGAGAGTATGAAGGAATTCGTACGTCTACAGCTGTGAAAGTAGTAGATCTAGCAGAAAAACCTATTGTACTAGATAGCTTTGATAATACGTCATCTTGGACAACAGAAGTGGCGAAAGCTAATGCTTCATTAGCAAGCTCTAAAGAGTATGCAAGACAGGGAATGGCTAGCTTACAATTAAACTATGATTTCACAACAGCAGGTACAGGTACAAAAGCAGCCTATATGGTTGCGAAAACACCAATTGCTATTTCAGGGCAGCCTAAAAATATCGGTCTTTGGGTATTTGGCGATGCTGGTAAGCATTGGCTAAGAGGCGTTGTCATTGATGGTGCTGGAGCTAAGCACACAATTGATTTTACAAGCCAGGGTGGTTTAGACTGGAGTGGTTGGAAGTACGTGACGGCGAATATTCCGAGTGACTTACCACAGCCATTGAAATTCGAGCGTTTGTATGTTGCTCAGCCAACAGCATCTCTTCAGAAGAAAGGACAGCTGTATTTCGATCAATTACAAGCCGTTTATAAAGATAATCATGAGGAATTAGTTTATACAGATGTAACAAAAGGACATTGGGCATTTTCCGAAATCCAAAGTCTATACGATCAATCCCTTATTAAAGGATACTCAAATGGAACGTTCAAACCAGAGGCATCCATTACACGTGCTGAGGCAGCTACGATCATTGCCAGAGCTTTAAATCTAACTACAACGAAGGATTCTAGCTTTAAAGATGTGAGTAAGAGCCATTATGCATACAGTGCCATTGCCGCAGTTGAGCAGGCTGGCATTATTAAAGGGCAAGAGGCAGGGAAGTTTAATCCAAACGGACAGCTTTCACGTGCAGAAATGTCTGCCATTTTAACAAGGGCCTATAAATTAACGGGTACAAGCAAAGTAAGCTTCTCTGATGTGAAATCAACACATTGGGCATACAGCCATATCCAAGCACTTGTGGCAAATGATTTAACTGGCGGCTTCCCAGATAACACATTTAGACCAGATGCACAAATTACACGTGCTCAATTTGCAAGCTTCTTAAATAGATGTTTGTCATTAAAATAAAAATGACGAGTCCCCTGTAGTAATCTACAGGGGATTTCTTTTGTAAAAAAAACCGCCTTGTCCATAAAAAGACGAGGCGGATTTAGGTTAGAAAACGATATATTTCACATATTGCTTCCAAGTTAGCTCTTTAAAATGGCTCCAATGGATTTTCTCAACAGGTAATGTTCTGAAGGTATAGGCTTCGAGATTACGTTTCTCATTCGAGAGCATTGGCGTACCTTCATCAAGATAATCCATAAAAATAGCTGACTTAGCCGTTTTAAATTGTACATTGACATCAATTAGCTGTATTTTACCGTCCTGATTGATGATATACAGCTTTTTGTTCCCTTTTTTAGCTGTGGCTAGCCACGATTTATCGACTTTATAGGAATCGAATGCTTCGTTGACAATAATAGAGGCTTTGCCAGTTGTCGAAAATGGGATGTCCTCGAGTGGGGCATCTTGCTGTAAGGTCACTTCATAATTAGTTGGTTGTGGCAAGGCAGCCATTTTGGCTAACTCATTTGCCCAAACTGTCTGATCGTCAGTAGCAATCGTTTGTTTTTCTAATACGATGCCAGATAGATCATCCTTGACATGTTTCACCTTGAAATCTACAGTTTGCCCTTCCTCCACCTTTTGCCATTCCTTTTCTGATAAATAGGCATACATTGCTTTTTCATTCGAATAGATTTCAAAAGTTAGCGCACCAGCTTCTTCCTTAATCGCTGCCACCACACCATCAATAGGGCTGACAATACCCTGACGAGATTGAATTTGTGTAATTTGGGCTTCAAGTAACGCAATTTGACGATTTGTTTCAGCAATATGTCGATTTAACAGGGCAACCGCTGTAGATGCTGAATTTTGTTGAGCAAGCTCTAATTTTAGCGTTACGGATAGCTTGTCATTGATTTGATCCGTATTAATGGAGCTTTTTGGATTAGAATCATCACCATATTCATCCTCAATTTGATCAAGTGCATCCTGTAAATCTTGTAATTCTGTTTCATAGGCTGTGCGTTCAGATTCAAGCTTTGTTAACTCCTCATCCACCTCATCCGTTTTATAGGTAGCAAGTACATCATTCATCATCACTTCTTGGCCACGCTTTACATTCACAGCTGATAAGCTAGTTGCATCAGCAGTAATCGTGTATGTCTCAGCAGGTGCTACAATGGTTTCTTTATGAACACGCTCTGTATTCGTGCCGATATAAGCTTTTTGAAATTCATCGATAAAGTAGGATCGTGTCACGTTGCTATTATCTTTAAAAACAAAATAAGCATTTATGCCGATTACTAGCATTGCTAACACGATGGTCGTAGTTGTCCATGGTCTTGTTTTGATAAATGCCATCATCCTAACCCCCTAGCAATCCATTCTTTAATTGGTAGTACACTAATCAAACCAACAAATATGGCCATAAATAGCTGTACACCAATCAATTTGACTACTAACATTTTTCTACTAGCCTCTTCCTCCCATTTTGATAGGAAGAGGTACTGTACAATAATGATTAAAACAGTTGTTACCGTCAATTGATTGAGGGTAAATAATACGAAATCTGTTTCAATCACCTGTAAGGCAGCAGGAGCTAAGGAGAAGAAAGAAAACATGGTTGTATAGCCTACAGCATAGAAAACAGCAAAGAGGATTGCTTTTTCAATTAATAGAAAGGCTACAACATAAAGCTGGACTTTTTTTATCCAAGTATAAGGAATGTCCGTTAATAGATGTAAAAGATAGGTAACACCATAATAATGGAAGCAAAAATAGACGATTCCCCATAAAACGGCACCAAGCATCGAAAGGATACGTGCTACATAGTATTCATTTTGTAAATCCATTGCGAATAAGGACGTTAAATTTTCTGTCCCCATTCCCCAATATTCGCGAGCAGCAAACAACAGGATGAAAAGAATGAACACCTTTAGGACTCGTTTTTTATATCCGATGACCTCGCCTTCCTCTACGATGCTAGTAAAGTAGGTAGGATTTTTTAAGCTATGCCAGAACTTATAATGGTAAAACATAAAACAGCGTCCTTTCTTCCAAAATAGGATATCAAAGTTGTAGTATACACCTTGTAAAGATATTATGACATATGAAAATAGCTGTTTTTTTCCAATAAATTCATTAAAAAAACATAATCTCTTATTATATGTCAATTGGTGAAAACCTCATATAACACCATTGTATAGTATAATTGAAATAACTTCCTGTTTTTCTAGCTAGTAATTTAGAAAAATTACTTTTGATATGTCTCATTTTGTAAATATATTAGAATGGCTTGAAATCAAGCAATTTACACCGATACTAAAGTCATAAATTCTAAATGAAAATGAACACAATCATTTTCCTATACATAAACGATGAAAGGGTGGTTCGATTGAATCGAAAATTGACAGCAGGGGTCATAACGGGTCTTTTATTGGTACCTACGGCTATAGCGAACGCACAGGAAAATGATGCACAATCCCGCGTCTCAACACAAACAGAGCAAGTTACCTATATGAATGAAGTAGCAGCTGCCACTTCAAGAGAGCAGCTTATTGCTCAATATGCTAAGTTATCGGAGAATTCATCTGCTGACGAAATGGTCATTGCAAAAGGGGATTTAGCAACTCTAAGTGAGCCAGAATTTCATAAAGATGAAATTGACTTTATTAATGCAAAGTATAACTATGTTGAGGAGCAACGTAGGCTATTAAGTGAATTACAGTTAATAGGGAATGAAATGAATGGGATAGCCTATACAAGTAAATCATTTATTAAAAATGTCTCAGATTTAGAAAAAAAATATACAGAATTTTTAAATGTAGGCTTACAAAATAAGAAAAGTTATTTCACTGTCCAAAAGGAATTTGAAACAGCTGTCACAGCCGCACTTGTTAATAATGCTAAAAGCATTGCCTCCACAGTTCGTGGCACAGCGTTGCAATATGGCTATGATGATGTAGCACGCAATGTTTATTTTAAAGGCAAGGGAATGGATATTGATAAATTAACTAAATTGAAAAATGATGCAGCAAAAGCAGAAGCTGTCATTACAGAATTAGATCAGTTAGTTAAGTTATTGGAGAAATCTACGGATTATTCAGCTATTTCTCCTGGAATGAATAGTTTTACCACGAATTATAATGCGCTGACAGCAGAGCAAAAGAAAGTGGTCGAAGCTTATAATCCAAATGATGATAAAATCACACCTTTTAAGAAGTATAAGGATGCCTTGTCAGGTTTATCTGCTTTAGATAAAGTGACTTCCAGCATTGTACAGTTAAAAGGTAAGCAATCTACAGATTTCACTTCAGCCTCAAGCTTTATTAGTGCTGTGATGGCTGTTGAGAAAGCCTACAATAGTCTGGATGCAGCCTCCAAACAATTATTAAAAACGGAATATGAAAGTATTGCACAATATCTTAAAGCAGCAAATATTTCGAAAAGCATTTCAGGGTTGCGTGTATCCAAAGAAGATGTATATCGTACAACAGTCAAAGACATAAAAGCGGAATACGATCTCTTAACGGAAGGTAAAGGTTTTGTTAAAAACATAGGAGACCTAGATCTGGCGTTAGCAAATATTGCATATGCAGAGGATATTGAAGGAAAGATTAAAGCCATTAATGTTGTAGAAGAAGCTAATAAAGTAGCTGCTATTAAAGCTGCACGCGAAGCCTATAATAATCCTTCAGGCACAAATATCAATGCGTCCAATGTGAAAAAAATCGTCAATAATCTAGCAGAGCTCACAGCGTGGGAGAAAAATTTAGGTGCTGCCTTAAAGGTAGATAAGTTAATTGATAGCCTTGATCCAACTGCAAAAACTTTTGAAAGTAAGACGCTTTCAGCTTGGACTGCCTTTAACAAGCTAAGTGAAAATGATAAAAAGTTAGTGCAGGGATCAACAAAGTTAATACTGTTTCAAACATACGCAGAAGCATCGAAAACGATTAATACATTAAAGCCGACAGCTGACTACGGTACACAGCTTACCAAGTTGAAAGAGACAGTGGAGAAATTAGATACGACTTTGCAAGGGCATGAAACAGCTCTTACTAATTTGAAAACACAGCTGCAAAACAAAATAGATGCTTTGGTTAAAGAGGAAGAAGCGGTACAGGCTGTTATAACAGAAATTGATCTGCTTAATAGCGATATAGCTATTGAAAAAATATTGGATGCACGAGCTCACTATAATGCGTTATCACCAACAGCTAAAAAGCGTGTAACAAATATTAAAGTGTTAACAGATTTAGAGAAATCCTATAAATCGGTTGTTAATGTCATCTCTCAATTTGAAAAATTGGATCCTTCCTCTAAAAGCTATATTTCTAAAGCAAAATCAGCTTATACCGCTTATGCGAAGCTAGATGATAAAAATAAAACATTTGTCCAAAATTATAAAGATTTAAAAGATGTAATTCCTGCGATTGATGTAATGGTACAAATTAGTGCATTAAGCCCTTCTAAAAAAACGTATAAAGATGATGTGGTAAAAGCACAAGAAGCGTTTAATAAATTGGGTGAATCTCTTAAGGCAAAGGTAGTAAACAGCCAGGACCTAACAAACGCACAAGGCTATATCAATACGGCTAAAGCATTTGATGACCGTATTATAGCCTTAGCAAATGAAGGCCCTGACACATTTGTCAAAAAGGTAGCAGAACTTACATTAGAATATAAAGCAATGGATAAGAACGCACAGAAGCTAGTGGAGCAAGCCAAAATGTTAAGCTCCTATGAAAAGGATAATAAGGCAGTAATCAAGGTGATTCAAATGATCGATGCCTTAAACCCAACAAATAAGGATTATACAAAAAAGGTTCTTGATGCACGTAAAGCCTATAATGCACTTGATCAAGTTTCCCAAAAGCGAGTGACAAACTATGCTAATCTCACTGCTGTAGAGGATGTTGCTTCCTTGATTGGTCTCATTGCGTCGTTAAAGCCAACAAGTAAAACTTTCTATCAAGATATGAAAACAGCGCGTGAGCTTTATGATGCCTTGCCAGCAGAGAAGCAGCAAGCGATCGTAAACTATGATGCACTGGTAGCAGCAGAGAATGAACAGGGATTAGCACAGAGTGTAGTCGAGCTAATTAAATTAACAGAAGTGCAAGATGCTGACTATTTAACGAAGCTGATGAATGCGCGTGTAGCATACGATAAGCTGTCATCGGACCAAAAGAAATTAGTGACGAATATTAAAGATTTAACAACACGTGAAAAAGCAGTGAAACCAATTTTAAGTGTGATGGTTCAAATTAATGAACTAGATCCAGAATCAACAAGCTTTGTTAGTAAGGTAAACTCAGCACGTAAAGCGTATGATAAATTATCGAAAGATCAAAAAAAATACATCGATAATATTAATATTCTCTTGAAATTTGAGCCTGTCTCTAATGTGATGGAATTGATTAGTAAACTTAAATCTTCAAGTAACACATTCCTTCAAGATACATCACGAGCACGCTCACTTTACGATGCACTACCTGACGATATGAAGCAATATGTGACAAACTACTACTTATTGCAAGCAGCGGAGTCTAGTATTTTAGGGGCTGGTAATGTCATGCAAATGATTGATGAATTACCATCCGTTGATCCAAAGCAATATGTGAAACGTATTCAAGAAATCCGTGCTGCTTACAATGCTTTACCAAAGGATCAGCAAAGGGCTGTTCAAAATTATAAAGTGCTACAAGATCAGGAAAAGCTAATAAAGCCTGTAATGAGTATTGTAGAAGATATAGACCGATTGCTAACGGCAAAAGATATGAATAGCCAATACCAAAAGATTTTAAAAGCCTATGATAAGCTCAATGCGGATCAACGTCGCTATGTTTATAACGACCAGCTATTGCTTTCGCTAGATAATGTTATAAAGGTTTATAATAATATTGCTAAATTGAATCCAAAGGATAAATATTACTTTGGCATGGTGGAAGCGGCGCGTAAAGAATATGATAGTTTGAATACGACAGATAAACAACGTATCTCCAATTATGCTCTTTTACTCGAAGCAGAGAAAAGTTTAGCTGATGTGAAGAAGGTTGTGGAGATCATAGCGGGACTGTCTCCAAGCTCTTCAACGTATATTGAAGATGTGGCGAATGCCGTTGCTGCCTATAAGGCATTGGACTCTAAAATTAAAGGACAGGTCATTAATGAGGATGTCTTAAAGCAGGCAGAAAAAGATGTGGCTGCCGTTCTCAAAGTTGTTCAAGCGATTGGAAATATTGATCCAGACAGCTCCTCATTCGAGAAAAAAGTGTTAGCTGCTCAAAAAGATTATAGTAATTTGTCAATTGAGCAACAGGGCTTAGTGTATAATTACCGCATTCTAGAAGACTATCTTAAAATGATTCAATAGTATGATAAAAAAGGAGTTTTCCCAATCAATATAACGGGAAAACTCCTTTTATAAGTAAGAAAAAATGAATCCTAATATTAATTTCCAAAAAAGTGAAACTATATCATCTGAAATTCGTATCTTATAGTATAAATGGTCGCTTTGATTGGGAGGTACCATTTGATACATTTTCATTTTGCCAACGTGAGGAGGTCGCCCTGTTGAAAAAATTATTGAGTATAATGGTACTTTCAATAGCTGCAACCGTAGGAAGTTTAACTAGTTTTAGTCAAGTAGAAGCAGCGTCTGCTAAGGCAGTAGATGTGACAAATTCATACTGGGCAAATGCCTCGATTCAACATATGCTCACAAAACAATATATGACTACATACAACGACAACACTTTTAAGCCAGAGCAAGCTATTACAAGGGCAGAGGCTGCTGCTGCCATTGCTCGCTCTCTTCAAACAAACATTGACATTGAGAACTCTGTAAAATTCAAGGATGTTCCTACAACACATCCATATTACAAGGAAATTTGCCAGCTTGTTAAACTGGGAGTTATTCAAAAAAGTGATGCCTTTCATCCAGAAGAGCCTTTAAAGCGTATGCAGGTGGCAAAAATGCTAGCACTAGCTTACCAAATTAAAGTAGATGGCAAAAATAATAGCCAGTTTGCGGATATTACGCGTACGCATTGGGCAAAAGACTATATTGAATCCTTAGCAGATATAGGCATTATTGGTGGAGTGGATGCTAAGCATTTTGCTCCTGACCAATTGGTAACACGTGCACAGTTTGCTGTTTTTGTTGAGCGAAGCATGATTTTTCAACAAAAAATTAAGGCATTGGAAGTAGCCTATGACTATCTAGCAAAGGATTATATCCCAACTGTAAACCTTTCTTCTGAGTGGTCAAAAAAGGTGATTGAATTAATAAATGTTGAAAGACAGAAGAATAAGCTAGAACCTGTTGCTTATGATTCGAAACTTACACAAATTGCCATTATCAAAGCGCAGGACATGGTAAATCGCCATTATTTTGAACACGTTTCCCCATATTATGGGGCACCTTGGGATTTAGCGACATTATTTGATTACAACTATACAAGTTTTGGAGAGAATATTGCTAGAAATATTAAAACACCTGAAATTGCTGTTAAGGCATGGATGGCTTCACCTAGCCATCGAGATAATATTTTAAAAGAGCACTATACGAACACAGGTGTTGCAATAGCACAGGATAGCAAAGGAAATTACTATTGGGTCCAAATGTTCTCTAGTCAATAAGTTGTTGTGTAACAAAGAATCGCTAATATTACAGAAATGTTACGAAAGTTCCAAATTACGATAAAAAAATCCCCTTTTTAACGCTGGAAATACCACCAAACGTTGGTATTACAGCGTTTTTTTGCTGTCTAAAACCGTTACACAATTGAAAAATAACATTCGCCTCTTTTGTGATAGTCTATGTATAGGCAAAAAAGTTTTGAGAGGGGTATAACAAAAGTATGAATAAGAAATGGTTATTACCGATTTTTGCATCATTTATGTTATTTTCAACTACTAATATTAATACTGCTGAAGCAGCGTCTAAAGCAGATTTAACTGATACAGCTTCTAAATATTTAGGTGTTCCATATAAATACGGCGGTACAACAACAAGCGGTTTTGATTGCTCTGGCTTTACTTCTAAAGTATTTTCAGACTTAGGCATTCAATTAAACCGTACGTCGGGATCTCAATATCAACAAGGTACTGCAGTTGCCAAGAGTGATCTTCAAGTTGGCGATTTAGTATTTTTCAATACAAGTGGTAGTGGTATTTCACATGTGGGGATATACATAGGTGATGGTAAAATGATCCACTCTCAAACTGGTCAAGGTGTAAGCTACTCAAATGTTAATGACCCATATTATTGGGGCGATCGTTATGTAGGTGCTAAACGTGTGGCAACATTTGATGCTCAACAACAAGCTGAAGTAAAACAAGCAGCTATTGACTTTTCCGTATATGCTTCTCGTGCAGAGGTAGCAGTACAAATTGCAAAAGCTTTAAACTTAGATACATCTGATACTACTACTAGTTTCGTAGATGTAAAACCTACATATGCTCATGCAGGTGCTATTGCAGCTGTAGCAAAATTAGGTATCTTTGAAGGCGATGCAAATGGTAAATTCAACCCGTCTTCACCAATTACGCGTGCACAAATTGCTAAAGTATTAGTGCTAGCATTTGGTCTTGAAAATAATGGTGGAAGTGTAGCTTTTAGTGATGTGCCTCAAAAGAGCTGGGCTAATGAATATGTTTCTACTCTAGCGTCAAATGGCATTACAAATGGTGACGGAGACGGTAGCTTCGGTTCTGATGAATTACTAAAAATCGAACAATTAAAAGTATTTATTGAAAGAATTCAACAATAAGTTCATAAAGTTAACACTTTAATTGTGTCATAGATTGCAAGAAATGATCTTTTGAATAGCGTATAATGGAAGAAGGGTTTGCAATAGCAGACTCTTCTATTTTTATGATAATTTTGTAGGAAAGGATGTGAATTGGAAAATTAAATTTTAACAGTTCTATTGTATGATGCTTTATTTAGCTAATTTTGTTAAAATGGACACGTTAAGAGAACAAGAAGGGAGGAAATAAGACATTGAACATCAAAAAAATTAGTCTTATCTTGTGCGTCTTATTCATTTCGGCTTCTATGTTTACGATACATAGTGCAAGTGTCAGTGCAGCTAACAATTCAAATATAACATTTGAAGATGTTACTAAAAATCACCCAGCCTATGAAGAAATCAATTATTTAGTAAATTTGGGGGTAATTCAAGGTTACTTTGTGAATGGTAAGAGAGTCTTTGGCCCAAATAATAGTGTTACAAGAGGACAAGCAGCTAAAATGGTTGTTGTTGCCTCTGGTAATAAACCATTAGTTGTAAATAAATCTAGCTTTTCAGATGTTACAGTCGGCACTGAAATGTCAGGTTATATAGAACGTGCTGTACAGCTAGGATTTTTCGACAAAAATATAAAAGGTCAATTCTTACCAAATAAGCCTCTAACTCGTGGAGAAATGAGTTATGTATTAACAAAGGCTTTTAATTTAGATACTAGTGAGTATGAGGGGATCGACTCACCTTTTACTGATGTAGGAATTACACATGAATATGTGAAATACATCAATACAATCTATTATAATGGCATCACCAACGGAACAGGTAATACGTATTTACCGAATAGCACTGTAACACGTTCTCAATTTTCATTATTCGTTGCACGTGCAAACAGTGAAAAATATCGATTAGAGCTTCCTGTAAAAGGTGTACAAGTTCCAGATACATCACAGGTCATTGGCTTAGTGAAGGTCACTACAGATGGGTTAAACATCCGTAAGACAAAAGATTCTACTTCAAGCACGAACATTGTAGGCAAAGTCAATACAGGCGGTAAATTATCAGTCTACGCTGTTGAAAGTAATTGGCTAAAGGTTACTTATAAAGGCGCATATGCCTACATCTATAAGCAATATGCAGAATTTGTAGATGCAGATGGTAATGCGTTAGGAACAGTCGAAAAAGAAGTAACGACAAAAAATGCTGTCAATTTATATGTGAAGCCTACATCTTCAGCAAAAGTCATTTCATCGATTAAAGCGAACGAAAAGCTTCCCGTTTACAAAACAACTGGTGGCTACTACTTAACACAAGTAAATGGTTTACCAGGTTATATTGTAGCGAATAGCACTACGGATATTGTGGAGGAAGAAAAGCCAAATCCTACTCCAAATCCAGATCCAACACCACCAGCTTCTGGTGATGTGCTAGGAAGAGTAACGGTAGCTAATTTAAATGTTCGCAGTCAAAGTAACTCTACATCAGCCGTGTTATTTAAGCTGAATAAAGGAGAGTATGTCCAAGTTAATAACATCAATGGTTACTGGGCAGAAATCACCTATAATGGCCAATCAGGCTATGTTCACAAGTCTTATTTGAAACTATTAAATCAAACAGCTAAACCTTTACAAAATCGTATTATCATCCTAGACCCAGGTCATGGTGGTAAAGATCCAGGTACAGTAAAGGGCTCTGCTTCTGAAAAGAACATTACATTAAAAGTCAGCACACAAGTGAAACAATTACTAGAGAATGCTGGTGCAAAAGTTTATATGACACGTACTGGTGATACGTATCCATCCTTACAAGATCGCGTAGACTTTACACAAGCAAACTATGGTGAAATTTTTGTAAGTGTTCATGTCAACTCTGCTGCTAATACGTCAGCGTCTGGTACTGAAACATATTATGCAATATCTACAGGAGATATGTATCAGGAAGACATTGATTTAGCGACATATGTTAATAATCAAATTGTCAACAATTTAAATATGAAAAACCGTGGTGTCAAGCAAGAGCAATACTACGTAATTCGTAATATGGTGATCCCTTCTATTCTAGTAGAACTTGGTTTCTTAACGAATGCAGAGGATAACAGTAAAATGACAAATGATCAATACGTTAAATTATTTGCAGAATCTATTTATAATGGTATTTTGCAATATTATAAAAAACAATAATTGATTAAGAGACGATTCCAAAGGTGTACTAGCCTTTGGGATCGTTTTTCTTATTCTCTATATACCCATATAAGAAAAATACAAACTAATTGATAAAATGGCCATAAAATTTTCTCTAATCATACAAATAAAAGCTAATTAGATTGCTTGCTAGCTAGCTAGTATGAAAGATAAGGAAAAGACACTTTTGCACATGGGTGATTGGAGAGGAGCCAACGCGCTAGCGTCACAGATGAGACCCTGGCGAAACGGAAATCAACCTCCTGCCTTATGAAAGGCCTCTTTCCGCTAGTGACTTTATCTTTTTTTCAACAACAGTAAATGGCTGTCTCATTTATTAAGAGACAGCCATTTACGTTATTTCACGGTATTGATGAATTTAATATAATCCTTACTTATATATCCAGGTTCAGTGTTTAGTTTATCTGAAACAATTTGATACCAACCATTTGCGCTTGTATCTGTAACGATGACAGGCATATTACTTTTACTAAATGTGAAAAGTGGACTTTGACTAGTTGATGCATCTGCACGAACATTTAGTCCAGCAGTTGTTGTGAGAGCGATTTTATAGGGATTATTTGCATCCTTAAAGCCTAAAGCTTTTTCTGCACGATAGTAATGTCCTGCAATTTTTGCCCCCCAGAATGGATCTGAAGCGTATTTTACGTTGAAGCCGATAGCCTTGGAACCAACAACTGCGCCATTTGTATAACGTCCACCTGGCGTAATATAATTTGGCTGAAGGAATTTTTCAACTAGCTCATTAATATTGGCTTCCACACTATCAAACTTCTTGTTTAGTGGATTTGTATCATAGACATATAAGCCAAATAGATTGTTTAGATTTTGAGCGTGATCACTCATACCATAGGCACTCTCATGCTGTGCTAAGGATAAAATTAGCATAGCATTGATATGAGAATTGGCTTCCACTTCTTTTAATACAGAGCCTAAACCAAGTAGTTTACTTTTAGTTGTGGCATTTTTATAAATCGAAGCACCTGAGCTTTCAACCTCTGCTAATTTTCCCACAATATATTGATCTAGCTCATCTGCTGTATATTGAGTTGCTGCACGAGCTGGTAAGAACTGATAGTAGTTATAGGCTTCTCCCTTTGAAGAACCATCAGCATTGGTAAAGTTGATGCCATCCCAGCTAAAGTATTTCTCACCCTGCTTCATAAAGCTAGGTGCCTTGCCATACACGTAACTAGCAGAATATTTATTAGTTTTATAATCATATAAAGTATGTTTTATTTCACCGTACTCATTTGTGTAATAAGAACGGCCTTTCACTAAAGCAGAAGGAATTAAGGTAACGTCAGCCTGCTTTAAATAGCCAGTATGACCAGCTAAGCGTACTTTTACTTGTGTGGCATCACTACCTAGATACTCCATTTCTGTATTACCCGCAACTGCGATTTGATCCTTAATCGTTTCAGAATTTAGAGCAACATAATTATTCGTTACAACATAACCTGAAGTCATTTTAATAATTTTATCATTTTGAGTAATCACTAAGGAATTAGTCGTCATCGCCTTTTCAGCTGCTTCAAAGCTAGTAAAGGTTTGTTTGTCTACCAAGTTACCATTGGAAACTTCTTTGACGATATATGCAGTAGTATTACCGTTATTACCAGTATTATTGTTGTTCCCATTATTAGTATTACCGTTATTTTCGGAGTTACCATTGTTTTCATTTTTACCAGCGTCAAGCTGATCAGCAAGAAGCATTAATCGTAGAATAAATGTCGATGCCTCACCAATTGTGGCATTGTCTCTTGGTAAAAACATGCCATTGGAGCTTCCTTTAATAAGTCCTAATTGTGCACCGATTGCAACATCCTCACGGAAATCTTTAAAAATAGTTGTATTGTCTTTGAAGGTAATAGAAGAAGTACCTTTTGGTATTTTTAAATAATCAACTGCTCTGATTAGCATCACTGCCATATGCTCTCTTGAAATACGGTCATCTGGCTTAAATGAGCCATCCGTATAACCAGTAATAATTCCAGCAGTTGCGGCAAGCTTAATTTCATTTGCAAATAAATATGTGTCTGACACATCTGTAAACGTTATCTCGTTCTTTGTGTCCAAATTTAATGCTTTTGCTATGTATGTGGCGAATTCACCGCGTGTAACCGTAGCATTTGGACGATAGCTTCCATTTGCATCCTTTAGTAATGCATCTTTCTGAATTAAATAGCGTAGACCACTTTCATGCATATGTCCTGATAGCTCGTCTGCATAGACAGATTGAGGCTGCCAAATGACTAGACTAACAAGCATCATGAGCAACATAAAAATTGATAGTTTTTTCATAGTTTTACCCTCCTAAACTGATATCATTTTAACAAAGTTATACAATCAAGATAAGGGTCAAATGTTAGAAATGCCATAAAATATACCAGCGTTTTATAGGCAATAAGTATGCTTTTATAATTTGGTGTGAAAGTTAGTTTTAAATAGGGAAGGAAAGTGAACCGAAATTCACATGAGTTTCTTCTATTATATATGTCATTTGTGTTATCCCCAAAAAATAATGCCGTACATTGCTTACTAAGAAACAATGTACGGCATTTTATTGAAGTAAAAATTAAAGCATTTCTGAAGTTGTTTTTGCTTGCATATGCAGTTGTAGGTAGTCTGGGCCACCTGCTTTTGAATCTGTACCTGACATGTTGAAGCCACCAAATGGTTGGTAACCTACGATAGCACCTGTACAGCCACGGTTGAAGTAAAGGTTTCCTACATGGAATTCTTCACGTGCTTTTTCTAGGTTCATGCGGTTTGTTGTGATAACAGCGCCTG
>NZ_LDUJ01000009.1:0-74925 GCF_001043675.1 Lysinibacillus sp. LK3
TAACTGGTTCTACTGGGGTAACCGGTTCTACTGGGGTAACCGGCGTTACTGGTTCTACGGGTGAGACTGGGGCTACTGGGGTAAGCGGCGCTACTGGAGTAACCGGCGCTACTGGTGTTGCTGGTTCTACTGGCGCTACCGGCGTTACTGGCGTTACTGGTGCTACTGGCGTTGCTGGGGCTACGGGTGAGACCGGCGCTACGGGTGTTACTGGTTCTACGGGTGTAACCGGGGCTACCGGCGTTACTGGGGTAACTGGAGCTACTGGTGCAATCGGACCTACTGGTGCTACTGGGGTAACCGGCGCTACTGGCTTGACTGGTGCAATAGGACCTACTGGCGCTACTGGGGTAACCGGCGCTACTGGCTTGACTGGTGCAATCGGACCTACTGGCGCTACTGGAGTAACCGGGGCTACCGGCGTTACTGGGGCTACTGGGGTAACTGGGGTAACTGGGGCTACCGGCTTGACTGGTGCAATCGGACCTACTGGCGCTACTGGAGTAACCGGGGCTACCGGCGTTACTGGGGTAACCGGGGCTACCGGCGTTACTGGTTCTACGGGTGAGACTGGGGCTACTGGCGTTACTGGCGCAATCGGACCTACTGGCGCTACTGGTTCTACCGGCGCTACCGGCGTTACTGGGGTAACTGGGGCTACCGGCGCTACTGGGGTAACCGGGGCTACCGGCGCTACTGGAGTAACCGGGGCTACCGGCGTTACTGGTGTAACCGGGGCTACCGGCGTTACTGGAGTAACCGGGGCTACCGGCGTTACTGGTTCTACGGGCACTACTGGCGTTACTGGTGCAATCGGACCTACTGGCGCTACTGGCGCTACTGGTTCTACCGGCGCTACTGGCGTTACTGGGGTAACTGGGGCTACAGGCGCTACTGGTGTAACCGGGGCTACCGGCGTTACTGGGGCTACTGGCTTGACTGGTGCAATCGGACCTACTGGCGCTACTGGAGTAACCGGGGCTACTGGCGTTACTGGGGTAACTGGGGCTACCGGCGCTACTGGGGTAACCGGGGCTACCGGCGTTACTGGTTCTACGGGTGAGACTGGGGCTACTGGCGTTACTGGCGCAATCGGACCTACTGGCGCTACTGGTTCTACCGGCGCTACCGGCGTTACTGGTGTAACCGGGGCTACCGGCGTGACTGGTTCTACGGGTGAGACTGGGGCTACCGGCGTTACTGGTTCTACGGGCACTACTGGCGTTACTGGTGCAATCGGACCTACTGGCGCTACTGGGGTAACTGGGGCTACCGGTGTTGCTGGTTCTACGGGCGCGACTGGCGCAATCGGACCTACTGGCGTTACTGGTGTAACCGGGGCTACCGGCGTTACTGGTGTAACTGGCGCTACCGGCGTTACTGGTGTAACTGGCGCTACGGGTGCTACTGGGCCTGCGTTTACTGAAGGATTCTCTGCCTTTAAAAACACGTTGGCTGTTAGTGGATCTACTTCAATCACTAACTGGAGTGTTGCTTCACCATACTTTACAACACCTGCTTTCAATCCAACAACTGGGATATTCACTGTACCAACTACAGGTAGGTATTCCTTTGAAGCAACCATTAACTACTCCACTGCTGCGGCTATTACCGTTACTTTAGGAGCAGGAATAAACCCTTCATTTGCAATTAGACAAAATGCTACTACAAATTTAATTAGTGGCTTGTTCCCTGTACTAAATGTCAATGTGGCGCTTGTATTAACTTTACGCGCAGTTCTTGGAAATGGCACAATCACTTTAGCAGGAGAAGTGAATTTAAATGCTGGAGATACGATTGATTTGTTCTATGAAGCAAATGGATTGACTATCTCTCTTACACTAGGCGGCGCTAACTCTGGTGGTATTGTTTGGTCATGTCATCGAATTTCTTAGAGTTAGGACATTAATCAGCAATACAGCTCTTAGTAGAAATAGCAAACCACTATTTGTGGTTTGCTATTTCTTTTTCATGTAACAATATAAAAAATAGTACAAACATTGATAATAAATGTTTGTACTATCTGATTTGCATTACTTGAACATTTCCATTAATACTTCATTCGCAACCTGTTTACCTTGCTGTACACATTCTGGAATTGATATTCCTTCAAACGAGCTTCCTGCAAGCTTTACAGTTGGAAAATGTTCTTGTAATTCTTGTTTGATACGAAGGACTTTCGCCTCGTGGCCAACTGTATATTGTGGCATCGCATTTTTCCAACGTGTTACAACCGTTGTGACAGGTGCGCCATCGATACCAATCGTTTTCTGTAAATCCTGTAGCACGGTTTTTTCGATCTCCGTATCCGATAAAGCCACAATCGCTTCGTCGCCCACTCGACCAATATAACTGCGTAATAATACAAAATCCTTTGGTGAAGTACCTGGCCATTTTCGATTCATCCAAGTGCAGGAAGTAATTGAAAAATCACTATTTCGAGAGACATAAAAAGAAAGTGCATCTAAATCCCCTAGTTGTTCCTTTTTAAAGGCCATTGTAACGGTTGCAATAGTAGCAGCCTTCATTGTGCCCAATTCATGTAATAGACTTAACTTACTAAACATTTTTTCAGCCATATTAAAGGGGGTGGCAATAATAACAGCATCTGCTTTGATATGTGAAAAATTATTGAGCATTACCTGAACTGAACCATCCTTGCCATGCTCTATTTCCTCTACTTTGACACCCTTCATCACTGTCCCCGGTAGTAGTGATTCTTCTATACTTTCAATGAGTGTTTCAAGGCCATTGCTAAAGGTTTGAAAGATACCTTTATTTTCAGCTATGTGATGATTGCTTAAGAAATTCGTGCCTGACTTCTTCATACCAATCAGCAAACTACGATATTGTTGTTCTAAACTATAAAGCTGTGGGAAGGTTGAGCTCATACTTAACTGCTCAATATCCCCTGCAAATGTACCTGCTAGTAGGGGCTCTACTAGATTTTCCACTATCTCAGCACCAAATCTTCTTCTAAAAAAAGCGCCTAACGGTTGATCGTCATCCTGTGTAGAACGGGGAATGAAAAAGTCCCCCGCCGCACGAACTTTACCACTTAGTGAAAACAAGCCTGAAGTTATGAATGAAGAGATATGTGGTGTCTCTCCAGATAAGAGATGACTAGGTATTGGATATAACTGACTACCAACAGCTATATAGTTTGGACCCGCATTACTTGTTAATAGTTTCTGTTCGATCCCAAGATCCTTTGCTAAATCATTGACATAGTTTTCACGATCAAAAAAAGATTCTGGCCCACGCTCAATAATAAAGCCATCTTTTCTTAGAGTTTGAATTTTTCCGCCAAGACGTAATGACGACTCGACAAGTACGATATCTAATGGCAATTCTTTTGCGCTTGCTTCTTTTTGCATATAGAACGCAGCTGTAAGGCCTGTAATGCCACCGCCTACGACAACTACCTTTCGTCTTTTCTGAGTCACCAACATCATCACTTTCTTTTCGCTTAGCTTAATTTTTTATGAATCGCCTCTACCATCGCATCAATAAATAAAGGATGTGTATTTGGCATCGCTGGACGATAGTATTTTGCACCAAGTTCATCACAAACAACTTTACATTCAAAATCGTTGTCATACAACACTTCTAAATGCTCTGTTACGAAACCTACTGGTGTATAAACAAATGAACGGAAACCTTTTTCTTCGAATAGCTCACGTGTTAAGTCTTGAACATCTGGACCAATCCAAGGCTCTGGTGTTTGGCCTGCTGATTGCCAGCCAACCTCTACATTTTTTAAACCGGTCGCAGCTTGAATAAGACGAGCTGTTTCAATTAGTTGATCTTCATATGGATCACCTAAGTTTTTAATTTTTTCAGGCAATGAATGTGCTGATACAATTAGACAAGCTGTCTCACGTTCTTCTTCTGACATTGCATTGAATGTCTCATTCACTTGTTGTTTCCAGTATTCTATGAATTTTGGCTCGTCATACCAAGATTCCACAGAAGTTATCTTTAAGCGACCTCCTGCGGCCTCTTCAGCACGACCATTATAAGACTTAATTGAGAAAGTAGAGAAATGAGGAGCTAAAACAATAGAAACCGCTTCTTTTATGCCCTCCTCCACCATTTGCTCTACTGCATCTTCTATAAATGGATGAATATGTTTTAAACCAATAAACAATTTATATTCTACAGCATCCTGTACTTCGTTCAAACGTGTACATAATGCTTCAGCTTGTGCTTGTGTTGCCGCAGCTAATGGGGATAAACCACCGATTGCTTCATAGCGGCTACGCAAATCTTCTAAATGCTCTGCAGAAGGTTTACGTCCATGACGAATATGCGTATAGTAAGGTTCAATATCTTCTTCTTTATAAGGTGTTCCATATGCCATTACTAGTAAGCCTTTAACTTCTTTCATTACCCTTTTCACCTCTAAAATTGTTTTATGTTTTTCATACATTATGTGATAAAAAGAAGCTGCCCAATCTTGATTGCTGGACAGCTCCTTTTCTACATTGAAATTAAAATTCCCTATGTAGAAAAGGACATATTATTCACGCTTGATTGACTTCCATTAAGAACGAGCTTGAATTTGTTGAGCACTATATTCATGAATAAGTGTTGTAAGACGTTTTAAGACATCTGGGTCAACCTCTGGGAAAACACCATGACCAAGATTAAAGATATGACCTGGCATTTCTAGACCTTGATCAATAATATCTTTCGTTCGTTTTTCAATAACTGACCAATCTGCAAGTAATAGGGATGGATCTAAGTTTCCTTGTACAGGCTTGGTAATACCATTGGCACGTGCATCTTTAATCGGTAAACGCCAATCTAAGCCCACAACATCTATCGGTAAATCATTCCATTCCTTTGCTAAATGGCTAGCACCCACTCCAAATTGAATTAATGGTACATTTTCTTTTTGCAACTCTGCAAAAATACGAGTCATAATCGGTTTAATAAATACACGGTAATCCTCTACATTTAAGGCTCCAACCCATGAGTCGAACACTTGGATAGCTTTTGCACCAGCTTTAATTTGAGCCGTTACATCTGCAATAATCATGTCAGCGAGTTTATCCATTAAAGCAAACCAAGCTTGAGGTTCAGATACCATAAATGATTTTGTTTTATTATAGTTTCTTGAAGGACCACCTTCAATCATGTAGCTTGCAAGTGTGAATGGGGCTCCAGCAAAACCGATTAGAGGTACATTTAATTGCTCTTCTGCAAGTAACTTGATTGTTTCTAATACAAATGGTGTATGCTCTTTAGCATTGAATTCACCTAATTTTTCTACATCCGCTACTGAACGAATAGGATTTGAAATAACAGGACCAACACCTGCCTTGATTTTCACATCTATCCCAATTCCAGGGAGAGGTGTGACAATATCTTTATATAAAATAGCAGCATCTACATTGTAATTTTCTACAGGTAGACGAGTGACATACGCACATAGCTCAGGTTGATGTGTAATTTCCTCTAAGGAATACTTTTCTTTAATGGCACGGTATTCTGGCTGAGAACGTCCTGCCTGACGCATATACCAAACTGGTGTATGTGCGGTCCTTTCTCCACGTGCAGCACGTAGAAGTGTATCATTAAAAGTTGTCATGAATAGTTCCTTCCCCTCGTTAAATTCTTACTATAAAAAATCGCATGTTTATTCCTTTATTATTGATATCCGTTTCCAATAGTAAACGCTTCCTCTGTTATTGTATAGTTTTCCTAGTGAAATGTCATAAAATTGTTCTTTCTCGGCATATTCTTTTTGAGCGGAGCGTTAGACTTACGCCAGAAAGGGTATAATCACGCTATATTAGTAAGATTCATAAGGAGGATAAATTCATGTATATTTATTTAACTTCTGGTACTGGCGATTTTTTGGAACAGGTAAAAAATAAGTATCCTAATGAACATATGATTTTAATTCATGGGGAAGGTAACTCTGTACTGATACATGAAACAGAAGGAAAAACAGTATTTGCGACACCTCGTAAATTTGAAGTGCTAGATTCAGTAAATGATTTAGAGGAACACGGTTTCTTTGTTTTCAACAATATTCCTGTAACAGATGAAGGAAGACCAGTTTTCGAGCATCGCTTTTTAGAACGTTCACGCGCTATTGAAAACGAGCCTGGCTTTGTTGCCTTCCGTTTATTAAGGCCTATCAAGAGTGATACTTACATTGTCATGACTCAATGGCATGGACCTCATTCATTTGACGCATGGAAGAGCTCTAAAGCCTATGAAACTGCCCATGCTAGAAGAGATGATTCAACTGGGATACGCCAGCAAAACATCTTCTCAGCAGCTTCTTATGTAACAACCTATAGTGCTATACCGAAAGAAGAAGATTCACAATAAGTTTAAATAATTAAAAGCTCATTTATCCAACAATATCATTGGTAAATGAGCTTTTTAGTATTCTATTCTACTTTGAAACCTTCGACGTTAATTCACTAATTACCAAAACAATGATAAAGGCAATATAAAACATTGGTTGTGTCATAGCACATAAGCCCACAACAATAGCTTGTGTAATCATGGCTAAACGCACAATTTGCTTCACAGCTAGTTGACGAGCATGATCTGGTAACGGATAGAGCATGTCCATTCGAAATTCGCCGCTGGATAACAGAGCTTGTTTTAACTGAATAGTTGTCGCAAAGCTGAGTGCACCTGCTACAATCCATGTAACGACAGGAATATCTACAAATGCTGCAATGATTGCTGAAATAGCAGTAAGGCGTACCCATAAATAGAAATGGTCATCTGTTCGAATAAAGGTACGAAATACCAAGTACTTTTGAGCATTTTCCTTACCATATGGTACAAATTTATAGAGCCAGTCCATCCAGCTTCGACGCCGAATGCTACCGTGTAAATGAGGTACGTCTGTAAAATAATTTGCAAAACGATAGAAGCTCATCATACGATTCTGTTCAAGCTTGACAAAATGCTCATACGGCACTGGTTCACCAACTGATTTTTTACTAAAGACTATCATATAAATAACACTAATAACTGTCGCGATTACTGCTAATAACAACTGTGCATGGAGCCCCATATAAATAGCAGCTGCAAAAATGACAGCTCGAATAAACCTATCCACCCAAACCATCTGCCCTCGTTCACTATAACGATAGCTGAATTCTCCTCGAACACTTAGATATTTCAACACAATAGTAAGTAAAAATATTGTCCATATTTCGACCGTTGTTAATTCAGTCACGGCTTTTAATAAAGGGATACTAACAATATAGACAATCGCTACAATCCACACCTGAGACCAAAACGTCCAAGCCAACGCCTTGCTGAAGTACAAAGACATCTTTGATTCTAAAGGTAATAAGTATACTTGATCTGGCTCTCTCAACAATGTAGTCGGACGGCTAAAGGCCAATAAAATCCCGATGATAACAGCTATCAGGACTTCTGCTGGAAAGTCTGTTTGAACAACTTTCAGCCATTCGCTATATTGATAGCCCCCTGCTCCTATTAGAAATACAAGTACGATAGCAATATGCCCTGTAAAAATAAATTGCATATATTTTTGTACTTCTCCTATATAATGCATGAAGCGAGAGGACCATACATCACGCAAGTTCTTCATGGTCCCGCTCCTTTGTCATAGCAATATAGAGGTCATCTAATGTCGCATACGGCATAGCAAATGATTGACGTAAATCAGCCATTGTTCCTTGTGCTCGAACTCTTCCTTCATGCAATAAGATAATGCGATCACAATGCTTTTCAGCTGTTGATAGAATATGTGTAGACATTAATATAGAAGCGCCTTCTTTTTTCTTTTCATCCATTTGATCTAATAACGATTGAATACCTAATGGATCCAATCCCACAAAAGGTTCATCAATAATATATAAACTTGGATTCACTAAAAAGGCACACATAATCATAACTTTTTGACGCATTCCCTTTGAAAAATGTGAAGGGAACCAATTTAATCTTTTCTCCATTCGAAATTCTTTTAACAGTACATCAGAACGAGCATCGAGTGTTGCTTTGTCAATACCGTAAGCCATTGCAGTTAATTCTAAATGCTCTCTTAATGTTAGCTCATCGTATAATACAGGGGTTTCAGGAATATAGGAAAAGGCTGTACGATACTTGTCCGTATCTTCCTTTAATGTTACACCATTTAGACGTATGTCCCCTTCCTTTGGCAACATTGTTCCTATAATATGTTTAATCGTTGTACTTTTCCCAGCTCCATTTAAGCCGATTAAGCCAACTAGTTCACCTTCTCCAATCGTAAAAGATAGATCTTTAATAACAGGTTTTCTTGTATAACCACCTGTCACATGCTGTACCTCTAATACTGACATATTCTCACTCCTCTTCTTGTATTATATTTTATCAAAAATTAGCAAATGATACAGGTTTGAGTATGATAGAATGTACTTACATATACGTTAAGGGGGAAATTCTTATGAGCGATTGCCTATTTTGCAAAATTATTGATGGTTCCATTCCAAGTACAAAAATTTATGAAGACGATCATGTCTATGCATTCACAGACATTTCACCTGTTGCAAAAGGCCATACACTATTAATTCCAAAGCATCACTGCAAAGATTTATTTGAAATGCCAGAGGAAGTGGCTCGTAATCTATATGCTGTGGCACCAAAAATTGCAAATGCAATTAAAGCAGCATTTCAGCCGATTGGTTTGAATACCATTAATAACAACGGTGCTGCAGCTGGACAAACTGTTTTCCACTACCACTTACATTTTATTCCGCGTTACGATGAAAAAGAAGGGCTAGGCTTAATTTGGCAAACACAAAAGTACTCACCAGAGCAGTTGTCAGAAGTAGCAGAAAGTATTAAAGCCAATCTATAAGCCATTTGTAATATATTAACATCTGAATGTTCAGAATGCTGTATTGCAAATTTTTAAAATTTAGCGTACAATCACAAATAAGTTTCGCTAGCGGTCAAGAGGACACGTTAGGAGACAAATAGATTAGCATAGTCGAGGAGAGATTCAAATGAATACAAAGAATTTAGTATTAATGGCACTGTTAGTAGGTGTCGGTGCTGCACTTTATGTGGTTACACCAGGAATGGTGAATGGGATGAAGCCTGATTTTATGTTAACCATGATGTTTATTGGTATTCTATTATTCCCAACAGTGAAAGAAACGTTCCTACTTTCTCTTTCAACAGGGGTGCTTTCAGGTTTATTTACAACATTCCCAGCAGGTCTAGTTCCAAATATTATTGATAAAGCTGTTACTGGTTTTGTATTTTTAGCTGCTTTAATCATTCTCAAAAAACTGGCAGGTCATTTCGCCGTATCTGCTGTCTTAGTTGGCTTGGGAACAATTCTTTCAGGAACTGTCTTCTTAGCAGTAGCGCTTTTTGTGTTTAATGCAAATGTTGGCGCGACGTTTGCGATGCTATTTATTGGCGTTGTCCTTCCAGCTGTCGTATTTAACGTTGTTGCGTTTGCCATTATTTATCCAATTGTTTCAAAATTAGTGAAGCGCTCTAAATTCAATACAGCTATTTCTCAAATTTCATAAATAAACACTTTAAATAATCAAAAGAAACTAAACTGTGACGGTCAAATCACTCGTTTAGTTTCTTTTTCTTTTTGTATTGGTGCATTTCATGGTTTAATAGTAAATAAACATGACTAGAAATGAGGTATCTAATATGAAAGCAAAACCATTTTTACTTGGACTAACGACAGGAATTATCGGTGGGACAATCGCTGTGCTTTTCTCCACGCCACAATCTGGGCAACAGCTACGTGCTTCTGTTAAACAAAATGTTGACCAAACAAAGGGTATGCTCCTTGATGTAAAACAACAAGTAGGAACTGTTAAACAATCTGTTAATACATTAACAAATGAAGTAAAAAATAATATCCCACAAATAATAAATGATTTAAAGCAAACAATTACGACTTTTACTGAAGAAATCGAACCAACGAAAAATAATTTACAACAAGAATTAGATGCTTTACAGAATTCGATAAGCGAAATCGAGAAAAACATTGCACAAATTACAGAAAATAAGAAAAAACCTCAAGAAAAAGTTAGCGACTAAAGTCCTTATCGATAGTTAGATAATCTGTATTTTTATCAAAAACTATTGCTATAATATTATTTTTTAGCCACTTTTCAATTTTTTAATTTTTCTAACTTTAAACTTTTTTCCTTTACTGCTATAATATTTTTAAAAATGTGAAAGAAAGCAGTAGGTGATGGCTTTGTCAGAGGAATTATATACACAAAAAGAAGCGATGCTTTATAGTCAAAGAATCGCACAGTTATCAAAAGCGCTGTGGAAAGCGGTTGAAAAGGATTGGCAACAATGGATTAAACCTTATGATTTAAATATTAATGAACACCATATTTTATGGATTTCATACCATTTAAAAGGCGCTTCCATTTCTGATGTTGCGAAATTTGGCGTGATGCATGTTTCTACAGCATTTAATTTCTCCAAAAAATTAGAAGAGCGTGGCTTTCTTAAGTTTTCCAAGCGTGATGACGATAAACGTAATACGTATGTTGAACTTACAGAAGCTGGCACAGAGCTCATTATAGAGATGAATAAAAACTACCATAATACGTATCATTCCGTACTGGAAGGATCATTAGCATTAAAAGATTTATATGGCCGTTTCCCTGATTTTTTAGATGTAATGGCTGTTATTCGTAATATCTATGGTGAAGATTTCATCGATATTTTCGAACGCTCTTTCCAACATTTCCGTGATTCCTTTGACACACTAGAAGAACGCACACCTGTAAAAGGATAAGACGAAGCTTCAAACTGCACATAATTTTTCCTGCAATTATTTATAAGTTGAACAAAAATGAGTTATACTACTGTTCATTCAGGAATGAGTCATGTGAAAGGAGGTATTTCAGAAATATTTCTGAAGTACCTCCTTTTTCTTGCATTCTAACATAATTCAATTTACATTAAATAGGACACTTCCTATTCGGAGTTGATAAAAAACCATGCATTGCTGGAAAATTTTAAATTTAGAACATCATTACGGTACTACGCGTATTATTATAATGGGTGTCATTACTTTTTTATTGGTCTTTTCTGTTTCGTATGTAACGTTTAATTTATTTAATGAAGAGCATTATACAGATCGACTATTCTGGCTCTTTGTGATAGCTGTGCTAACACTTTATCCCATTCACAAATTTTTGCACTTTGTGGCCCTATTTGATTTACGCCAACATTTAAAATTACGTGTACGTAGTCAGTTTTATATAATTCCTGTTTTACACATGCGAATTCGAGAGCCATTATCTAAAAATCGATACATCTTAGCATTACTTACGCCTTTTATCGTTCTAAATACTAGTATTATAGTTGGAACATGGCTTTTACCAGCCTATACCCATTATGGGACATTGCTGTTAGCCTATCACTGTAGTCTATGCCTGATTGATATCCTTTACGTAAAGTATCTCTTGAATTCACCTAAAAATTCACAAATAGAGGAAACACCTAAAGGCTATGAAATTTTAGTTCCACCGACCGTTCACTAAATTGCTTGTACTTGTTTTTTATTGACGTTCTTTGTTATGCTATTACTATTGAAAGAGGGGAGGAATAGACTTGCTATTAATGATTGTAGTTCTATTCTCGGTATTCTATTTATTTCAAATTAACCGCATGACATATGCTCTATGCATGCGACGTGAAATTCCCGAAGAAAACCAACCAAAAATATTCCGAACTATAAATATACTTATTACTATCCTACTTGTCTCATTCTACATTGAAATTTTATATGCAGTTTAACAGAAAATTCCATTACGCCTCGGCGTAATGGAATCTAAATTTTTTCGGGCTTTTTTGAAAAGCCCCTTTCAAAACATGTGCACCATCCGCGCCCGTCCGCACGCTTGAAGATAAGTCGAGCCCCCCATGCAACAACTTTTACTAAACAAATAAATTGTTTAGAACCAAGGCGTGCGGCGCGAATGTCTAACATTGTTAAGAAAAGCTAAGAGTTAAAGCTCTTAGCTTTTCGCTGTTTTATTAATTAGTATAGGAACGCTGCACCAACGATAATTAATAAAATAAATAACACAACTAATAAAGCAAAGCCTGAGCCGTAGCCACCGCCACCGTATCCTCCGTTGCCCATAACTTCACCCCCTTTCTTTTCTATATCCTATGCGCTTCAAAATTTGAAATATAGGCAATACTCAAGGGGGAACCATTTTGTTTTTAAAACGTTTATGTTATAGTAAAAAATGGACGAAACCATGTTAGGAGAGAATATCCACTATGAAAAAGACAGTTTTATCTTTAACTTTAGCTGCATCTGTATTAGCGCTTGGTGCTTGTAGCGGCGGAGACAGCAAAGCAATCGTTACTTCTAAAGTGGGCGATATTTCAGTAGCTGATTTTAATGAAAAGGCAAAAGCTTTAACAGGCTCATATGTAATGCAGCAAATGGTGACTGAAAAAGTTTTAGCTGACAAATATGAAGTAACAGATAAAGAAATCAAAGAAGCGTATGACACAACTGCATCACAATTTGGTGATGGCTTTACACAAGCGCTTGCTGAAAGTGGTTTAACAGAACAGGGCTTTAAAGATTCTTTACGTGTTCAACTTCTTCAAGAAAAAGCTTTAAAAGATCAAGCCATTAAAGAAGAAGATGTGAAAAAATACTACGAGCAAATGAAAACAGAATTAAATGGTCGTCATATTTTAGTAGCAGATGAAAAAACAGCAAAAGAAGTAATTGAAAAAATTAAGGGTGGCGCTAAGTTTGAGGACGTTGCAAAAGAGTACTCAACAGATACTGGCTCTGCTCAAAAAGGTGGAGAGCTTGGATGGTTCTCTGTAGGTTCAATGGTAGATGAATTTAACGATGCCGCTTATGCTCTTGAATTAAATACATTAAGTGAACCAGTAAAATCTAGCTTTGGTTACCATGTAATTGAAATTACGGACAAGCGTGATGTAAAAGGTGTTGGTTCATTTAAAGACGAAGAAGAAAACATTCGTTCAACTATGTTAAGTAAACTGAACCAAACTGGTGAAGCTCAAACGATTCTTAAAGATATCGTTGCAAAAATGGCTAAAGATGCCGATGTGAAAACATCTGATAAAGATTTAAAAGAACCGCTTAAATTCTTTACAACAACAAGTGAAGAACAAGCAAAAGCAGCTGAAGAAGCAGCTAAAAAAGCTGAAGAAAATGCGCCAAAAGAGGATTCCGAAGATAAAGCAGAAGATACTGACAAGGAATCTAAATAATTAGAGTCTAGTATATAACAAAAGAGAAGCACCCTGATACATCAGATGCTTCTCTTTTTTACTCTATTTTACTTTAAATTGGCTAATTTCAGTTTGTAGGTCATTTGACATTGTCTGAAGAACATTTGCAGCACTTGCTATTTCCTCATTAGAAGCACTTTGTTGCTCGATAGATAAAGCAATATGCTGTATGCCCGAAGATGTACCATTTGCTATGCCAACGACTTCTTTTACAGCCTCATCTGTTTGACTAGCTTTCTCATTGACACGCAAGACAATATCCTTTACCTCCGTTGTACGATGACTTATCTGTTGCAAATATACGACTATATTTTTAAAGGTATCGCCTGTCTGTTCAACAGACTCACGGCCTTCCTCCACAAACTGTGTACCGCTATTAATAGCATAAACAGCACTGGAGGTTTGGTTTAAGATATCATCCACCAATGTTCGAATATTATCTGCAGCCTTTCCAGATTCCTCTGCTAGCTTTCTTACTTCATCTGCTACTACTGCAAAGCCTTTTCCAGCCTCTCCTGCACGAGCTGCTTCAATAGATGCATTTAATGCAAGCAAGTTTGTTTGATCTGTAATACTTGTAATCAACGCTACAATCGTACTGATTTCCTTCGATTTTTCGCCTAAAGCATTTACAACTGCAGTTGACTGATGAACAGATTCATTAATGGTATTCATTTTTGCAATCGTTTGCTCAATTAACTGTAATCCTAAATCAGCCTTTTGGTTCGTTTCATTTGCTATTGAGGCAACTTCCTGTATAGCAGAAGATGCATGATCCATATCTTTAGTAATTAAATGTGCTGATTCAGATAATAAATCCATTTGCCTTAATTGTCCTTCTGCACTGGAGGCAATTTCCCCAATGGCACCCGAAATAGTTTCAACTGTTTGACTGCTTTGTTCGGTAATCGTTGTAAATTCCTTTGTAAAGGTTGATACATCTGTCGATGCTTTATTCGTCTTTTCAATGACCGTCCCAATTTGTTCTAGCATATGATTAAATTCAGTCGATAATTGACCAATTTCATCTTTTAATCGATCATCAATACGAACAGTTAAATCGCCATCAGCAGCCTGGGTCATAGCATTTAACACACGCTTTACACGCCTTAAGACAATATACCTTGTACATAACGAAATAATTACTGTGCCAATAAATAACGAAATAAATGTATTAATGGCAACCCCAGCACTTCCATTCAAATGCACTACCTTCTCGAATTGACGACTAACAAATTCTGAAATATGGGAGCTAATAAATAAACTTATGCCGATAGCTAGTATCATTTTGAAAATTAAACTTTTCCAAAACTTAATTTTCCGTGAAAAAAGTCCCTCTGTATCCATTACTTTTCCCCATTCCTATAATTTCTCTCTCTATTCTAAATTAAATATTCACATTGGTACAATAGTTAGGCACTACAATTAAATATATGAATACTTAGACTCAGAGAAATTAATATCGAATAGCTAGACAGCAACGTTAGTTTATGGGACGATTGATATTGCTTTTTAAATAGTAGGCTTATAGAATGAACGATTATCAAGTGGGAAGAGTCTCTCTGTAAATTCGCCCGGTGTCGTTTTACCTAATGCCCTTGTTAACATATTCATCTTTGCATCAATGTTATCGATATAATGCAAAATTTCTGCTTCCTGAATCATAGGTTTTTTCGGGCTACCCCACTCTTCTTTCCCATGGTGTGACAATACCATATGCTGCAACAGCATGACTTCTTCACCTTCAATTTCAAGCTCACTAGCAATCTTAGCAATTTCATTTACCATAATCGTAATATGACCTAATAAATTGCCCTCCACTGTATACATTGTGGCAACTGGGCCTGATAACTCTACAACCTTGCCTACATCATGTAAAATAATTCCAGCATATAATAAGTCACGATTTAATGTTGGATATAGGTCAGCAATGGCTTTACCTAGTTTGAGCATGGAGACCATATGATCTAATAAACCTGATGCATAGTCATGATGATTTTTAGTCGCTGCTGGAAAAACTAAAATAGCCTCTTGATGTTTTTTAATTGCTGCTCTTGTAATCCGTGAGATATTAGGGTTTTTAATGTCAAAGAAAAATTGCGTTAATTCTTCATATAGTTGTTCTTTTGGTGTTGCAGAGGATGGCACTAAATCGTGAATAGCAATTCCTTCCTCTGGCTTAGCAACACGGATAGATTTAATACGCAATTGATTCTTTCCTCTATAGTCATGAATCTCTCCGCCAACACGTACAATGGCTTCCGCATGGTACATCTTTTCATGATCCTCATTCGTATCCCATAGCTTTGCCTCTATATCCCCACTCTTATCTTGTAATATTAGCGACATAAATGGCTTCCCAACGGTTGTAACCCCTTTTGTCGCTTGTTTTATTAATAAAAATTGATCAACTACTTCTCCAACTTGGAGCGTCGTAATCCCTTTCATGTTGACGCCACTCCCCTTTCATTTGCTAATGCTCCTATATCGACAATCTGGTTTTTTTGCCAATAGTTGAGCATTGTGTCATGACAAGTAAAATATAAAATTTGACGTTCATATCCTACTTCTTTCATTAATTGTACCATTTTGTCTGTGCGGTTTCGATCAAAATGGACAAAAGGATCGTCCATAATCATTGGAAATGGTGCAGCGCTCACTAGGGTTTTTGCTAGAGCCATTCTCAATGCAATATAAGCTTGCTCTTTGGTAGCCTGGGACAACTCCACCATTTGATAACGTATCCCAGCAGCATCCTGCGCTACAAAATAACCATCCTCATGAATCGAAATTTTGTCATAGTTTCCTCCTGTTAGTAAACGGAATATAGCATTTACCTCTTCAAGGACATGAGGTAATTTTTCTTCACGAAGACGGAATAGGGTTTCATGAATAGCTGTCGCCACAGCTTTTTTAGTTGCCCACTGCTCAATTAACTGCTGCAATTCCGTTTTCTCCTGCTCAAACTGTTGAAGTAATTGACCATACTTTTCATCATTTAATAGCTGTTCTTTTTCCATTAGCAAAGCAGCACGTTGTTCCAGACATTGATCAATTTCTAGTTGCAATGATTGCTGCTCTTGTTCTAAAGCACATATGCGTTCGCTAACAGAGTCCTCAATCAGATTTTCCTTCTGTTGAAGATCGAGTGAAGATAATTGAGCCTGGACGGTTTGCAATTCTGTCTCAATTTTTCTTCTCTGTTCAAATTGCTCATGCATTTCATAATAAGCCTGTTCATTTTGGATCTTTGCTTCTTTGAATAGCTCGTACATTTCAGCAGTATAACGATCCATTCTTGATTGTCCACCTTCTATTTTTATTTGAACGCTGGCTAGCTGATCTTTTGCATGCTGTGCTTGTTGCTGTTGCTGTTGTGCTTCAAGGTAGGCTGTTCGTAAATGCATATAAATTTCATGTTCATTATAGGCTCCCTCTAAAACCCGTTGAAGCTGCTCATAAATGTTGTTCTTTTCTACCTGCGTTTCTTGCAACAGACTTGAGGTACTGTTTCTTTTAGCTGCTAATTCTTGTACACCACGAATACGCATAAATAATTCGGGCATTAGCGATCTGGCTATCGTTCCTTGTAAGCGATAACGCTTTAAAAAATGTTGGAGCGTTTGAGTGGCCTCTTCACTCTCTACCTCCGTTAGTTGAATTTTATATTCAAGAGAAGTATATTGCTGCTCCTTCTCTTTCTGCTGTTCATTGATGTGCAACCAGCGATCTTCATATCTTTGCTTCTTTGCAAGAACTGCTTGTACTGTCAATTCCTCTTGCTCTAACTCCCGTAGGAGGATGCTATGCTCTTTATTAGTAGGTTCATTTGCTTGCTTAACATATCGAATAAACAAAAAAGTTAGCAATGATAAAACTGCTCCAATTAGAATTACAACTATGTTTTTTTCAAATACACCATAAGCAAACGACATGAAGCAAATCAGTAGTACAAGCCAGATAAAGTCATGAGGCTGCTTCTGCTTACTGCGTTGCGATTTGGCAGAACGTAGTTGCTCAAGCCTCCGCTTTTGTTGAGGCCATTGTGCTAAAATATGTTCTTCCTCACTTGTTAATGACTCACGCATTAGCTGTTGCTTCTGTTTGGCTATTGCATCTAATTCTAGGTGTACTTGCTCTAGTGAACGTAGATGAAATTTTAGCTCTTCCTCCGCCTCGTCTAATTTACTTAATTGAAGCTGAAATTGTTGCTCCTGTTGAAGTGAAACTGTTTCGTTCAAAAGATTTTCTTGTGCTTCTTTCTCTGTTACACCTAGTAAACGAAACTGTGCTTCAATTTCTTGTTCGAGCAAAAATAGATCATCCTGTAAATTTTGCTCTTTCACCATTAGCTGGTGCCATGTTGCCTCTTTTTGCATAAGGTAAGCCATTTCATTGACCTTTTGCTCATCCACTGTTGCAAGTATTTTCTCCTGCAATATTTGATGCTGCTCCTTTAATTGCATCAGTTGCTGACTTTCATGTAACAGACGATCCTTTACCTGCTCATACCGTCTGATACCCTCTGATGGAAACTGAACATGTTGAAAATTGGTCATTGTCTGTTGCAATGTCTGTTGCTGCTTAAGGAGAGGGAGTGCTTGCTTTTGAATAGTTAATTGCTGCCATTGTTGCTGTTGCCGTTTTTGCGTACCAAATAGCTGTTGTAAATTTTGCTCAAGTAATTGTAATTGCTGTAATTTATCCTCAAAGGTTTGAATCTTCACCTGTTCCTGTTTAATTGTCCGCTCAAGCTGCTTTAGTTGTTCAATCTTTTGATTAATCAATGGCACTTTACCTGTCTTTTTAAACAGCTCACTAGCCTCTTTATCCATTTTCTTTTCAAGTGCGGATAAATACTGAATACCTGTTGTACCTGAGGCAAGTAGCAAATGGGTTAGCTCCTCTTCAGACATTTTTTCAATACCTTGTAGTTCATGCAGCGAAAAAGAAAAAATGGCTTCAAAGGATGCGCTAGAATATCCATATAAAAGCTTTACTAACAACTCATCTTGCCCCGTCGTTCCATCCTCTAGGTAGACAGTAACATCACCAGCAGCCTTTCCTTTCACACGTTCAACTGTACATTGACCATAAATAGGGTGTAAAAGTGTCAGCTGACCTCCATATTTCGTTGAAATTTTCGGCTCATATTTGCGCTGTATCTGCTGCCTTGTTGGGAAACCAAAAAGCATTTGTAGTATAAACTGCTGTATCGTCGTTTTTCCTGCTTCATTTAATCCATAAAAAATAGTGACACCATCATTTAACGAAATGGAGATATTTTCATGCTTACCAAAGCCATAAATTTGGATTTTCTGTATTGTCAGCATGTAATCACGCCCTTTGAATTTCTTCTGCTAATAATGTCTGTGCACGATGGGTTAAGTTCTCAATATCCTTTTCACTAAGTGGCTCTATCAGCCTCGCACCACCAGCATATTGGTACAAATCTTTTAGAATATCCTTCCATTCATTACTGTTCCATTGTTCCATTAAGCTCACAACGGATTGAGTTGTTGCTGTATGCTCATAAAATCTCGCTGCCTTTTGCAACACCATTTTTTGTACCCAACACATTGGGTCAATACCTTCCTCAGCCTCTCGAATAGTCTCTAACCATGCATCTACTGTTGCATGTTCAAATAAAGCTTCCGTTTGTTCGTCAATATTTTGCAAATGAAGCTCTACTACCGATGCGCCATACTTCTTCCTATTAGCTGTAATAGCTTCTGCACATCTCTTCAATAATTCATTGGCGTGTACCACATTCGTACAATCCACCTCAATGGTGCTATAAACAACAGCAGAGGTAGAGATAAAATCAAGCTCAGTCGATGTTTTGGATAGCGTAACATCATAAAAGCCTTTCATTCCTTGTTCTTTACGATGTCGACTTTGAATATTGCCTGGATAAACAATTGGAGGGTTTTGATGTAAAAGCTGTCGTTTATGAATATGGCCAAGCGCCCAATAATGATAGTTCTTTTCAAGTAACTGTTGTTTTGTAAAAGGGGCATACACATCATGTGTTGTATTGCCTGCCTCACTGCCATGAAGCATACCAATATGAATGGCATGCTGATCATGTGCAGTTGGATAGCTTTCAATAACAGATTCCTTTAAATGACGTTCAGGATAGCTAAAACCATATATATTCACTTGTTGACCCCGTATTTTTAATTGAACTACACTCGTTTCAGCTGGTAATTCATAGACATTACTTGGTAAAGAAAAGCGTGTCCATGTACCATTTAAATGATCATGATTTCCGTAGCTCACAATGACAGGGATATTGTGTTGAAAAAGCTTCTCCATTGCATCTTGAAATCTTCGTTGTGCTTGCAAGCTACGATTTTCACCATCATAAATATCCCCAACAATTAGTAAAAAATCAGGTTTTTCCTGAATCGCTTTAAGGATAATTTTATCAAACGCTTCAAAAGTGCTTGACCGTATTTTCTTTAAAATGGGTTCGGGTAGACCAAATAAGCCCTTAAATGGACTATCTAAATGTAAATCTGCCATATGGAAAAAACGAATTGCTGACATCCAATCACCTCAAATAGTAGATAATTCTCTCTTTAGTACAAAACCAAAGTAATAATATGTTGTTTATTCAAAACCGAATATTTGTTCTATTTTATCATAACTCATGTTTGATGAAAAATGCTATTACGGAAAAAAACAACATTGCCTTACTTTTTCCACAATTTTCGTAATTTATCAAAAAATTCACTAGTTTTACCGTGAAGTTTATAAATCTTCTATGTATAATAGAAATATATTCAAGTAAAAGGGTGGGGTCTGTATGGAGAATTATCGTTTTACAGCTTTTGAAAAAACAGGGGAAACATTGTTTGATGAAACTTGGACTTTTGAAAATGATGAGGCTGCTAAACTAAATGGACAACAACAAATTGAGGAAAAAGGTGTTGCCGATAAAACTCATCGTCTTGTAAACGCTTCAGGTAAATTAATTTTATTCCATGTTTAGTGGCTAATAAAAGGCACGTAGTCAATGGTTTGCTACGCGCCTTTTATTATTTTTATTTGCCTACAAAGACAGGCGTTCTTTTCTCTACAAATGCATGAATGCCCTCGACATGATCTGTTGTTTTACGCATTGCAGACTGGCCCTCAGCCTCTAATGCTAAGATATTTTCTAGCTGTGGCATATTTTGTGCATGTAGAATTTTTTTCGTTGTAATCATGGAAGAAATCGGGGATGCAAGCATTTTCCCCACCACCTGATCTGCCATTGCAAATACAGTGCCCTCTGGTGCAATATAATCAATTAACCCTGCATCTAATGCTTCTTTTGCTGTTAATACCTTTCCCTCCCATATCATTTGTTTCGCTTTAACAGTACCTACACGCTCCTTCATGAAGAAATGACCGCCCCCATCTGGGATCAGTCCAATTCCAATGAAATTCATAGCAAGTTTACTATTTTCACAGGCTACAATAATATCTGCCCCTAGTGTTAGACTAAATCCTAAACCTGCTGATGCACCATGAACCGCTGCAATCACAATCATTGGTAGCTGATAATATGCCTTCACGATACGTGTCAGATAAACCATTGCCTCATCAATATTCAGTGGTTTGCTTTCATCTAGCATTGCTTTTATATCACCACCCGCAGAAAAGACCTTTCCTTCTCCACGAATAACAAGCACCTGAATATCTTTTTCCTGCTGTAGAGCCTCAAAGCATTCTGCAAGTTCACGCATCATGACATCATCCATTGCATTCATCGCCTGTGGACGATTCAATGTTAAGGTTGCTCGACGCTCTAATTTTTCTAATGTAATCGTTGAAAATTCCATCTCTATAACCCCCAAATATGAATAGTCATTCACTATGTATAATTCGTGTTTTTTTAGAAAACTCCTTCTCTCTAAGCAAAATTGCTCCTGTTATGCTATATTAAAGGACGAATATCGAGATAAAGGTGGTAATGTATTTTGACACAAAAAGACTATCGTGTATTACTTTATTATAAATATATTACGATTGAAGATCCTGAAGCGTTCGCAGAAGAACATTTAGCATTGTGTAAAGAGATAGGGCTTCTTGGTCGTATTTTAGTAGGTTACGAAGGTATTAACGGAACTGTATCAGGTACCATTGAGCAAACAGATGCTTACATGAATCATATGAAGGCAGATGCTCGTTTTAGCGATATGATGTGGAAAATTGATGAGACTGAAGGGCATACCTTTAGAAAAATGCATGTACGTCCTCGTCGAGAAATTGTTCACCTCGGTTTAGAACAGGATATCAATCCGTTAGAAATCACAGGTGATTATTTAACACCTAAAGAATTTATGGAACAGATGCAAGATGACAACACCGTGGTTATCGATGCCCGTAATGACTATGAATATGATCTCGGTCATTTCCGAGGGGCTGTTCGACCAGATATTGAAAACTTCCGTGACCTACCTGCTTGGATGGAGGCGCATAAAGAAGATTTTGCAGATAAAAAAATCTTAACTTATTGTACAGGTGGTATTCGCTGCGAAAAATTCTCTGGTTGGCTAAAACGCGAGGGCTATGGTAAGAGCGTAGGTCAATTACACGGCGGTATTGCTACATATGCGAAGGATCCTGAGGTAAAAGGTAAATTATGGGATGGTCAAATGTTTGTTTTTGACCGCCGTCGAAGTGTACCGATTAATCAGGTGGAACATGTTATTGTTGGGAAGGATTATTTCACCGGGGAGCCTTCTGAACGATACACAAACTGTGCAAACCCAGCGTGTCATAAGTTAATGCTTTGTGAAGAAAAACATGAGGCATTTTACATGCGAAGCTGTTCAGATGATTGTCGCCGTGCAGAACGCAACTTTTTCGTGGAGGAAAACGGTTGGACAAAGGAACAGGTTGAAGAACAAATTGCTAAGATTGCAGAGGTCCAACAATCAAATTGTTAATCCATTTCATAATTTAATCAAGGTGCGCATTGCTGTTGGATTTCTGCTCAAAACTTCAGCATAGTGATCTACTCCAACATTATCAATCCATTTAAAAAGAGCATCGTTCATCAAAACGATGCTCTTCATTCATTTATGCACTTTATCCTTGCCCTAAATAACGCCCTACCTGGCGTCCACTAAATAAACAACCACCAACAAATGTCCCTTCTAAAGCGCGGTAGCCATGGACGCCACCGCCACCGAAACCACTTACTTCACCAGCAGCAAATAACCCAGGAATTGGCTGACCGTCCATGCCCAAAACAGCGCCATTTAAATTTGTTTGTAAGCCACCTAAAGTTTTCCTTGTTAGAATGTTTAAGCGAACAGCAATTAAAGGCCAATTTTTGGTATCTAAAATTTTATGTGGCTTGGCAACACGCACCCATTTATCCCCAATATAATTTCTTGCTCCATGAATAGCGTTTACTTGCAAATCCTTTGTAAACTTATTGTCCATTTCCCGATCTCTTGCCAAGATTTGCTCTTTAATCTTCATGAAATCAAGTAGCTCATTCCCAGCAAGTTTATTCATTCCATCTACAAGTTCCTTTAGATCATGTGCAATCACAAAATCCTCTCCGTGATTTTTAAAAGCTTGGATAGGAGCAGGTGGGCCTGGTAAAATGCGTTTTAGAACATCGCCAATGCTTTTGTTTGTTAAATCTGGGTTTTGCTCCGAGCCAGATAAAGCAAATTCTTTCTCAATAATTTTCTCCGTTAAAATAAACCAGGAATAGTCATAACCTGTTTTTTGAATCGCCTCTAACGTACTGAGTGTATCAAACCCTGGAAAGTTGGGTGCATGAAAACGATTCCCCTCTGCGTCAAACCACAGGGAGGAGGGACCAGGCAATATCCGAATTCCATGGTTGGGCCATATTGGATCCCAATTTCTTAAACCCTCTGTGTAATGCCACATGCGATCACGGTTTACAATGCGTCCCCCAGCATGTTCCGTGATCTCTAGCATTCTTCCGTCAACGTAAGCTGGTACACCACATACCATATTTTTGGGAGGGGTTCCTAATCGAGCAGGCCAATTTTTTCTCACTAAATCAAAATTTGCCCCAATACCACCACTTGCCACAATCACAGCTTTAGCTTCGTAGGAAAATTCACCGATTCCTAATCTCGAACTCTTTTCACCTCGATTAATAAAGGTTTCAGCTAGCACCGTTCCGCTAATTCCTATAATCTTCCCTTCTTGCTGCACAAATTCATCCACACGATGTCTTGGCTTGAAGTCAATGAATCCTTCTTTCATAGCCTGTTTTACTTTATCTACAAATGGCTTTACAATGCCAGGGCCTGTTCCCCAGACAATATGAAATCTAGGTACTGAATTGCCATGCCCTCCTGCCAATGAGCCTCCCCGCTCTGCCCATCCAACAACAGGGAAAAACTTTATACCTTTTGACTTTAACCAGTCGTATTTTTCACCTGCAGCAAAATCGACATATGCTCTTGCCCATTTATACGCCCAGGAATCCTCATCTTCTAAACGATCAAAGCCTGCAGTTCCTTGCCAATCCTGCCATGCAAGCTCCTTACTATCTTTAATTCCAAGCCTTCTTTGCTCTGGAGAATTTACTAAAAATATTCCTCCAAAAGACCAATATGCCTGTCCTCCGATTGAATTTTCAGGCTCTTGATCTACTAAAAGAACTTTTTTCTTTGCATCGATTAATTCACAAGCTGCGACTAATCCTGCAAGACCAGCACCGACTATTGCAACATCGTACTTCATTCTTACACCCCCAAATCAATCATCCTTAACTAACATTCTTCTCTCACAGTCTGTTTACCTTCTACTTTTTATATTTTTGTCTAAAATGTGACAAACAAAAACGTTCGCTTTCTTAGAACAAATCCATGGATAATTAGCATAAACCCTCTATTTTATTCCATTTAATTCCCATATAATTTTTCATGCTAAAACTACACAGAAACCTGATACTATCGGACTTTTCAAATATCGTTAGCGCTTTCATTGTATTCCCCAAAAAGACGAACAATACAACATTATTATATAAATAATATTCGTTTTTAGTTATTTTTCAGACTTTTGAAGTCAGTATTTTTAAAGTTTTTAAGAAATATCGTTGACAAAGGTGAACAATAGGGATTATGATGTTAACAAATTTAATCACAAAAAATATAATGACGGAGACACACTAGTCGCAAGAAAATCCAAAGAGAGCTGATGGTTGGTGCAAATCAGTGATTTCTACGATAATAGTTCCACTCCTGAATAGATAGGCTGAACAACTTAAAAGTATGCTTATCCGTCTCATGCACGTTACGCATATAGCTAAGACTGCCAGAATAAATTTTCCAGCAGTGATTAAGGGTGGTACCGCGAACCAAAGTTTATACAGCCTTTCGCCCCTTACAACACACTAACTGTGTTTGTAAGGCGTGGAAGGCTTTTTATATTGTCTTCGATTTAGAAAGGAGATTGTTTGTATGCTGTAAGATGTTCGAATTTTACAAATTTCAGACTATCGTAGATAAAGCCATAGCCAATAATGATAAAAAAGGAGCTAATTATAATGACTACTGCAACAAAAACAAGAACTATTAACGTATTTATCGCTGATCCACTAAGTGAGGATGGTATTTTCCCATTACGCCAGGAACAAGATTTAGATTTAAACATTATTGTAGACACAGGTTTAGCACCGGAAGAATTAATCGCTAAAATTGCTGATGTAGATGTATTACTTGTTCGTTCTCAAACAACGGTAACACGTGAAGTAATTGAAGCAGCAAAAAGCTTAAAATTAATTGGTCGTGCTGGTGTTGGTGTCGATAATATTGATCTTGCTGCTGCTACAGAACACGGCATTATCGTGGTAAACGCACCAGATGGTAATACTAACTCAGCTGCCGAACATACAATTGCGATGATGACTTCACTTGCCCGTCATATTCCACAAGCTTTTAATACATTAAAAAATGGCAAATGGGATCGCAAATCTTTTGTTGGCGTGGAGCTAAAAAATAAAACTTTAGGCGTTGTAGGTTTTGGTCGAATTGGTGTTGAAGTAGCTTATCGTGCTAAGGGTCAACGTATGAATGTTATGGCATACGATCCTTTCCTAACAGATGAACGTGCCAAAGAATTAGGTGTAACAAAAGCAACGGTTGAAGAAATCTGTGTAGCTGCAGATTTCATTACAGTTCATACACCACTTTTACCTGAAACTCGCAACCTTATTAATAAAGATAAATTTGCGATGATGAAAGATGGCGTACGTATTATTAACTGTGCACGTGGCGGTATCATCAATGAAGACGATTTATATGATGCAATCGTAGCAGGTAAAGTGGCTGGAGCAGCTCTTGATGTATTTGTTTCTGAACCAGCAACAGATCATAAGCTACTGACTTTACCACAAGTTATCGCAACGCCTCACTTAGGAGCATCTACAATCGAGGCACAGGAATCTGTAGCGGTTGACGTATCAAATGACATCATTAAATTTTACAAAACAGGTACTGTAACAAATCCAGTAAACATGCCATCTATACCTAAAGAGCTTCTTGCACAAGTTGAGCCTTTCTTTGAATTAGCTGAAAAACTTGGTTCATTCCTATCACAAGTGACAACAGAGCCAGTCAAAGAAATCAACCTATCTTATGCTGGAGAAGTAGCAAACTATGATGTTCGTCCATTAACTTCAAATGCATTAAAAGGTTTACTGTCTAAAAATCACGGTAATCATGTCAATGATGTGAATGCTCGTTACTTATCTGAACGTATTGGTATGAAAATTAATGAGCACAAAACAACAACAGCAAAAGGCTTTACTAGCTTAATTACGATTGAAATTATTACTGCTAACGAAACACATACTGTAGCGGGTACACTATTAAATGGTTTAGGTGCACGTATTGTAAAAGTAGAGGACTATGTTGTAGATGTCATTCCACAAGGCCACCTTCTTTACATTAAAAATACTGACAAACCAGGTGCAATTGGCCGTGTAGCAACAAAGCTTGCAGAAAAAGAAATCAATATTGCAACAATGCAGGTTGGTCGTGCACAGGTTGGTGGTACAGCGGTTATGATGTTAACGGTTGATAATGTTGTAACAGAAGAAGATTTAGTTTTTGTGGCACAGCTTGAAAACATTGATGAGGTAAAAGCCATTAACCTATAATTAATAATAGCAAGAAGCAGGGAGTCTCTACTCTCTGCTTTTTATTTTGGGAAAATGATACTTTTCTATGAGTTCTTCGTCTTTAAAGAAAAGGAGGTGTTCAGCTTGAACATAGAAGAAATATTTTACTTACATAATAACACCATTTTTAAATACTTATATTACTTACTAAATGATGAAAAATTAGCGGAGGATTATACACAGGAAACCTTTGTCCGTTATTTGAACCATCACCAAACAATAAAAGAAGGAGCCGATCTCGCTTGGTTGCGGTGCACTGCACGTAACCTTGCCTATGATCATTATCGTCGGAAAAGGATTATTCAGTTTGTCCCTTTTTTACAACAGCATGAAGAACAAGCGTCACCTTCTCCTCATCAATGGCTGATGCAACGAGAAGATGCCAAGATACTGTATCTTGCAATTCGAAAACTAAAAATTACCTATCGTGATGTGATCATTCTGCGCAAAATAGAGGGGCTTTCCATCGAAGAAACTTGCGCTATTCTTGGCTGGAATGAGGGGAAAGTAAAAAACACATTAAAACGAGCACTCATCGCATTAAAAAAACAGTTAGGAGGTGAGATGGATGAAGAATGATAAGAAGACATGGCAACACTTAGATGATTTAATGTTATCTGATCAGCAGCAAAAAAAATTATTACGCAATATGACAGAGCCCTCAGTAATTAGTAAACAAACTACTGGAAACGGATGGAATATTCCGTCTGTGTCAGTGCTATTTATAGTAGTTCTTTCTTTATTAATTTTAACTTTTGTTCAACGTCCGACTGATTCTCCTATGACAATGGATTCCTCCAAAGCCATCCAACGTGTCTACTTAAAGGAGAATCTGAACAAGGATACCTTTATAGCAAAGGATTCTTGCCTTTATGTTCCTCAGCAATGCTATGCTCATTCAAAGGCTATCACACAGCTACAACAGAATTGGGACAACGCTTCTCCTATAACAATATCCGCTAGTCAATGGAAAAGTGGTACTATCTATGATATTTTGATTCTCTATAATGACCGTACACAAGAGAAATGGAAGGTACTCAATAACAAGATTTTCTTCAATATTGAAACCCAGCAAGCCTTTCTGATTGAAGAATCAATTGACTCTCTACGCTATTTTTATGATGAGAAGCGGTCGACGAAACTTATTTTAGGGAACATTTTCATCCTACTTATGCATTTCATCCTATGGATTGCTAAAAAAAGAATGCCTTATACAGAACGTCGCTTTTTCGCTGCGACAGTTGAGCATGCTATTGCCAATGCCATCATGCTCGTGTTGTTTGGAGGTATTTCATTTGGTATCTATCTTGTCCACCATACAATTCATGCAACAATTATTTATGGCCTTTTCTCACTCTACTCCTTTATGCAAATCTATTATCGTAAAAAGGCTGGTGAACCTAAGGGTTACTTAATTGCTAGCGCTCTTGTTCAGCTTTGTATAGCGATAGCTTTTACATGTTTATACCTTGGACTGAATGTCTATTTTTAATAAAAAAATGTACTGACTCCATGAAGGGTCAGTACATTTTTATACTATAGCTTATTTACAAGCTCCAACAACGCTGTCAAAGAATCCACTTCATAGGTAGGTGTCACAGCCCCGTTGGCGATATTGCTTTCACGATTAATCCATACATTGCGCATTCCCACACGAGATGATCCTAAAATATCAGTATTAAGATTGTCGCCAACCATAATTGCCTCGTCCGCTGTAATACCTGCTTTCTCCATCACAAACTCAAAAATAGATGCGTCCGGCTTACCTTTACCAAAGTCACCTGAAATAATAATATGATCAAAATATGGGGCAATTTCTGGTGTGATTTCTAGCTTTAAATTTTGCAAACTTGGTGCGCCATTTGTAAGCAATACAAGCTGATATTTTCCTTTTAATTCATCTAACACTGCAAAAGTATCTTCGTATAAAAATGGCGCTACTTTACGCTCGGCTACAAAGCGCTCTCCTAGCTCCTCTCCAAACGCTGTATCTTCAATACCAAGAGCAGCTAACCCTTTTGTCCAAGCCGCTGCACGATAGCTAGGAACAATTTCCTTCATTTTTTGGAAGGAGTCTGTCGAGTCGTCAAACGTTCCCCAAAGTCCTTCAAATGGATTGATACCAATTAATACCGTATAATCATATGTTTCATAACCCTCATATAAAGCACGTGCCTCTCGGCGAACAGCTTCCTCTAGCTCAGTAGGATTCACATTATGTACTGTTGCTGCATAGTCACATGTTTTTTCAAATGCAGTTTTGACTGATTTTTTATCCCATAGTAGTGTATCATCTAAATCAAAAATAATTGTATTTATCGACATTTTTGTCCGCTCCTAGCTCCCGATTAATACTACTATTTTAGCATATTTTCAAAATATTTAGGATAACAATTTAAGTACAATTCCTGTATCTAAAAACAAGCTGTACGTCAAATCTTACAGCTTGTCATGTATTAATTATTTTTATTTCGTAAACGATTCATTAAACTCTGAAGGTCTGCTCTTTTTTGCTGTGTTTCTTCTTTTAAAATTTCAATATGGTAAATACCATCTTTTTCTTCTATCTGAACACGATCACCTACTTGCACAGGCTTGTTCATGGCTGACTGTGAAATAATGAGTTGTTCCTCTTCTGCTGGAAACTTTAAGAAAACCGCATAGCCATCTTCAATACGGTCCAATGTGTATTTACTCAAGCTCACTTACAAGTTCCCCTTTCTCATTCCGTAATTGCGCAGCATCTCCAGCATTTAACCAAATTTGTTTAGTTGTCCATTTCAAATAATTTTGCCCTTCCCGTGCATTGGTTCCACTAGTAATATAAATCGTTTTCCCTGGCTGTAAAGAAAGATTAGGGAAGTTATAAACTTGATGCCCTTCAATTGAAATAAGCTGCCAATCTTTTAAAGATACTGCGTGTTGTCCACTATTTTTAATTCCTACAATTTCAGTAACAAGATCCTTGCTAACGATTTCAATAGCTGTTGTCGGTTCTTCTTTAGATAGTATATTACCAGTTTCTACACTAGAAGTTTCCTTACCGTTCACCGTATAGTTTACCCCATCTGTGGACACCGTAATCGTTCCTAAATCCGCGGTGGCATATATTTTACTACCAATAGCCTGCAAACGGTCCACAATTTCTGCATGTGGATGTCCATACTTATTATCCTCTCCATAACTTAATATCGTGACCTCTGGTTTTACAGCCTGAATGAACTCCTCTGAGCTACTTGTGTTAGAGCCATGATGTCCAGCTTTTAAAACTGTTGCTTTCACATCATACTGCAACATTTCCTTTTCTAATGCCACTCCCGCATCTCCTGTCAATAAAAAAGAGACATTCCCATAAGTCATTTTTAAGACAATGGAGGCATCGTTATTGTCTGTAGCCTGATCATTGGCATTTAAAACTTTCACATTTACATCCTTATCAAATTCGATATCATCGCCGATTTTTGGCACATGATAAGGAATATTTTTTTCATCGATACGTGTCAGCATCTCTTCAAAGGTTTGCGATGTATGTACTTTTCCCGAATCATAAAATTGCTCAATCGTCATGTTATCTAATACAGGAATAAGCCCTCCAATATGATCAGCATCTGGGTGTGTTGCTACTACAATATCAAGCTTATTTATCCCAAGTTCTTTTAAATAAGAGACAATCTGTTGCCCTGCGCCCTTCACTCCCCCATCTATAAGCATCGTTTTACCACTTGGTGATTCGATCAGTATAGAATCCCCTTGTCCTACATCAATAAAATGAACCTGCATTTCATGACCAGCTGTTACAGGAATTTTCTCTGTCTTGACTGCCTCGTTACAGCCGGCTAATAAAAAAAGACAAAGGAGTAATACCTTTATTATTTTTTTCATCTACTAACTTCCTTTCTATTTTCCTATTATACAAAAAGAGAGCTAGCCATGGGCTGCTCTCCTTTTACTTTAAACAAATATCCACCATAAAATCATCGTAATAATAATAGTCACAAGCCCTTGAAGTAATGTGGCCACCGTTTGGGCTTTATAGGCTTGTGTTACTTCCATACCACTATACTGCGTAATCACCCAAAAGAAGCTATCATTCACATGGCTAACTGTCATTGCTCCTGCACCTATTGCCATCACCACTAATGCTAATGGTACCGCTCCATCAATTCCCAATGTCACAAGCATTGGGGCTACTAAAGTAGATGTAATCACAAGAGCTGTTGTAGAAGAACCTTGAGCCGTTTTCAACGCTGCTGCTACTATAAACGGCACAAGAAGGAATAATGTACCTGAGGCAAACATACCTAAATCCATTTCTTGAAGCATTTCTCCAACACCAGCATTTTTTATAACAGTTCCAAACGAACCACCAGCCCCTGTTATAAGTAAAATTGGTGCTGCTTCTTTTAGACTTTCGCCAATCCAACCTGTTAATGTCGTTTCATTGATTTCAGGTAATAATAAAAAGGCTGCTGCTACACCTAAAAATAAGGCCACTGTTGGAGAACCTAAGAATTTAAAGATGGTATTGAAAGTCGCTTCCGTATCACCAACTAATGCTGCTATAGAACCCAAACCAATTAACACAATCGGCAGAACGATTGGTAAAAATGCTTTAAATGTTGAGGGCATTTTACCAAAGGATTTAATGACTTCCTCATAATCTAATGCCTCTACCTCATCTTCAGGAACGCGAATTTTTGTCGCAACTTTTACTGACCATAGATAACCTACGAATGTCGCTGGTATCGCGACTAATAAACCAATGACAATGACTGTTCCTAAATAATCTGCTGCGCCAATATTTCCTGCTGCTGCAATAGGACCTGGAGTTGGTGGTACTAATACATGCGTCGCAAATAAGCCAGTTGCTAAAGCTACTGCCATAGATGCAATCGTAACATTTGCTCGCTTTGCTAATGATTTTTGCAAGCTGGATAAAATAATAAAGCCAGAATCACAAAATACTGGTATGGATACGATATAGCCAATTAAAGACATCGCTAATTGTGGACGTTTAGGTCCTACAATTCTTAACACTACTTCTGCCATTCGATAAGCAGCACCTGATTTTTCTAATATTAAGCCTATAATAGTACCAGCAATAATGACTAAACCAATACTTGTCATTAAGCCTCCAAATCCAGTATTAATGCTTTCCACTACTGTCAACAATGGCATACCTGAAGCAATTCCAACGAAGAAAGCACTGATTAATAAAGCTAAAAACGGATGAAGCTTTAACTTAGCTGTTCCTAAGACAACAAATAATACCCCTATTAATATAATAATGAACAACATCTAGACATCCCCCTTTTGTAAGTAACGCTCTATCATTCTTTTAGTTTTTAACCGAATAAAGTGTGCAGGTTCTTGCATTGCCTGCTGCACATCAATCTCCTCATCTACCAATGACTCAACAACTGTAAAATACGCTTGTAATGCTGCATTTGCCTTGGTATCAATTCCTCCAGACAGCAGCATCGCCTCTACATTCGCTTGCTTTGCAGCTTTTGCTACACCTAATGGTGCCTTACCATGTAATGTTTGAAGATCAGATTTTCCTTCACCCGTTATCACTAACTGTGCTTCTGCTAAATGAGCCTGAAGTTGTACAGCGTCCAGCACAAGGTCAATTCCTGCATGGAAGGTTCCTTTTAAAAAAGCGATTAATGCGCCCCCCATTCCCCCAGCGGCTCCAGCACCTTTATAGTCATGTAATCGTATAGCAAATTGAGCTTCAACAATATCTGCAAAATGCTTTAAACAACGATCAAATTCAGCGACCTGGTGTTTTTGAACACCCTTTTGTGGACCAAAGATAGCAGTGGCTCCTCGTTCACCAATAAGCGGATTATCCACATCACAGGCAATCGTAAATGTTGCTTCTGCTAATCTAGTATCTAGTAGACTCATATCTATGACATCTAATTGCATAAGGTTAGAAACACCAGCCTCAAGTTCCACCCCTTCCGCTGATAATAACCGCACACCTAATGCTTGTAACATACCAGTACCCGCATCATTTGTAGCACTCCCACCAATGCCAATAATAAATTTTCTAAAACCTTGATCAAGTGCGGCTTTAATTAATTGTCCTGTGCCATAAGATGTAGCAAGTTCAGGATTTTTCTCATTTTCTTGTAACAGCATAATACCAGATGCTTGAGCCATCTCTATTACACAGGTTACTTGATCGCCCAGTACACCATATTGAGCCTGGATAGCTCTTCCCAATGGATCAAGCACAGTTGCTGAGCAATATCGGCCATCTGTAGAGGCAATAAGTGAGTGCAGTGTACCTTCACCACCATCTGCCACTGGTAGTATAATTGTTTCAATTGAATGATCCACATCTAAGATTCCTTTTTGCATTGCCTTTGCTACTTCAACTGCTGACAGAGTACCCTTGTAGGAATCTGGACTAATGATAACTTTCATGATATACCTCCACTTATGTCGTCCATTGACATTTACGTAAATTTTCATATCCCTAAGTTAAGCGCTTACAATTTATTATAATGACAATAAATTCAGAAAACATTATAATAGGTGTACAATTTATCTGTCATATAACAGGCTGTTTTTTATGCGAGGTGTATAAACATGTTGACAAAAAAGTTAGCAGAAGACATCGTCCATCAAACGATGTTGCGCTTGCGTCACAATATTAATGTTATCAGCCCAAGTGGAGTCATTTTAGCTTCTGGGGATAAAATGAGGGTGGAAAATATTCATGAAGGTGCACTATACGTAGCACAGACAAAAGAGACTCTAATTATAAATGAGGAAAATATAGCACTTTATCCAAACACAAAACCAGGCATCAATATGCCAATTATGTACCAAGATGAGGTTGTAGGTGTTATAGGTATTACAGGAGATTCAGAGGATATGCTTGAAATTGCTAATCTCGTTCAACTCACAACAGAGATTATGGCCCATCAAGCGATTGTTGAATCTAAAAGCGAATGGCAACGAAAGAATAACGATTACATATTTGAAGCACTCGTTCATGGAAGTAAGCTAGACGGAACCTTAACTGAACGGATTCAGAAATTACCATTTGCTCTTTCTGGCCCTTTTCAGGTGATTTTAGTGAGCTTAAATGAAGCATCCTACGCAGAAAATACAATACCCTTCTTTTTTGAGGATCTATTTTACAAACAGCCTATTCTTGCTGGTCATAGCCAATTACAGGAATACTATATCCTACTAACAAGTTGTATGGAGCAAAATTGCCGTCCTATTATAAAAGCACTGCGTAAGCAGAAGCAGAAACTTCCCTCCCTTCAAATTGGTGTAGGGCCTGTGGTTCAACATTTATCTCAGCTTCCCTATAGCTACCAAGGTGCCAAAACAGCTCTAAAATTTGCTGCAATCAATAATGAATTGACTTTTTTTGAAGATGTCGAGTTATATTCCCTTTTTAAACATCGTGAATCGGAGGAGGTACAAGCATTTTACCGTCGTGTACTCAAAAATTTAGACGCTAAACAATTGGAAACATTACAATCGTTTTTTGATTGTAATTTACAGCTAAAGCATTGTGCTCAGCAATTGAATATTCATCGACATACACTTACTTATCGTTTAAATAAAATAAGGGAATTAACAGGCTATGATCCGCAATACTTTGAGGATGCTGTTCTGCTAAAAATGGCCTGTACATTACGAACACTACAAACAATGAAGGCAATCTGAACAGATCAGATTGCCTTCATCATTAAGCCTTATATAATTCATTTAAAAATTCTATTTTCTTCCCAATAGCCTCTTCAAAGGTCATGATATAGGCAGCAGGATCTTTCGGATTATGGAATTGTGTAATTCTCCCTGTTTCGGGATGAACAAATTTTGAGGATGCCCCACAGCCAATTCCTAAGATTGTCTGCACTTCTTCCATAATAACGATATTATAAATACTTTCTTCTCCCGCTTTACTATAGCCGACATTTTCTAAATTACCTAAAATATTTTTCTGACGATATAAATAGTATGGAACATAATCATTTTCTTTTGTCCAAATTCGTGCCATTTCCATCATTTCAGCTACCGTATCACGGTCGGCTACTTTGTATTTATCCTTATTACGCGTCATCTCTGAAGCACGTTTAAATGATAGCGTATGAACAGTTAAAGACTCTGGCTGCATTTTTGCCGATTCCTCTAATGAATGTTGGAATTCTTCAATCCCTTCATTCGGTAGCCCAATTATAAGATCCATATTGATATTGTTCATACCTGATTCTCTTGCAAGCCAAAACTTATCAATGGTTTCCTGGACTGTGTGATGACGACCAATTGCTTTTAATGTTTCATCAGTATAAGATTGTGGATTTACACTAATACGATCAATACCCCATTTTTTTAGTACTTCTAATTTTTCTGGTGTGATGGTATCAGGTCTTCCTGCTTCAACTGTCACCTCTCGAATTGTTTCAGGGTTAGGGAATGATTCATACATCGTTTGATATAAGGCATCCATTTCATCGGCCTCAATTGAAGTCGGTGTACCACCACCCCAATAAATGGAGGTGATTTTCATATCATTGTCCTTCAGCCATTTGCCCATTTCGCGCAATTCAATATGCAAGCCATCTAAAAAAGTCGTAACACGCCCTTGCTTACGATTACTACCAATCGCATAGGCTGGGAAAGTGCAATATGCACATTTGGTAGGGCAGAATGGAATACCAATATAAACACTGATTTCTTGTCCAATGGCATCAAGATCAGGAATGGTCACTAGTTGTCGGTCCACAATTTCCTTTAATAGTCCAACTTTTTCCTTTGATAAGCGGAAATCTCGAATTAATAGATCAGCAATTTCTTGCTCACTTTTACCTTCTTTTCTAAATTTATGATACAGCTTTGTTGGGCGTACACCCGTTAAAATCCCCCATTGCTGATGCACTCCAGTATGCTGTTCAAGAACATCTAAAAATACATGTGACAATGCACGTTTTATGCGAATATTTAGCTCACGATCTGTTGCTGGGGACTCATATTGAATACTGTACTCATTTGTGTATTGCTTACCATCTACAATCAAGTTTGCTTTTGTAGAAATGGAAAAATCGTCTCCAGTCTGATAGTCAAATGAAGCAGACATATCTGCTCCCATTGGTTCAGCCTTCAGCTTGGAATCCTCAAAAAATAAATTCGCAATATGATTTAATACGCGAATCCAATCTTCAGGATATTTTTGATCTATATGAATAATTTTCATTTCGTTTCGCTCTCTTCTTTTATATATTGCAGATTTAAGTTTAACAAATTTCTATGACTATAAGCAAAATAACAATTAGAATCTATAAAATAACAGAATATTCTGTTTAAATATAGACAAACTATTTTTTTGTCATTATAATTTTCAGAAAAGGTGGTGTCGAGAATGTTTATTTTAAAAAATGACAATTATACATCTGTTTCGAGCTTTATTCATCAAGTAAAAGTAGCATTCCACCATTTTGATTTAGAGCGCTGTGACGAAAAAACATTATATGTCACGGTAAAACTTAATTACGGCACACATAAAGTACTTTGTGATTTTATTTATATTATTGATCAACAAGAAATCTATGGCGCTATTTCAATTAACAAGCATTATGAAAAGACAAGGGTATTTATTCAACAGCATTTTCAGCAATTTTTATTGTATTCAGATGAAATGGTATTAGCTAAAAACTTCATGAGTACAATATCCTTTAAACAATGTCTCCAACAATTTGCGAAAAAGTATCCAGCCTTTATTTCCTCAAAGAACCATTACGCTCTAGCAATGGCTGAGTAACCACAAATAAAAATAGTATGCCAAGCATTGTTGGCATACTATTTTCTTAATTATTTTAAAAATTCATCCACAAATTCAACAGGTACATATGTCTTTGTATTTTTTAAAGTCGGTGCGACTGTTAGTGTACGTAATGCCTTATTATAGCCAAATGTTTTTTCACCGCGAGTAATTGTGTAAGACATATTCCCTTTTGAAAGGATTGCCCCCTTGCCTGTAGAATCCACTTTGAAGCCAAGCTTTTCAGCGATCACACGTAATGGCACCATTTTTGTACCAGCTACTTCATAAGAATCTGATGCGATAATATTATCAATTTCTTCATTTATTGGATTCTTAGTAGTTGAGGAATCATCGTCCAGTACAATTACTTTAGATGGTGTTGTTTGAGCTGGGATACTTTTAGTAGAGGCCGTATAGAAAACAATCAGATGCTTCTCTGCTAAATCTTTAGCGTCCACCTTTTCACCTTTTTCATTGAATAGCTCTGTTTCTTTCCCAATATTTAATTTTAAAATATCATACGTATTAGTTAAATCTTCAAAGAAATAATCCACTTCTACAAAACCAACTTCTTCTGTTTCAACGATGACAACCTCTGGATTGAATTGTGGTGGATAAATATATTTTTGCGGTTTGTTAGCAAAGGTATAAGCTAATACTTTATCACCCTTTTGTAGCTCCACTTTCTTCCCAGTATTGTCGAACACGAGAGTATCTTTAGTAATTTCTAATACATTTGTTTGCTCGCCTTCTTTTACTGTGTAATATGTAATATTTTCCCCAACACGAACATCTTCCACAGTACCACGAGTATCATTAAAAATGTGTACGGGATCAATTTGTATTTGTGGTACCTCTGCTTCTGTAGATTGCTGCTCATTTGCTGAAGCTACCGGTACAAGGGCACTTCCAAATAATAATGCAGACATAGCTGCAGGTGCTATTTTTTTCATGTTCATAAAATCTCTCCTTATTGTTTGGATTCATAGTAGTAGTAGTTTTAAAATGGAAAAAGTTTCAGTGCAAACCGAGGATTTTATGAGAAAGAGGTGGCAGTATCTACTGCCACCTCTTATTCCTATTCTTTAACAATCTCGCTCAAACCAGTAATATCGATGCCATTTAAAGCTTGAGTAGCAAGGCGATCTGCTTCCGAATTATCCTTACGTGAAACAAGCTGGTATTCGGCTTGAATGTGAAGTTGCTCCAGCTTAGCATCAATTTTATCTGCCCAGCTTGCTAGTTCTTTTTCCAATGCTGGCCATTCCCCATTCAGTTGATTGATGACCACTTGTGAATCTCCTATAATACGCACAGGCAAATGGTGGACATTTAAAAGTTCTAGTTCTACTAAGGCTAAATAAAGCGCTGCATACTCTGCCTCGTTATTTGATTTCAATTCAGACGAAAAGGCATTCCTTCTCAATCGTAAAGGTTTACCATTTTGTTCGTAATAAATGGCGCAGCCTAGTCCTGCTTGCCTTGTCCCACGATCAAAACCTCCATCAAAATAGAGCGTAATATTATGAGGCTCTGTATCAATTTCCTTTAAATATGCTTTTAGCTCTTTAAGTGACCAATTTGTATCTTGCCGATCCATACAATGTAGCGATTTTACCCTTCCCGTTCTTTCCATATCCTCTGCAAGTAAAAGTGCTTGAGCTGCAGGCATTTCAGCTGAACGTAAAACTGTTGTTGCTCCTTTTGGTGTTTTATAGGTCCATTCAATGATGACATGCATATTCATAACCTCCCATACTCTTTAACTGGTACATAAAGCAAAAACGTGTACCGACCAATAGCGGATACACGTTTTCCTCTCACTTGTTATATGTGCAATTCCTAGAAAAATTATTCCTTTTTAAATTGCGATACCTATTATTGAATTCCTTCATATAAACCTTGGATAGGTTTTATTAAAATGCGATTTACTTCTTCGATTACTTTACTTACCTTCATTTCTGCCTCAAGCATCGTTGAAATTTTTTCATTTTGCTGTGCAAGCTGTGCCGCTTTTTGTGCATAGACAAGCTCATCCTCCAAAATATCCTCACCAGCTAATTGCTTTTTCTGTAATTCGATTTGGATTTTACGGAAGTTTTTAAAGACATTTAATGCCTCTTCATCATTTTTAACAACTTCAACAGCAGCTTTTAACGCTTCAAATTCTGGAATCTTACGGAAAGTTGCTTCTAGCGCATTAATGTCATTATAAATATTAATCATTCATACAATCTCCTTTTAAATAAAGTAAACAATCAAGCCTTGCACAATCCCAATCAATCCACCAAGCACTGCACCTAATACAGTAATCATTTTAAACTCACGTTTTGAAATACCTAATACAAGCTCCTCTAATTTCTCTACTGGGAATGAGTCAACCTGCTCTCGCACAACCTCTTGTAAGTTTAAACGTTTTAGTACATCTTCAAGTTTTTCCTCTGCCTTCACAAAAGCTTTTTCTATAGCTTGTGGAATCACGGTATACTTCGCCCAGTCATTTCCTTCTGGCCAATAATAAGAAATCGGTTGATTTAAACGTTCAGAGATTGCTAATTGTTCTTTCACGTACACTTGTAATTTCGATAAAATGGGGTCAAATTGAACATCTTGCAAAAAGTCCATAGCGGGTCGATCTTTAAGTTTTTCCCATTCCTGTGAAAATATTTTTGTTAGTAATGTTGTTGTTCCTGGTGCTTGTAAAAACTTCACAAGCTCACGTTGAACTTTCCCAACTAATGAAGAGGAATCACCTAAGAACATATTGATCATGCCGCCTAGAGACCCTTTTGATGATAAAAAGTCATCAATCATTGCCTTAATCGTCATTTCACCTTCTGGTGATAAAAAATAATCCTCGCCTTTTTCTAAAATGTGCTGAACTGCTACTGGAATTTTAGCATCAATTGTATTTTGGATATCATCTGATAGCAGCGTACGAATTGATTTTGTTGATAGTGTATTCTTTACCGACGAAAATTGTCCCTCAACAATTGCTTCAACCTTCTGTTCAATGGTAGTAGGTAGATGAGCAAACCCAGCTAAGTTTAGCCAATCCTGAATTGTTTTGTCGTTTGTAAAGATTGTTTCTTCAACTTTTGTTTGCACAAAGTGTTCTACTTTGTCTTGAATATCCTTAGAGAAAAACTTTTTTCTAAATGTTTCAGGCGTTAGTAAATAATTTACTACTGTAAGACCCAGCTGTTTAGCTAATTCATCACGTCGTTTGGGTATAAGGCCTGGTGTAAACGGTACACGCCAATTTTTAATATATATCGCTTTATATGGACGAAAAAGCATTTTAATGGCTAAGTGATTTGTAACGCCCCCAATTGCAGCCCCAATGATAGCCATAAAAAGTAATGTCACTATAAAATTATCCATTAGTATCCTCTCATTTCAATTGTATTCAAGATTGGCGTATTTTGTCGCCTTCTGCACTCATTATAGCAGAGCAATGATTTTCAACGAAAGAAATACCCCTTTAGAATTTCAATCTCATCCTATTTACTTCTATGAAAAGTGAATAGTTGCAAAAATACCTTTATACTTGAATAATATGACTACATACTATAAGAAGCGAGGTTTGATGATGATTCAACATTTCAGTTTTAAACCACTATTTGAAAACACGCAACTACCTGGGTGGTCTATTTCGTTTTTTTATCAACGAGAACGATACCAAGCGGAATATTTAAAGGACGGTACGATTGAGTGGATAGGAGCCATTCCATCAGACGAGGAGGTTGTTAAAAAAATGATACATGAACTTATGCTGTTTCATGTATACGATTGAATTTGATAGTCAATTTTTCGTTGTGATCCCGTATAAAAATACCTATATTTACTATTAATAGCACGCCATTTAAGCTAATTATGTTGAATCCTGTTGAAATTTGTATATTTTTCTTATACATTTATGATATCAGCTTAATAGTAAATGTTTTTTATGCAGGGGGCCATTTCAATGAGTAAAGTCACACTTTCGGATGACTTAAATAGCTATAATTCAAAAGCGTTAATTCGTGTAAAAGTAAAAGAATTTTTTTCAGAATTTTCCGCTAAAATATTCGAATTAGTGGATGAAGCGGGTGCTGTTAATAGTAAGAAATTCGAGGAACTTTCTGGCTATAAAAGCGACTTTTACAATGAGTATTGCAGTCAACTAAAGGGCTTCTTTGATTCTTCTACTAGCTCTTTCGGCAAGAAATCGATTAAAACGTTCTATTTAACGTATAATAACAAGAACTATGTTTTAACACAGCAAGGCATAACGGAAAAAGCACCTGTATCTATCGCTCCGTTTACAGGTGAAATACCTTTAAAGGAAACGGTTCATGATGTTGAAAAAGCGTGTTTAAAATTACGCTTCCAGCAAGAATAAATAGGTCAAACATTTAGAAAGGGGGAGTCTCAAATGATGATTGAGACTCCCCCCTTTCTATAAAAAATAATTCATTTAAAAAAATCCGCAAGCTAAAGCACTCTTGAGATTTTTGACGTGTCGTATTATATGAGATGCAAAATGCTTCTTTCCCTAAACAAACTATCTTTGATCTTTCTAAAGTTAGCATATAGCCATGGTAATTACAATCTTTTGGTATTTGAATCTAGTTGCATTTTTTCAAAAGATCCATGAAAAACAAGTGAAAAAGTTGTTGTCAATATTTGTGTTTTTCTTTTAAATAATTTATGATTGAAACATCCAACAATTTTTTAAATCATAGGAGGTGTACACTTTGTTTACTTCCCTCATTCGGGCGGGAACAAAGGAATTATTTGGACGGAGACATATTGGAGATAACCATTAGGTTGGCGGCATTCGCCCTACTAATTATAATGACTGGATTTTTCGTTGCAACTGAATTTGCAATCGTAAAAGTGAGATCTACCCGCATTGATCAATTGCTCGCGGAAGGGCATAAAAAAGCGAAAAATGCAAAACGTGTTGTTTCAGATTTAGATGAGTACTTATCTGCATGCCAGTTAGGTATTACCATCACTGCACTTGGTTTAGGTTGGTTAGGTGAACCTACATTTGAAATCATTTTACACCCAGTGTTTGAATTTCTAAATTTGAATGGTAGTATTACATCTATCCTTTCATTCATACTTGCATTCTCAATCGTTACGTTTATGCATGTTGTTATTGGGGAATTGGCGCCAAAAACATTAGCCATCCAAAAAGCAGAATTTGTCACATTAAACTTTTCTGGCCCATTAATTATCTTCCACAATATTACCTATCCCATCATTAAGCTATTAAATGGCTCTGCCCGTGGTTTAACAGGTCTTTTCGGCTTAAAAATGATGTCAGAATCAGAAGTTGCTCATACAGAGGAAGAGCTGCGTATGATTTTGTCGGATAGTTTAAAAGGTGGAGAAATTAATAACTCAGAATATGAATATGTTAACAGTATTTTCGAGTTCTCTGATCGTCTTGCAAAAGAAATTATGGTTCCTCGAACTGAAATTGTCGGCATAGAAAAAGAGCTAACAATTAAAGAAGTGTTTGATTTAATGGGTGTTGAGCAATATACTCGTTATCCAATTCTGGATGGAGATAAAGATCATATTATTGGATTAGTTAACATGAAGCATTTATTAACCGCTTACATTAAAGATCCTAAAAATGGTGATAAGCCAGTCATTGATTATATGCAACCTATTATTCGAGTGATGGAAACAACGCAAATTAACGATCTATTACTAAAAATTCAACGTGAACGTATTCATATGGCCATTTTAATGGATGAATATGGCGGAACATCTGGTTTAGTGACGATTGAAGATATTATTGAGGAAATTGTCGGCGATATTCAAGATGAATTTGATGAAGACGAAATCCCGGAAGTACAAGAAATTGCAGAAAATCATTTTATTTTAGATGCTAAGATGCTTCTTGAAAATGTAAATGATATGCTTGGTACTGACATAGAAGATGATGATATTGATACTATCGGTGGTTGGTTCATGACGAAGCGTTTTGATGCAGTCGAAGGTGACAGTATTGAAGAGCAAGGTTTTGAATTTATCGCAAAAGAATTAGATGGTCACCATATTTTATACTTAGAAGTTCTGAAATTACCTAACAGTGATTTATCAAATGAATATGACGCAGTCATTGACTAAAATTGAATTGATTTGCCATACTTGTCGTGGTACTATTAGAAGCACGCTTGTATAATCTAGGCTATAAATATGATCTTTTCTTCACACCTTATATAGGTGGGAGCAACGACCGTAATAAATAGATGAAACGACTCCCTTTTAAAAGGGGGTCGTTTTCTAATGTCCGAAAGTTTTGCGAGGAGGAAACAAAATGGAGCTCTATACAAATTTACGTCAAGGGGAAAAAGGTGCATGGCTATCCATTGGTACATATCTAATCCTAAGCTCTGCTAAGCTTACAATAGGCTACATTGGTACATCTGAGGCCCTAAAAGCAGATGGTTTAAATAACACAACTGATATCATTGCTTCCATCGCGGTACTGGTTGGTTTACGCATTGCCCAAAGACCACCTGATTCCAACCACCAATACGGACATTTACGAGCTGAGACTGTTGCCTCTTTAGTCGCATCGTTCATTATGCTTGTTGTCGGTCTCCAAGTATTAGTTAGTTCCCTAAAAAGCTTGTGGGAGCCCACTGGTACAACACCTTCACTGTTAACAGCCTATGTAGCAATAGGTAGTGCAGTTGTCATGTATGTGGTTTATCGCTATAATTTGGCACTATCAAAGAAAATTAAGAGTGCCGCTGTTAAAGCTGCTGCCTTTGACAATCGCTCTGATGCACTTGTCAGCATCGGTACAGCCATTGGTATTTTTGGAGCCATTTTCGGCTTTCCGATCATTGATTCACTTACAGCTCTCATTGTTGCCCTTTTAATTATTAAAACAGCAGTAGAAATTTTTTGGGAAGCTGTTCAAAGTCTTACAGATGCATTTGATATTGATGAAGTTGAAACGTTATCGGTCTTAATCCGTAACGTGGACGGGGTAATGGAGCTTTTAGACTTTAAAGGACGTGCCCATGGCAATATGTATTTCATTGACGTAACTGTCACAGTAGATCCTTATTTAAATGTCTTTGAAAGTCATCGCATAACTGAAGAAATCGAACATACCATTATGCGTGAAAATCGCTTTTGTCAGGTTCTTGTGCATATTGAGCCACATATCATTCCTCCACAAAACGAAGAAAAGTCTCCTACCAATTGATTGGTAGGAGACTTTTCTTATTTAATAGCTATATAAATATCCACTTGTGATTCATGTGGATTAGCGCATCGTTCATCATACAGTTCAAAGTCGCCTGTATACGTTCGTTCAATTTTAGAATTTGCAAACCAAGCCCAAATCTCTTGCCAAGTTTGAATGACAACTTCAGGCATCATGCCTTTATCAGATGTAAAAACTAGATACTTAGCTGCTGGAATCTTTTTTACTACTAAATTAGCTTGAATGTCATCATTATTTACTTCTACACCTAGTGTAAGAGTATAATTACCATTCACATCCGTCTCATAGTCTGAATACAAACCATAGACATGACCATTTTTTCGCTCGGCTATTTGGTCCGTAATATTTTGCTGATAAAAGTGATCCCATAATTGCGGAATTTTAGCTTGCTCTGTTATTTCATTGGCATTACTTGTTTGAGTTGAAATACCCACGATGTTAAATGAGTTTAATTCAACTACTTTTGGTTCTCGCCACTCACATTTTCTCCATCGCTTTAAATTTGGCAAAAAGGAAGTCAGCATATTACGTGCTTCATTTTCTGGCATACCACCTTCCATAAGATGCGGTACACAAATTTCAATCATTTCGTCTACTGTTAACTGGGGTTGTTTAAACTCGCCCCCCTCGTAACAATATGTACAATAATCCTGACTTTTTTCCCCTTCTTTTTCAGTACCCAATAATGCCTCTTCTACTAAAGGCATACCGCAGCTTTGACAATAGCTTTGCATCGTCATTCCACCTTTCGCTTTATTTGTACTTACTATAGCAAAGGAAACCTGACAACTGTCTGTCATCAATTATTTAGATTTTTATATAATTGAACAATTTCTAAAGCTCGTTTTTGAATAATATCTCTTATATAAAGTGGTTCCATAATTTTAATGCGATGCCCAAAGCTTAACAAGAAACCATAAAGCCATTCATCTTCGGGTATAGATATATAAATCATGGATTGTTCATGGTCTATATGTTCTGCACCAAAGGATTCCTCCACTAATGTTGTAATGTCTTTATCAAAAGAAATGACTAAATCGACTACGTTTTGTGGTCGATGCCATTCTTTACCCCAAGGGAGTTCACTTAAATTCACTTCCTTACGCTCAAAGGTAGAATCAGCTTGAAGCAAATGTTTCATTCGCGCAAGCTTAAATAAACGAAAGTCCTTTCTTAATGTACAATAGCCATACAAATACCATATCTTCCCTTTTTGAACAATTGTATGTGGTTCGACTATTCGGCTTGTTTGTTCACCATAAGTAGTAGAATAATGAAAGCTTATGCAACGATTATTCTCTATAGCTGTCTTGAGCGTCGTAATAAGCTCTTTAAAGAGAGCGTTTGGTCCCCATGGACTAAGATCAACAAATAGATGGTCCATCGATTGTTTTACATGATCATCAGCAATACTCGTTATTTTCTCGAGCACGGCTTCAGCGTGGGAATCTTCATAGGTAGTCAAAGCACTTTTAATCGCAATAGAAAGTGACGTGAGCTCATCCTTCGTCAACACTTGCCTATCAACACGATAACCATCGATTAAACTAATGCCACCATTTACACCTTGCTGACTAATAACAGGTACACCAGCACAGCTCAATGTTTCAATATCTCGATAAATGGTACGAATCGAAACATTAAATAACTCTGCTAATTCCTGTGCCTTAACCTTTTTACGGTTGATTAATATCATCGTCATGGTTAGAAGTCTTTCTAATTTCATGGTAAAATCTCCTTTCTTGCCATCCCATTTTTCCTATATATACTTCTATTTTAATTAATAACCTATCTTTTTAAGTATTTTTTAAGTACTTTTTGAGTATTTTTTAAGACAAATGTACTATAATAACGCCTAATTATTGTTACAACAATTATACTATTTTAACAATAAAAGAAAAAACAAGGCTTATGCCCATATGCAACTTTCATTAACAATACTATGTTGTTTCATTTTTGTATAAGAATAGTTTGATTTTAACGCCTAAGCAATTATTTCAATTCTCTTAACACAAACTAAAAAACTTTTTTCTTCTATATAATGAACGGCGAAATTTTCTTTGAATGGATTTGACGCGATGTGATAAACACATCGGGATTCATTGACTCTCACCCGTGAAAGAACTACACCATAAATTGCTTTTTTCTGGCATCAAATTTTTAATAGAAAAGTTGAGTGATTTTCACTTTTCTTGCCCTTCACTATATATAGGAAGTCTTTTCACCCAAAATGAACTAGAGTTTAATGTTTTTAATTTAATTGTATAAAGGAGAGTTTGATGTGATTCGAGCCGTTTTAATAGACAATGAACCGTTAGCTTTACACTATTTTCAAAATAAACTACATGCCTTTCAACAAATACAGGTGATGCAAACCTTTACAAGCGTAGAAGTATTTCTGAATGAACTACCAACTATGGAATTTGAGGCTATCTTTTTAGAAGTAAAACTTCAAGAATTATCAGGACTTGAAGTTGCTGATATTATCAAAACGGAACGTCCACAAGTCAGTGTAATTTTCATTACCGCCTATCATGAATTTGCATTACAAGCCTATGAAATTGGCAGTCTCGACTATGTATTAAAGCCTATCAGTCATGCCCGTTTAGAAAAAACTGTAGCCCGTATTGAGCATGAATTTTCAATTCAGCAAATGCTTCAACAGGCTACACAAACTGTCTTAACTGTACAATGCTTCGATCAATTTGCCGTCTATAGTAACAATAGTTTAGTGGCATTTAAAACAGAAAAGACAAAAGAATTGTTTGCTTATTTTATTTTGCATCCAAATATACCGATTCATCGAGATTATTTAATTGAAATTCTATGGCCAGATTTAGATTATGTACGAGCCAAATCAAATCTTCATACAGCTCTATCTTATTTAAGGAAAACTCTAAATACAATTGGCTACGAAAACTGTATTGTCTTTTCAAATAAATACTATATCTTCGAAAAGCCAAATATCGTATGTGATTTATACGATTTTCAAAAACTTCATGAGGATTTTTCAAGACTTGAATTTCCTTCTATTTCTTTGATTAATCAATGTCTTTCTATTTATAAGAATGGCTTATTTGTTTTTGATGATTATGAATGGTCAACTGCCTATAAAGATAAATTAATGAAATCATACATAGAGCTATTAGAAAAAGGGTTTCAAACAACGGTCTTTTCAGATACTGAAAGAGCTATGGAATTTTTACATGCATTAATAGAGTATGATCCCTATAATGAACAAAAACTTGAGCACTATTTATATACGTTAATACAGGCAGGGCTTCATGAACAGGCACTCAAAATTTTCCAAACATATACGCAAAGACTAGAGGAAGATTTAGCACTAACACCTAGCTCTACATTATTAGAGATATCTAAAAAATTATTTGTTCAACATAAATAATGTAAAAAACGGCGAGTGCTTCTATGTGAGTAGAAGCTCGCCGTTTATTTATATCCCACTACCTTCAGTTAGCCCGTGCTTAACAGCATACAGCGCTGCCTGTGTACGGTCTTGTACTTGTAGCTTTGTAAAAATATTCGAAATATGGGTTTTCACCGTCTTTTCTGTGACAAATAGTGAGGATGCAATTTCCCGATTACTCTTTCCTTTTGTAAGCTCTGCTAGCACATCCTGCTCACGAGGTGTCAGCGGATTTAATAAATGGGGTGCATTCTGAGACTCCTGGCGATCCATTTCAAGCGTTGTCGTTGCTTCAGGATGTAGAGTGTTTTCACCACGCATAATACGACGAATGGATAAGACCAATTCATCTGGCTCAATATCTTTTAACTGATAGCCTGCCGCTCCTGCCTCCATTGCTGGAACCACATGATCTCGATCAGAAAAGCTAGTGAGCATTAAAATTTCTATTTGTGGAAACTTCGCTTTGATGCGTTTAGTCGCCTGGATGCCATCCATTTCAGGCATGACTAAATCCATTAAGATAATATCTGGTTGAATGCTTTCTGCTAATGCAACAGCTTCGTGCCCATTTTTGGCCTCTCCAACAACCTCAATATCCTTTTGTGTCTTTAAGAAAAACAGTAGTCCTCTACGCACCACGTGATGATCGTCTGCAATTAATACACGTATCATGTCCTCTCCCCCTTAATATGGCAAGCGGATTAGCAGCTCCGTACCTTTGCCAATTTCACTTACCCAGTCGGCAGTTCCACCAACTGATTTTGCACGATCCTTGATAGATTGTAAGCCCATTGAAAGCAACTTTGTATTGTTGTCAATGACAAAGCCCCGTCCCTCATCACGAATAACCAACAAAATATCTGTTGATTTAACAGTAATATACAATGCTGCCTCTAATACACCTGCATGGCGACGTACATTATTTAACGCCTCTTGGGCTACGCGAAATAATGTTTCTTCAATACGTGAGGGAAATTGCAATACGCCTGAAACCGTAACATGTAGTTTTAAGCCAAGCATTTCAGCGTATACTTTCATGGCCTCAAGTAAACCATTTTCCAATCCTTTAGGTCGCAATTGCCAAATTAACGCACGCATCTCTGTAAGTGCATCTTGTGTTAAATGCTGAATCTCTTTAAATGTTTCTTTCACTTCGCAATCATCCGTCATTTCAATGCCAGCCCTAGCTGTTAACGTAACCGAGAATAGTAGTTGATTAACTGAATCGTGTAAATCACGAGCTAGGCGATTACGTTCCTTCACAAGCGCCATTTCCTGCTCCTGCTTTGTCAGTAAAATTCGCTTAATAGCTGAACCCATCTGAAAGGCAACTGATTCTAATAAAGCAAGCTCCTCCTCTGAAAAGCGTACTGTATCCTTAGATGCAACATTTAATACGCCAAAACGTTCTTGTCCAGATTGAAGAGGTACTGTCGCATGATGTGTGATTCCTTCATGATCCCCAACATTTGCAGCTATCGCACTTTCAATACGCTGACACTCGATAATATTGGAGGCTTTTTTTAGCTCTTCATTACGATAACGCGATACACACCAACAACCGCCCTTTTTTAAATAATGGCAATTGTTATATTCCAATGCCTCTGGTAGATTTTCATGGACAACTAGTTCTGAACGCCCCTTTGCATCAATAAAAAAAATCCAGCCTGTTTCAAAATTGGTGCCATTTAAAAATTTGATGAGAGCACCTTTTAGCATTGTGACAATTTCAGTTTCTTCATTTAATAGTTCAGCAATCTCTTTTAAAATACTGATATTGGAATGCTCATTCTCCCTCACGAAAACACCTCTTCTTTAGCATTACTATTGTTAATGATACCATTAAGCTATTGAAAGCGTCTGCTTCCACCGTTCATACTTTAGACTGAAATTCATCACATACCTTATTTTGTGTAAGTTGATTTACATATAAAACTAGAACCACTATAATCGAACAAGGACATGGTTTTATGAAGGGAAGATTGAATATGTCTAAAAAAGAAGAAAATGGCTTATTATTTATTTGGATTGTTTCTGCTATAGCAACACTAGGTTCGTTATATTTTTCTGAGATTCGTCATTATGAACCTTGTAAATTATGTTGGATTCAACGTATTTTTATGTACCCAATTGTTATAATGACGACAGTAGCATTTATACAAAAAAATGCACGTATTGCTGTCACAACAGCTGTATTTTCTGTGGTTGGCGGCTGTATTTCACTTTACCATTACGGAATTCAAAAGCTTAGCTTTTTAGCTGAAAATGCCCCCTCCTGTGGCGCAGTTTCTTGTACAGGACAATATATTAATTGGTTAGGCTTTATTACTATTCCGTTTTTAGCATTAACTGCATTTATTTTAATCGCAGGGGCAAGCTTTTATTTAATCAAAGCTTCTAAAGCTGCAAAATAATCGGAAGACCGTGTTCTACCTTTGGAATACGGTTTTTTCTACGGAGGAAGATCTATGTTTCATTATGAAATTGCTGAAGATAACTTAAGTGTGGAAGAATTGCTACGTAATCATTGGAGACTCGGTAAAAAACTCGTTCATGAATTGCGTATGGCCAAAGCCATCACATTGGCAAATGATGAGCTGGTTCAATGGAATACACCTTTACAAACTGGAACAGTAATCAAATTTACGTTTCCTGTTCCAACTTCTAGCTACAAACCAACACCTGTATGTGCTATTGATGTAGTCTATGAGGATGACCATTGTTTAATCGTATCAAAGCCAAAAGGTATGGCAACACATCCTAATGATGCTCGTGATACACATACATGTATGAACCATGTCATGGCACATATCAAAGAACAGGGTGGCATTTATGCTGAACATGTTCATCGTCTTGATAAAGGGACACAGGGCTTATTACTAGTAGCAAAGCACCCTTTAGCAAAGTCCATTTTCGATCGAATGATTGAGGAAAAAACCATTATTCGTACGTATGCAGCAGAGGTGCAAGGTAACTTACGAACGTCTTCTGGAACGATTGCTGAACCAATTGGCAAAGACAGACACCATGCCACAAGACGTGTTGTGTCCAAAACTGGACAGCATGCTGTAACACACTATGAAGTGGTGGCGCGTTACAAAAATTCCTGTGTCGTTCATCTCATACTTGAGACTGGGCGAACACATCAGATCCGTGTGCATTTAGCCTATATTGGCCATCCAATTATTGGGGATACAATGTATGGTGCACGAGAAACAGTAAGTGATGACTACGAACTACATGCCATTCAATTAGAATTTGACCATCCTTTTTTAAATAAACGTATTATCGTCAAGGACGAGCAATAAGAAAAATCCCGCCTCTATAGGAGTGCGGGATTTATTCTTTTTTTAAAAATCAAATTTAAAATGATCAGGATCTTGTCCAAATCGTTGGTTACGATTTAATGTTGCCATTTTCTCCATTTGATCTTGGGTTAATTCAAAATCAAAAATCTGTGCGTTTTCCTCAATTCGGCTCGGTGTTACGGATTTGGGAATAACGAGTGTATCATTTTGTAAATGCCAACGCAGTACTACCTGAGCAGGGGTTTTATCGATTTCTTTCCCAATCTCAATAATGGTAGGATCAGCAAGTACACCACCACGTCCTAGTGGAGACCATGCAGTAACAGCAATTTGGTGTTCACTACAAAATGCCCTTAATGGCTGCTGTTGTAAATATGGATGTACCTCCACTTGATTAACCATCGGTGCAGTATTTGCCTTAGCCAATATTTTTTCTAAATGATGCTCATGATGATTCGATACACCTGTTGAGCGAATTAATTTTTCATCGTAAAGGCGCTCAATAGCTCGATATGTTTCTTCAAATGTTTCAGGGACAGCCCAATGTGTTAAATATAAATCTAGGTAATCCATATTTAAATTCTTTAGCGAAACCTCAAAAGCACGTAATGTTGCATCATATCCTTGGTCATTATTCCATACTTTTGTTGTAACAAAAATATCTTCACGACGAATGCCTGAATGACGAATAGCTTCTCCTACTTCTACCTCATTCCCATATAAGGATGCTGTATCAATAGCTCGATAACCGTATTGAAGTGCTTTATCAATAGCCTGTAATGTTTCCTCACGTTCTGTCATTTTGTAAACACCTAAGCCAAAACGAGGCATTTCTACACCATTTGATAATGTTTTCGTTGATTGTAAATTCAAAAAGCACAACCCCTTTCTTATCCTCGTTCCATTATACAAAAAATTGGATTTAAGAAAAATAAAGCGGCTGGTTTATATACTACTTTTTCTTCTGTTCAACATCTTCCAATTGAATTGGATCAGCGATTCGCTCATCCTCCGCAAGCTCTAGACCATCACGTAAATGCTCCATCTGCTTGCCCAAATCTTTTAATTCTTTCATATCTCTCACCATTGTCCCATTTTCAATATTTGGCACCTTTTTTTCCATACTAATCACCTCACTTTTAGTTTTCCCGATATCAAGCTGTTTGAACCATTTCTGACATATTTTATTCTGCTATGTCGTTTCATTTTTAAAGTAGATAGGCTATACTAAAAAGAGATTTCTTTATAACATGAGGAGGGTTACTTCCATGAAATTATTATTAATCATTGGTGTAACAGTTGCTTTCTTAACAGCTATTTTCACTGCTGGATACGAAGGCGACTACAAAGCTGACAAATAATATCTCAAGAAAATCACTAAGCTTTTCGAAAAGCTTAGTGATTTTCTTTTTTTGTGGAACAATAGAAATACTTGACTTTCCTTTATTTTTAAAATAAACTAACTTACATAAAGTAACTTAATGAAAAAAGATAACTATTTGGAGGTATTCAAAATGCATTTTCATGAAAAACCTAACACATATGTAACGAATGTTGAAATAAAAGTGAGTGATTTACACCGCTCTTTAACCTTTTATCAAGAAATTATTGGCTTTAAAGTGTTACAACAAGATTCACATAAAGCTATGTTAACTGCCGATGGAGAAACAGCTCTATTAACTCTTGTTCAGCCTAAAACCGTAGAAGATAAGCTTAGCATGACGACAGGACTTTATCACTTCGCCCTATTATTACCTAGTCGACGTGACTTAGCTAATGTTATTTCTCATTTTCACGAAAAAGGTGTGTACCTTGGGGCTTCTGATCATGCTGTAAGTGAAGCACTCTATTTAAATGATCCTGATCATAATGGAATCGAGATTTATGCAGATCGTCCCGAAAGTGAATGGACATGGCATAACAATCAGGTGCATATGGTGACAGAACCACTCAATATTCGTTCTATTTTAGAAGAGGGCGATAGCAACTGGCTTGGTCTGCCTGCTGGCACAGTAATGGGCCATATTCATTTATCGGTCTCTAACTTGGCTGAAGCCGAGCAATTTTATACAAAGGGATTAGGTTATGATATTGTCACACGCTACGGGTCCCAAGCATTATTTATTTCTACAGGCCGTTACCATCATCATATCGGCTTAAATACTTGGCACTCAGAGAATGCACCAAAGCTTGGAAAAAATCAAGTTGGCTTAAAAACGTTCTCATTGCGTTTAGATAACGAAGAACAAGCGGCAACTATGAAAGATAATCTTCGTGGTATAGGTGCACCCGTTACGGAAATCGTCGGAGGGTTCCAAACAGAGGATCCTGCGGGGAATGTTGTGTTATTAAAGTTTTAATATTAAAAAGCAGTTCTCACAAGCGGAGAACTGCTTTTTAATGTAACCCTGGATATCCTTGTTGACGTAATGCCTCATAAATAACAATTGCAGCCGTATTGGACAAATTAAGTGATCGCACATGATCACTTTGTGGAATACGTAAACACATATCTCGGCGTTCATAAGCAAAGTCCTTCGGCAAACCTGTAGTTTCTTTTCCGAACATAAAATAAATATCTCGGTCTTGATCACTAAAATCATTTTTCGTAAACGGCTCATCACTGTATGTTTCGATTAAATAAACATCTCCATTTTTAGAGTACTCTATAAAATCCTCAAGTGAATCATGATAGACAATATTTACACTATGCCAATAATCTAAGCCCGCCCGTTTCAGCATTTTATCATCCGTTGAAAAACCTAGCGGACGAATTAAATGGAGCGATGTATTAGTACCCGCACAGGTACGTGCAATATTCCCCGTATTGGCTGGTATTTCTGGTTGATATAAAACGATATGCAATGGCATAACGACACACTTCCTTATTAAAAAATTCTTTAAGATGACTCTTTAAAAAGTTAACGAAGCCTTCCTCTTTTGGAGCGACTCTTCTCACAATTAGAGCGGATCCGCTCTCAATCATAGGAACTCCAAGCAATTGATTTCATCCCTACATTAAACTGTAGTTAGTCAATTGCTTCTACATCCAATACTACTTAAAAAACTGCAACCCTTTATAAATTTCACTTCGCACTTCTTCGTCCTGCTCTGTAGCTTCTGCTTCATGTAAGGCAGTTTGTGCAGTATCTCCGCCAATCTTACCCAAAGCCCATGCGGCTGTGCCTCGAATGACAGGACGGTCATCTTTATGAAGTAGAGCAATCAAATCTGGTATGGCGGCTTCCTCTTTAAAATGAGCAAGTGCCAAGATGGCATTACGCTGGATAGGCTTTTTTCCACGCCATGAGCCTGAAACATGACCAAATCTCCCCTTAAAATCTCGATTAGTAATCGTTAAAAGCGGTGTCAATAATGGTTTGGCTAGCTCAGGATCTGGTATAAATTCTTCATGAATCCAATTAATTTTCCCTTTATTTTTAGGACATACTGTCTGGCATGTATCACAGCCATAGAGTCGATTACCGATATGACTACGAAACTCATCTGGTAATGTACCCTTCGTTTGAGTCAGAAAAGCAATACAACGCTGTGCATCCAATTGTCCACCTTGAATTAAGGCTCCCGTTGGACAAACATCCAAGCACAGTCGACAATCTCCGCATTCATCCTCCATTGGCTTATCTGGCGCAAATGGAATATTTGTAATGAGCTCTCCTAAATACACATAGGAACCAAATTCAGGCGTTATAATCGAGCAATTTTTTCCGCTCCACCCAATGCCTGCACGTTCAGCTACCGCCCGATCTACAAGGGCTCCTGTATCAACCATTGATTCAATACGTACACCTTTGACATGTTCCTCAAGCCAAGTGGATAATAGCTTTAAACGCTCACGTAATGCTGTATGATAATCGACACCCCATGAAGCACGGCAGAAAATTCCACGTCTCGCACCCCTTTTACCAATTGGTGCATTTTGCATACGTGAAGGGTAAGCCACAGCTATCGCTACAATACTCTCTGCTTCATCTAGTAATTGAAGGGGTTCTGTACGTTTTTGAATATCACTTTCTTCAAATCCAGACTGATAGCCAAGCTCCTGCTGGCGACGCAATCTGTTTTTTAATTCTGTAAAGGGAGCTGCTGTTGTAAAACCTATTTTATCAACACCAATGGACATCGCATATGCCACAAAATCACGTTGTAGGTCGTGTATGTTCATTTTATTTCCAACTCCTTACATGGTACAATATTAGAAATAGATAAAGTAGGTGATGTTCATTGGAAATTTCCATTAACCCAACTCTATTAACACAACATCCCGAGCTAAAAATCGGCATTATTCATTATACCAAAATTGTTGTAGCAGAATCCCCTCAAATGATTAAAGGGCGTATGCAATTGTATCAGGAAAATCTTTTTCTTGAAATGCAGGAACTTCCTGTAACACAGCGTGAGGGGATCGCAGAATGGCGACAGATTTGGAAAAAGCTTGGTGCTGATCCAAACCGCTATCGTCACTCAGCAGAAAGCCTTATGCGTCGAATTAGTAAGCAAAACTATTTAACGCCAATTCATTCAGGTGTTGATTTAAATAATTTTTTTTCACTTCAATATGAAATGCCAATTGGGCTATATGATGTTGCTCAAATCAAAGGGTTTGTAACAATTGATCTTGGTCATGACGAGATTGGTTATGAAGGTTTGAATGGGCGCTTTAACACATTAGAAAATATTCTGTATAGTCGTGATGAGGTAGGAGCATTTGGCTCACCTTTTGTTGATTCTAAACGCACAGCTGTCACAGAGGAAACAACTGATGCGTTACATATTTTTTATTTCCGCCCTTCCTTAACAAATGATGCAGCGAATGAACTGCTAGCGTCAGCTGGGAAAATGTTTAATCAAATTCATGGAGGACATTATCAAATCGCAATTATATCAAATGATGTACCCTCTATAACACTATAAAAAGGACGTGTTTTCGTGATTAATCTTGCAGAAGCTGTTAAACTAAAAAGTATTTTAGGAAAGAAAACTCAAGAGCTAGTAAACGAACTACATCGCAGTGCCTTTGTAACAGTTGAAAAGGGACAAGCCCCTAAAACAAGTAATCGAGCACTCCCCCTTATTGAAGCTGACTTAGCCCAAGTTCGTCTAGATACTCGTACATTAGACCGCCTCGTTTACGAAGCAAACATCCAAAACACGGTAGACTTTAAAGGTCAAAAGCTAGCACTAGTAGAGGCCATCGAACTAGCAACACAACTTCGTGCCGAGGCTGATATGTGTAAAGATTTCAGTATGCGAGAAAAAGAGAGTGTAAGATTTGGCTATGGCGAAAATACAATGTTATATGAAATTGCTTTGTATGAGCCAGATGAATATAGAGAACGAGCTACAAAGCTTGAAAAAGATGCACATAAGCTATCTAATCTTATTAATTCAAAAAATTACAGTATTCAAATTAACTTTGACGATTCCCGTTATTTCTAGACTCGGGACGGTGAGACTCCAACCCGAGTTGGATGTGCTGTTTTCAAATCTAGCTTTTCAGCTAATTAGTTAAAAACCAATAACAAGTTACCTGTTACTGTATGACCGATGACTAATGACCAACTATAAGCAATGGCCATACTCAAAACAACTTGATTCCATTTGAAAACGCCATCCAGGGCTCTCCTACATTTATGTATGGAGAGCTTTTTTAAGTAGTTCAAAGGGATAATTTGGATGACTAGTTTGCCCCTTTCAAGGACAAAATGGAAGTATCTATAGGAAAGGGGTCATACTATGACACAGCAAGATGATGCAACACATGAGCAAGATATGACATTGACCAACAGACAGGGACATCCAATTACCAACAATCAAAATTTGCGAACAGTCGGTAATCGAGGTCCTGCAACATTGGAAAATTATGATTTTCTAGAAAAAATGAGTCATTTTGACAGAGAGCGAGTTCCAGAACGGGTTGTGCATGCTCGTGGAGCTGGAGCACATGGGTATTTTGAAACCTATGGTGTTGTTGGCAATGAACCTATCTCTAAGTATACACGTGCAAAAGTCTTTCAGGATAAAGGGAAAAAAACACCTGTCTTTGTGCGTTTTTCAACTGTTATACATGGTGGTCACTCCCCAGAAACATTGCGTGATCCCCGCGGTTTTGCAGTAAAGTTTTATACAGAGGATGGCAATTGGGATTTAGTAGGCAATAATTTAAAGATCTTCTTTATTCGTGATGCGCTCAAATTTCCAGATATGATTCATGCTTTTAAGCCTGATCCCATTACTAATATTCAAAACGTTGAACGTTTTTTTGATTTTTGTGCTAGCTCACCAGAAACCTTCCATATGGTAACATTCGTTTACTCTCCTTGGGGGATTCCAGCAAATTATCGTATGATGCAGGGCTCTGGGGTTAATACGTACAAGTGGGTGAATAGTGAAGGCAAGGCAGTCCTTGTCAAATATCATTGGGAACCGCTACAAGGTATTAAAAATTTAACACAAAAAGAAGCAGAGGAAATCCAACAGAAAAATTTCAATCATGCTACACAAGATTTATATGATGCTATCGAACGTGGAGACTTCCCCGAATGGGAGCTACATGTTCAAATTATGGAGGATGGTTCACACCCTGAGCTTGATTTTGATCCATTGGATGATACAAAGCTTTGGCCAAACGATCAATTTCCATGGTATCCAGTTGGCAAAATGGTGTTAAACAAAAACCCTGAAGACTATTTTGCTGAGGTGGAACAGGCTACTTTCGGGACAGGGGTGCTTGTTGATGGCTTAGACTTCTCTGATGATAAAATGTTGCAAGGTCGTACTTTCTCTTATTCTGATACACAACGCCATCGTGTAGGCGCCAACTACTTACAGCTTCCAATTAATGCACCAAAAAAACGTGTAGCGACCAATCAACATGGTGGGCAAATGATGTATAAGCGTGATTTGGCACCTGGACAAAATCCACATATTAATTATGAGCCATCCATGCTGAATGGATTAAAGGAAGCAACACAAGCTGGTAAAGAATATACACCATACATTGAAGGGAACCTTGTTCGTGAATCGATTGATCGTCAAAGTAATACGAAACAGGCTGGTGAAACCTATCGTAACTTTGAACAGTGGGAACGCGAAGAACTTCTTGAAAATTTAATACGTGATCTATCGGTCTGTCATGAGGATATTCAAAATGCCATGATTGCTTTGGCACAAGAAGCCGACGAAGAATATGGTCGCTTACTCAAGGAAGGTTTGCACAACGCTAAAAAAGATTCCTCTGCATCAAAACCACTTGGCAATATCCATGGTGATCAAGCACCTCAAGATGCCATGAATAAAGGACACGACGCTGAGCCATATTGACGAAGCTAAAAAAGACATTACATTTTTTGTAATGTCTTTTACTTTATTGTTCATATGCCTTATACCAATGATAAGGTTGAATTTCCTTTAATGATTTAAATACCAATTCTCCATCTGCATTCGTAATCGCTGCCTTAACATTTTCTCCCCAATAAAAAAGTCTTTCCTGACAGACTCCACAGGGTGTCAGCACTACAAATTTAGATGTTTCATCTTCCCTAGCAACACAAATCGAATGCGTAACTTTTGTATTCAATTTATGTGCCTCTAAAATAGCACCTGTTTCCATACATAATTCAGTAGCAGCATTCATTACCTCGGGAGCGACACTTGTTAAAATTTGCCCATCCGCGGTATATAAGGCTGCAGCTCCTCCCCATCCAGTGGGATATCTTTTTTCTGCTAGTGCAACCGCAGCTTCATACAGTACTTTTTCAATATCCATATTTCCTCTCGCTATCATACATGCACACCTGGTAATATTTTCAACACCTTTTCCTGTGCGTCTAAAATTGCCTCTGTTCCTAATGGAATGGCTATATTCGTTGTTTCATGTCCGAACTTAAAACCTGCCACGACTGGTATTCCTAAATCTGCAAAATACTCCTTCATTAACGAATGAAGTGCTTCTTCATCAGATCCTGTCTGTGTAAATGAACCAATGACGACTCCTGCTAATTGCTCAAATTTCCTTGCTTGTTTTAAATGCTGAAGCATTGAGTCAATAACTGGAATTGTTTCATTTACATCCTCTATTAATAAAATCCTACCTTCAGTTCTTACTTCAAATTTGGTACCTAGTGTGCTGACAAGACGATAGAGATTTCCTCCGATCATTTCACCACGTGTGATGCCCCCAGCAATCGTTGTTAGCGGAGAAATTGCCTCTGTATACTGAATTTCCATAGGGGAAAATAGCTGTAAAAACATTTTTTTTGATAAATCATCCATCTTATTAGCTGACATCAGCATTGGCCCATGAAATGTCACCATATTGGCATACTCATTAATCGCACAATGTAAATATGTAACATCAGAAAAGCCCCAGAAAATCTTAGGATTTTCTTCTATTAAAGCATAATCAATTTTATCAGCAATTCTGGCAGAGCCATAGCCTCCCTTTACACAAAAGATTGCTTTCACTTCTGGGTTTTTTACCATCTCATGAAAATCAGCTAGTCTGATTTCATCACTTCCTGCCAAATATTCATGTTTTGCATGAATCGTATCACCCAGAATATAGCGAAGACCCAATTCGTCCAAAAAAGCTACTGCTTCTCCTAGTTTTTCAGGCTCTACAAGACTTGAAAGTGCAACAACACCGACTAAATCTCCCTTTTGTAAACATGGTACGGTACTTTTCACAGTTATTCCTCCTCTTGTTGTCCTTATTTTAGCATAGCAAAACTTCAGAGGCATTGATTATTGCTATACTGACTGCCTATAATTAACTTTACTATTCAATTAATAAAGGGGTTAAAGCATCTTGAAAATTCCACCATATATATTATTAGTACTCGCAACTCTTTTATGGGGTGGTAATTTTGTTATTGGACGTGCCGTTAGTGAAGATATTCCTCCCCTAACACTTGCCTTTTTACGCTGGTGCGTCGCATTTATTATCTTTTTTCCCATTGCATTTCACCAATTAAAACGTGAATGGCGGTTACTGAAAAGACATTGGTTTATTGTCATCATTCTTTCATTAACAGGTGTTACAGCATTTAACACACTTGTTTACATTGGATTACATTACACAACGTCCATTAATGCATCTTTAATGAACTCTTCTACGCCCATAATGATTTACATACTTTCCTTTATTTTTTTGAAGGAAAAACTATCAAAATATCAGTTAATAGGGACCGTTCTATCACTGAGTGGAGTTGCCTTTATTATAATGGGTGGCTCTTTTACAAGGATTGTCGATTTTACTTTCAACAAAGGGGATTTAATTGTAATCGCAGCAGTATTATGTTGGAGCATATATTCATTACTCATTAAACAATATGCAACTCGCTTACCAGGGCAGTCTACCTTTCTAGTGACGATTGGACTTGGGGCTATGATGCTATTTCCTTTTTCTCTCTATGAAACACTGTCTAGTGCAACAGCAATTCATTGGGAATGGTCAACCTTTGCTGCTATTTTATATGTTGGTATTTTTGCCTCTATCATTGCTTTTCTCTGCTGGAACAGTGGTGTTATACAGTTGGGAGCGAACAAAGCAAGTATTTATTTAAATTTCATTCCTGTTTTTGCCTCCATTTTTGCTGTTCTTTTTCTTGATGAGAAATTGCATTCATTTCAGCTTATAGGTGGACTAGCCGTTGTAGCAGGGGTTATTTTATCAGGAAAAATAAATAAGCAAAGACTTCAATCCTAAGAAGTCTTTGCTTATTTTTGCTAATTCGTACCACCATAAATTACTGTAACATTAGGATGGTTTAATAATTGGCTTGCTGGGAACTCTTCTGTAATATGACCACTTTTCAATTTCTCAATCGCCGCGAGTTTTTTTTCACCAAAGGCAATGAGGATGATTTCCTTTGCCTTCATTATGGAGTGAATGCCCATTGTAATGGCATGTGTTGGTACTTCAGACGGATCATCAAAATAAATAGCATTTTCTGTTCTTGTTGACTCTGTTAGCTCCACAATATTCGTCTTGGCATCAAACGATGTGCCTGGTTCATTAAAAGCAATATGTCCATTTACACCGATACCTAGAAGCTGTAAATCAATGCCTCCTGCTTCTTCAATGCGCTTATCATATGCAGCACATTCTTCAGCTAAATTGGCTGCCTGTCCATTTGGCAAATGGACATTTTTCGGCTGTATATCCACAAAATTAAATAAATTCTCATGCATAAATGTAAAGTAACTTGCTGGACTTGATTGCTCAATGCCAACATACTCATCCAAGTTAAAAGTTTGTACTTCCTTAAAAGATAAATGGCCAGCTTGGTGTCGTGCCACTAATTCTTTATACATGCCTACAGGTGATCCACCAGTTGCTAAACCTAAAACACTATCAGGTTTCTCTTGTATTTGTTTTGAGAAAATAGTAGCTGCCACTTCACTCATTTCCTCATATGTATTCACTTCTATCCATTTCATTCTTTATACGATACCTACCTTACCATTAATATTATTAACTAATATGTAAAATATTTCACTTTATAGTAGCTAATATATTAATCTTACTAGTTATTTAGCTATTTTTCTATCATTTCCTACTTCAGTTTATGCGTGTAATCTAAGACTATTTCGGTTATGTTATTAATAAGGAAGTGAGGCGATTTTATGAATTTACAAATTCAGCACTATTTACAGTATATTCAATTTCAAGGAACGTTAGAGCCATCTATTCAACTACTTGGACAACTACAAACTAAACATCTATTAACCATTCCCTATGAAAATTTAGATGTTGCCTTGAATCGTGGTATCTCCTTCGCTATTCCTGATATATTTAAGAAAATAATTATTGATAAACGTGGTGGCAATTGTTTTGAATTAAATATCTTATTCAGCTGGCTTCTACGAGAGCTTGGCTTTTCTGTCACCAATCGTTATGCCCAGTTTTGGCGCAACGTAGCGGAAAATACCCCTCCAGAGGAAATTCCTATGCATCAATTATTACTAGTAAATATGAGTGGACAATACTATATCTCGGATGTAGGTGTCGGTGCATTAGCACCCTGTAAACCAGTGCCACTGATTGCTGGCTATCAACACCGTGAAGGTAAAGAGTTATATAAAATAGATTATGATGAAGCGAATGGTTGGATGCTGTTGGAACAAGCTAAACATAGTTGGCGTTTGCTTTATAGTTTTCACAACGATGCCAATGATGCAAAATTTGCACCACGACTTTCCAAGCAAAAAAATAAAATTGCTATGATTCGAACCATTGGTGGCCGTCATACCATGATGAACAACGAATTTAGAATTTATGAAGGACAATCCTTAACTACTTATACAACAAACACTGAGAAGGAATGGCTGCAAGCTCTACAGCGTTTTTTTCATATCTCTATACAACAATAAGGAAAGCAAGTCCATCGGTGGCTTGCTTTCCTTTCACATTATTCCATTGTCCTATTGAGCAATTCAAACACAACTATGTCATTGTGTAGCTCTTTAACTAAACCTATATCATCTACAAAGTAATAAGTTTTCACTACATCACTAAATTCCGACCTTTTCTCGACTATAACCACGCCCGTAAATTGCACATCACCAGCTTGTACCGTACCATCAGTAGATTTTACAGTTACTCGTTCCCCTGCTGAAACCCCTGGATCATCTTCATGTAAAACAACGCCTATTCTAAGTGGGAGTTCTATATATAAATCATAATGTGTGTTAGCTTCACTAGCAATGGCTTGTCCGTATGCACGATCATGACCATATAAAAGCTCATCAGAGATAGTTTGTCCTGTACTTACATTTTTGACTGTCCATACATCATTTTTACCGTCGTGTTGCTGATATTGATAGTTTAAAGTATAACGCTTATTGTCACTTAAAGAATAATAGGCATACGTATATTCAAATGCGGGGTCCCTTAGCAAGTTAGGTTTAGAAAGAGTCATTGCTCTCGCTAAAAACGCTGAGAAATGGGCGCGTGTAACAGGGTCATTAGGTTTAAACGAACCATTCTCATAGCCCCTTACTAAATGATTATGGGCCAGTGTTAAAATTTCTTTATAACCTGGTGTCTGCTTACTCACATCTGTAAAATAATAAGGATCTGAACCTTTTAATTGAAAGGCCCTATTTAGCACAATCGCCATTTCCCCCCTAGTAAGCGGTGCATCTGGATGAAATTTATGGGCATTATCAAATATACCTTTATTTTGCACAGCCGCAATTTCTTTATAAAATTTATGAGTAGTTGTGACATCTTGATAGTTTGGATTTTGCACATGGATCGTGTTTAATCCTAAAGCACGTGTTAGCATTACAGCTACCTGTGCTTTCGTAATAAAATCATTCGGCTTGAACAAGTTATTCGAATACCCTTTCGCAATATCCTGTTCTACTAAATAATGAATTTCCGTCGTTAATGTATCATCCGTTAGATCGATAAAGCTGGCTGCCTGCACTTCCTTCGGTAATATACCAATCGTTATCAGGATCAAACATACTAGCTTCAATATGTTCTTCACATTATCCCTCCTCCTTCGATTCTATACCCATAAAGACGTACCCATATGCTTAAAATGAAAAAAGCCTCTATTAAAAGAGACTTTATTCGTTATTTTTATATTGAATTAATCCAATTCCTATTCCAGTCGGATCGACCAAATAAGCTAGATAGAAATCATCAAACGCCATTTTGTCACGCAAAATAGTAGCACCATTGTGTTTTGCCTGTGCAATGACTTCGTCAATTGCCTCCACTTCAATTTGAATTCTTGTACCATGCGGAAAATCGCTTGGTCCTTTACCAATGCCACCATTAATTCCAGCTTTGTCTTCATTCCCAGTCATAACTGCCCAATAATCCCACTTTGGAGCTGCCACCTCCCAGCCAAACACTTTACTATAAAAAGCTGCCGCTTTCTCCGGTTCCTGACTATTTAATTCAAAGCCAATCACTTTTCCCATACATATACCCCCTCATTTTTAGCATAACAAATAATTCAACAATAAATTGGAATTCCCTTCCTGCAAACTTTAGAAATTTGACAATATTCCAAATAAAAATTTATGTATTTAATTAGTTAGAAAATTATGTATAATTAAATTAGAACGACTGTTCAAATCATTAAAGGAGTACAACATTGAGTAAAAGACGCTATGACAGTGACAAGGCAAAGATTGAGATTATCAAACATGCCATCCAATTATTTTCTCAACATGGCTATAATCAGACATCTGTTGGTGATATTTCGAAAGCCTCTGGTTATAGTAAAGGACATATTTATTATCATTTCGAAAATAAAGAAAAGTTATTTGTGCTTTTGGCGCAGCAATCGATGAAAAATTGGCATGACAAATGGTTGCAACAAGAATCTTCATACACCACATCAACAGATAAATTGTATGGTATGGCCATGCATGTCCTCTATGAGTATCAAACACCCTTACTAAAGTCAGGTCAGGAACTGGCATCTAATCCCAAATCAAGTCCTGATTCTATACAACAGTTATTCAATTTAGCTATTACGCCAATGAATGCTTATCGAGCAATTCTTCAAGAGGGCATCGACCAAAACGAATTTGTTCATGGCAATGTAGATACATGGACCGTCTTACTTGGCACATGGCTAGGTGGATTATGTCAGCTGACCAATACTCAAAATTTAAAATCATTAGAACCACTCTTTCAACAGGCAATAACGATTTTCTTAAAAGAAATTAAAAAAGGTGGGGTTTAAATGAAAGTAGGTTTAATAGGTGATAGCTTAACAGAAGGTCATCCAGGCGTTTCATTTTATGATCTCTTGAAACATCAATATCCCCATATTTCATTCGATAATCTTGGAAATCCAGGCGAGACGATTAAAAGTTTATTTACTCGCTTGGAAAAAATGCCGCTCCAATCTTCCTATGATCTCCTTATTCTTTGGATAGGCGTCAATGACGTCTATTCAAAATTATTAAAGGTGCAAGCACAGCCTGTGGCGAAGGATCACTTTGAATTCGAAGAGTACTGCCTTAAGGTATTAGAGAAAGCACATGACGCTTCCAAAAATGTTGTATTAGTATCTCCAGCATTAGTAGGAGAAGATCTTCAAAATCCCTCTAACAAAGAAATAACACAATTAACGTCTGTTATGGAGTCTATTTCAATGAAATCTGGCAATGTTTATTTTGTAAATATGCAAAATCTCTTTAAAGATCATTTAGAACATTTGGAGTGCTCAGGCTTTATTAATACGAATGTAATAAGAGTCCTACTGGATGTTTTATTTTACAAAAGTCCTTTACGTATCGATAAATTATCTCAAAAAAGAGGGCTACATGTAACTTTAGATGGTGTTCATTTGAATAGTAAAGGTGCTGATTTAGTGGCACAGCAATATAGCTCTATCATTGAACTTTATAAAGTCGAAGGAGACAAAATCGGGAGGTCCTAAAGATGAGAAAGATTGCTGTTGTTACTGGCGGTGTTTCAGGGATAGGAAAGGCTATTTGCCAAGAATTAATTGCTCGACATATATTTGTCATTATTGCTGATATTCAAGATCATGAGGGTCGTGTGTTAGAAGCAGAGTTAAATAAGGATATCGCCCATGTAAAATTTGTACATTTAAATGTAACCGATTACAAAAATGTAACTTCTGTCATTCATGATGTATTTGAAGAATTTCACCGTATAGATTATCTGTTTAATAATGCTGGTATCGCTATGTATGGGGAGATGGGTGAAATGACTATTGAGGATTGGAAGGAAATTATGGCCATTAATTTATGGGGTGTCATTTATGGGACTCAAATAGGCTACCCACTTATGAAAAAACAAGGTTTTGGTCATATCGTCAATACCTCCTCTGCTGCAGGGTTAGGACCTTCTCCTTTTTCTACTGCATACGCTACTACCAAACATGCTGTTATAGGACTAACAACCTCTCTACACTATGAGGCTGAGGAATTCGGGATTAAGGTGAGTACTTTATGTCCAACGTTTGTGGATACACCAATTTTCGATAATGCAAAGGCGATTCATATGGATAAATCAATTATCACCAAACAATTAAAACAGCAAAAAATGATCTCACCTCAGCGAATTGCAAAAATGGCTATAGAGGGTGTTCATCAAAATAAGCCTATCATTTGTCCAATGCCAATGCGCAAAACACTGGATGTTGTTTTTACTATTTTTCCTTTTTTACACAAAGCGTTAATGAGAATGGTTTGTAAAGTGAGTCGTAATGCACGTTTAACCTAATGTTTCACAAGGCTCCCTACTAATGGGAGCCTTGCTTATTTTATAATACGACACCATCGCTCATTTTAATAATACGATCTGTATATGCCAACATTTCTTCGTCATGCGTCACTAATAATGTTGTTATATTTAAAGTTTTTGTTAATGTTCTTAATAACAACATAATCTCTTTAGAGCGCTGTGAATCTAAACTAGCCGTTGGTTCATCAGCAAACAATACTTTCGGTTGATGAATAATAGCACGTGCAATTGCTACACGTTGCTTCTCTCCCCCTGACAAGGAGGAGGGATAGGCAGTTTTACGATGTTCCATTCCAACTAACTCCAATAGCCGATTGACTTCATATTTCTGTTCATTCTTTTTTAATGGAGATTCAGCTACATCTAGCATTAATAGCAATTGTTCCTCCACTGTCAAAAATGGAACAAGGTGAGCAAATTGAAAAACAAAACCGAATTTACTTGCACGTAATTTTCGTACCTGGTCGGTTTTCATCGTCGTAAGATTCTGCTCTTCAAATAACACTTGCCCATCTGTTGCGGGTTGTAGTCCTGCAGCGATCGTTAATAATGTACTTTTCCCAGAGCCAGAAGCACCTACCAATGCTGTAATCTCTCCTTCATTTAAAGAAAGATTGATGCCCTTTAAGATCTCTTCCTCGACTTCACCATTCTTAAACGTTTTTCGTACTTCATCAATTGTAAATAACGTCATGATTAAGCCTCCCCTTGCTGTATTGCTTGTAACGGTTCAATTTTTTTAATTTGCATTCCTGACAAGGTCGCACCAATAAAGCCTATGAGGAGGAATACAACGGATAACTGTGTTGTAGTGCCTATTGTTAAAGTGAATGGCATCCCCTTAGGAGCAACTATATTAAATAGCTGGCTAAGACTGACAGATACCACAAGTGAAAAGATTGTAATAATAGCCATCTGTGTCCAGATCATTTTAAATAGCTTACTTGTTTTTAATCCAATCGCTTTTAAAATGCCATACAAGCCAATTTTTTGCACATTCATCATATAGAAGAAAATAGCAAACAACATCCCACTAATGACAACTAAGAACCATATAATCATATTTAAAGATAATTGTTCCGCATTATAACTAGGGATAGTATTGAGAAACTCTTTATTGCTATATGCTTGCAATCCCTTAATATCATTTGGCTCACTATTTGGGACAAAAATTAATTGTTTATCAGCTACCCGATACATCTCCTGATAAGCCTCTTCACTAATATAAGCAACGGGAGCATGGCTATATTTTTTTTGCTCTACAAAACCTTTTACAATGAACTTTCCACTGTATTGATTATTCGTTAATATATCTCCAACCTGTATTCCTTTATCTTGTAGTGAGCTATCCAAAAGCACCTCGTCTTGATGCACATTGCTAAAAAGTGTAGATTCCGTTGATGTCACAAAGGCTACACTTTGTTGTTTATCATCCTGATCATTTAAAAAGCCCATCTGGATCGAAAAAGCTACTGCCTCTTTTTCTTTACTTATGACTTTCTGTTGCAGGTCGCTATCGATTCTTGAAAGATTAAACGTGCCATCCGCATCCTCAGCCATATAAAATTGACCCTTCGGTAAATCCTTAATTAAAGCTGCATTATCCTGTGACAGACCATTTGCTAAACCCGAGATAATAAACGTTAAAAAACTAACTAGGAAGATAATGGAGCCCAAGATTAAAAACCGTACTTTATTCTTCTTCATTTCTTTCCAGGCAAGATTCATCACTAACCCCTCCATTTCTTTGATTACTCCTAGCTTAAAATTGTTAAATGAACAGAGCATGAACTAATCGTAAAAATTTAGAGATTATATAAAAAGCCGCTCTATAAAGACATTTTTATCCCATAGAGTGGCTTCTTTTTTGAATCTTATTTATCTTTACTTGCTAAAATCCCTCGCCTTGAATGAATTGATATTTTTGATTTCTAATCACGGTCTTAATATTTTATACGAACTGTGAATTTCAATTGTAGTATGAATATAGGATCTAAAATAACTCTTAAAGAATTTCAATACCTTTTCATCTTCATTTCTTACATCAAAACAAGCATACGGTATATTTAGTTGAATTTGATTTTTAATAACCTCGCCCAGTAAAGGTCTTAAAATATAATGATTTCTTCTATCTTCTTTAATAAAGAGGGAAGTAATAAATAAATGTTCATTATTCACATTTGTACTTAATATCCACCCGATGATTTCCTCTTTGTAGTAAACCCAAAAACTCGTTTGTGGACTAGCTTCACCAAATTGAAAATCCTCTAAGGGTGATAAATGCTTAGGATACCAATCAACATTGCGTAACGACTCCAGTTCCGCTTCATGAATTTGATTCAACGCTTTAACAGAGATGTCTTCTGGAAATGTGTTTTTTTCGATCCATTTTTCTTTGCTCATATCTTTCACATTAATCATAAAGTGAGTTTTGTCTAAAATTGGTGGAGTCCACGATTGCTTTCTTAATGTGTATTTTACATTCGGACTAGTTTCAGGAAAAACATTTGTATATAAAACATTTGCGCCTTTTGATTTTAGTTCTTTTTCGGCAAATTTTAGTAGTTTTTCTTCTATGTTTTTATTTTTAAACTTATCTCTAACATTTACTGAGTAGACGACGCCCATTCTGTCTAACTCTTTGTATTCCGCCAATATTGCTCCGAGAACTTCACTATTTTTATCAACTGAAACGCCTAGGACAAACGAGTCATTGTTTAGGTCATTAAATAAAAAGTCACCTTTAATATTTTTAAAATGCAGTAATACTTCATTAACTTGGGTTTCATTTATTCTTTGGATTAGCATGATTTTTACCTTCTTAATGAAAATAGTCTATTATTTGAGGTTTAGTAAAAAAGGGAAATGGATCACCTCGATAAGTGATCCATTCCAACTAAGGATTTACTTAAGGTCCCTCATTTCCAGTACCTTTAACACTTTTTATATAAGACGCTGGCTTTTCTGCGGTGGCTTTTATACGAATATGAATATATTGCGAAGTATTAGCTGGAATCTCAATATAAGTAACACCAGTTTTAGTTGTAGCAGTTGACCATTCTGCTGCATTATCTGCTGCATTTGGGTTGCTATCTACAAAATACTCATATGTCTCTTGAGTTTGTAAATTTGATAATTTGGTATACCCAGCAACACCAACCGCTACTGTAGGTTCAGGTGCAGCAGCAGGTTTGATATCATTTAACTCGATTTGCGCTAAATCTTGCACATCATTTGCTGGTTGCCCTCCTGCTGAAGCTATACGAATATGCACAAATTGACCCGCATTTATCGAAATATTATCAATTTCTGTTGTTCCTGATAGGGGTATTAATGTTGCGCCTGCCCAGTCTGTGCTAATAGATGTCGTAGCATTACTATCTATTATATATTCATACGTAACACCATCTGTTAATCCTGTCAGTTTCATTGTTCCTGCATTCGTTCCTTGTGCTTTCATTGCATTAGGTGCAGTAATTGGATTTACAATTGTTAATGGTATATTCGTTATATTTATTGTTTTTGCATCAGAATAGACTGTTTCATTCACAAATTCTTTTTGAGGCTTCGCTTTATTCAAAGCAGCGTCTTTTAAAGAAATATCGTTACCATTTGCACTCATCGTGATGGTTGTATTTTGTTCAATTTTTGATACGGTTGTTGCACCTAACGTGACAGTTACGGTATTTCCTAAAAGTTCAAAGGTATCATCATTAGCAAAAGCAAACGTAGAATTTGTTTGATTACTTAAAGTAAAATCATTCGCTAAATCAATTAGATTAGCCAAACCAAGATTTACATCCTCTGAGAAGATAATCGTTAACTGATCCCCTACATCTACACCGTTAGAACCCTTATCTATGAAGCCTGAACTAATAATAACTGGTGCAGCCTGATCAACTGCTGTCACATGAATCCCAGCTATATTCACTCCATTGATATCTATGATAGATTCATTTGGATTTTGAATAACCTCTGGTGTGAAGTGAGTACCAATCATTGGTTCCACTCTAATTGTAATATATTTGTTTTCACCTTGTGTATATAATGGATTAGGATTACCATTGCTAAGCAGTGGCGTTCTTCCATTTTTGTCTGTTACTTTTATAGATTCTACAGTAAAGCCAGGGACTGTAAATGAATCCTTAGTTACTGTCGTTGGATCAATATTTGCTGAAAATTTTAGGCGAATGGTTTCCATTTTTCCATCTTGTGAGCTGACCCCATCTTTACCATCTATCGTAACCGTTTCTAGCAATGGGTTATTTACTATTGTATTAGCAACTACTTGTCCAATCTTTTTCGCGAGTTTACCTGCTGACGTTCTTTCTACTACAACAACTACCTTACCAGCAGCTGATGAAATTTTACCATCAGGCGGAAGTGTTTCCCAAGAAGATACATCAGCATTTAATGATGGCTTTCCAGCGTCTGCTGCATTCGCATCATCAAAAACTTTAAAAGCAAACTCATTACCTAAATCTACAGGTTCACCAACTGTAATATTTATTTTATCGTTACTGAATGGATCGTCCACTGCCGTAACAGCTAATGGGCTTAAAGATCCGATGCTAACTCGTGTTCTTAAACTCTCTGCATATTGAGTACCATTGTCTGTTACTTTTATAATTGCTACATCAATTTCAGACATCCCATTAGCAAAACCAGAGGAAATCGCAATTGATTTTTCACCATTTCCGTCAGGAAGTATACCCCATTCTAATTGATTGCCTGAAACATCGTATACAGAAATCATATAATCACCTATTGGGGAAGGTAGTTTAACTGTCACTTTGTCTGCCCCAGTAGCATTGTCAGTAACAGTAATATCACTAACTGCTGGCGCATTCGGGAAAGTCGTTGGTACTCCTTTTTCGACTCTTGTGCTTTCTGTTTTTCCGTTTTCTGTAACTGTTACATAGACTTTATCAAGTCCTAGAGGAAATCCTCCTAGAATCTCTACTAGACTAAGTGCAGTTGACGTTGTTACTGAAAAGCTTCCAAGGATATTTCCATTTGTACTTGCATCATACACTTTAATTAATGAGCCTACTGGTAATGAAGGTAAAGCAATCATATCCTTGCCTGCTGTCGCGTAATTAACCAATTGTATGTGTGAAGGAGCTTGTGATTGATTTGAACTTTGAACATATACCGTCGTTGAAAAACTTGCTGGTATGTTCCCACTTGCTGCATACCGTACTTCATAGTTTCCTGCACCTAAGCCAATAATTTCTGTTGCTAATAAAGGTACATTCGTCCAACTTGTGTCTGTAACTAGTTTATATTGATATTTCTTACTTGCATTTAAACCTGTAATCTTACCATCATTTCCTACTAAAGTTGGAGACACCCCTTGTAAACCCTTTGGTGCTGATGGTGCTATGGGAACTGTTGTATCAATAGACCCGCTACCTGAGTTATCAGATGACGTATCGGATAAATCTGGGTTTTTTGTTCCAGCAATTCGTTCGACATTGCCTTTTACAGAATTATAATTTTGAATTATATCAGCAGGTTTTGAACCTGTTGGAATAACAAGGTTGCCAATTTTGGTTTCTGTTCCTATTGTAACTTTTGTTTCTCTATTAAGTGTTTCAAGATTACTTACTCGACCGATTGTTTGCAGATTTACATTTGCACTTGTCATAAGAGATAGATTAACAATGTCACTTTTACCAGATAATTTAACCTCACCTGTAGTTGTTACTTGTAAAGAAGTTACATTTGAGTTAATGACAACGTCAGTAGCTCCCTGGACAATCAATACTTTAGGAAGCACCACTGAACTTCCAGCAGTTAATATTGCATTGCTATTAACAACAATCTCTCCTACTGTAGATGCTCCAGATGTTTTCGATAGGAAAATAACATCAGCATTTTTATCGACACCCACATCACCCAATTGAAATTCACTGAAAACTACTCTTCCTCTTACTTTAGTTTCATTCGCAGCTATAGGTAAGTTATTCATAGATGCAACCTTTGCTCCAAAAGATTTATATGCATTAGTTTGATTTGCTAGTTGCAAAGTATCATCAATCGTCGTTTTACCTTCCACTTTCAAGAATTCAGAGTAGAAAGAATTCTCAACGCCTTTACCAACATGTAAATCGCCTTTAATGGTGATATTCTTCATTGTGATGTAATCGCTATTTACAATGACAGTAGAATCGATAGTTGCACCTTTTCCATCAAAGACAGCATGATTTACATAGGGGTTATTAGTATCAGTACTTGGTGTACCTTTTGCAGTTAATTCAATAGATTGTATTTGTTCAATTTTATTCTCTTTTATAGTTAGTTTTAAGTTGGCACCTTTTAATGTCGCTAGATTACTCGGATTAATCCATTTCTTTTGATCATCTGAAAGTGTGTATGTACCTTCAGAAGTCACCAGTGTCTCATCTGTAATATTGGAGATCGTCTCATTCACATGAACAGGAACAGGTGTTATTTTGTTTTCACTACGGTAAATGAATGCTGCTAGTTGTCCACGAGTCACACTTTTATTAGGCGAAAATGTTGTTGAGGTTGTTCCGGATGTGATTTCATTTTCAATCAATACCCCAACATAATTATTAAACCAATCATCTTGACTCACATCTGTAAAGTTTATTTTTTGTTGAGAATTTTCTGATTTTAAATCATAGGCTAATGAGATGATTTTTGCCATCTGTGCACGATTCACAGGATCATTCGGTCTGTATTCACCTTCAGATCCCACAATAATTCCTTTATCGGCTAATGCAGCAATATATTTATAGAAATTATGCTTTTCAGAGACATCTTTAAATCCTGGGTTCTTAATATTAGTTGTATCTAAATCTAATGCAAGTGCGATGATTTTTGCAGCATGGGCGCGAGTTAAAGGTTCGTTTGGACGGAAAGTACCATCTTCATAGCCACTTATAATATTACGTGCATGTAAACTATTTACTGCTTCATAAAAGTATGCATTTGACTGTACATCTTTGAATTTAGTTGCAGCTGCGTTAGCATTTGGTATCACTGTCACTAAACTACTTACCACAACAGATGCTGTAACTGTAGATGCTATTATCTTGTTAAAATTTTTATTCTTTTTTTTCATAATCTCACATTCTTTCCCTCATTATTGATGGTGACTTATTTACTAATAAATAGTAATTTGTGATATATCTTTTTGTATGTTTTTTTAAATTGGAATATCTCCCTTTCTTATTATAATTCCACAATGGTTTTTGGGTAGTTATTACCAAATATTTTAGATATATCCTTTTTTACTTTCCATTTTAGAGAAATTAGTCTACCTATCATACAAATGTGGTAAAAATATTTTATAATAAATAGTAAAATTAATATATATAAATTTTCAATTAATAGAACAAAAATTTTAGTTCAACTTCATGCATGACCCATACGTTGTGATTGATGTTTTCATGTTTCATTGATACAAAACATATCTTAATGCCACTTGTTTCTAAGAGAAGGAAGAAACTAAACTCTGTCTTGTCGTTTTCTGCTTTTAAGAGGCAAGTACACATTAATTTATCAGTTAACGTTACCATAATGAACGTAGATTATATTAAATAACTTTAGTTTGCTAATACAGCGCAAAATATAGCTGCTGTAAAGGCAAAAATATGACCCATTCAGTCCCCCGCTCCTTTATCTATGTTTATATACTTTCTATAATTTTTTACAACAAAAAAAGAACCCCTGATATATCAAGGATTCTTCGTTGTAATTGATACCGGTGGTCGGGGTCGAACCGACACTCCAAAGGAACACGATTTTGAGTCGTGCGCGTCTGCCAATTCCGCCACACCGGCATAATGGAGATAAAAAAAATCGGATAAACCGATTAACAGTTAAAATATGGAGGCGGCAACCGGATTTGAACCGGTGATAAGGGTGTTGCAGACCCGTGCCTTACCACTTGGCTATGCCGCCGTCATACATGGAGCGGAAGACGAGGTTCGAACTCGCGACCCCCACCTTGGCAAGGTGGTGTTCTACCACTGAACTACTTCCGCAAAAATGGCTGGGGTACTAGGATTCGAACCTAGGCATGACGGAATCAAAATCCGTTGCCTTACCGCTTGGCTATACCCCAACAATGGGGCGACTGATGGGAATCGAACCCACGAATGCCGGAACCACAATCCGGTGCGTTAACCACTTCGCCACAATCGCCATTGTATTATGATGTTTATTAATTTTATATTAGATGGGGCGACTGATGGGAATCGAACCCACGAATGCCGGAACCACAATCCGGTGCGTTAACCACTTCGCCACAATCGCCATAAAATTAATTGGCAGGGGCAGTAGGAATCGAACCCACACCAAAGGTTTTGGAGACCTCTATTCTACCGTTGAACTATGCCCCTAAAATAATAAAACTGGTGGAGGGGGACGGATTCGAACCGCCGAACCCTAAGGAGCGGATTTACAGTCCGCCGCGTTTAGCCACTTCGCTACCCCTCCGGGAAAATCTGGTGCCGGCTATAGGAATCGAACCCACGACCTACTGATTACAAGTCAGTTGCTCTACCTGCTGAGCTAAACCGGCAAAAAAAACAAGATGGGTCAGGACGGAATCGAACCGCCGACACTTAGAGCTTCAATCTAATGCTCTACCAACTGAGCTACTGACCCATATTTTAAAATAAATGGCGGTCCCGACCGGGATCGAACCGGCGATCTCCTGCGTGACAGGCAGGCATGTTAACCGCTACACCACGGGACCATTTGGTTGCGGGGGCTGGATTTGAACCAACGACCTTCGGGTTATGAGCCCGACGAGCTACCACTGCTCCACCCCGCGATAATACTATAATGTTGTAAAAATAATGGTGGAGGATGACGGGCTCGAACCGCCGACCCTCTGCTTGTAAGGCAGATGCTCTCCCAGCTGAGCTAATCCTCCATCTGGGTATTGAAATGGTGACCCCTACGGGATTCGAACCCGTGTTACCGCCGTGAAAGGGCGGTGTCTTAACCACTTGACCAAGGGGCCATCGTTTGGAACAAATCAAAGTGCTGGCGGAGAGTAAGGGATTTGAACCCTTGAGACAGTGTTAACCGCCTACACGATTTCCAATCGTGCTCCTTCGGCCACTCGGACAACTCTCCAAGAATGGCTCCGAAGGCAGGACTCGAACCTGCGACAACCTGATTAACAGTCAGGTGCTACTACCAACTGAGCTACTTCGGAATAATTTTAGTATATAGCCTAGCGACGTCCTACTCTCACAGGGGGAAGCCCCCAACTACCATCGGCGCTAAAGAGCTTAACTTCCGTGTTCGGTATGGGAACGGGTGTGACCTCTTTGCCATCATCACTAGACTATTTGAAAGACAATACTTATTATAACATATCTTATAAAAATTACAAGTATATTCTAATAATTTATTCTTTCAAAACTGGATAAACG